>JACPXL010000002.1 GCA_016196555.1 Candidatus Omnitrophota bacterium | reverse complement strand
TTTTCGCTTTATTGGGATTAAACATGCAAAATTTACTGGCCGCCTCCCAGCTTAAAATCGTAACCAGCACGAGCACCTTTGCCAGCATTGCCCAGGAGATTGCAGGGAATGAAGCAAATATTTACTCGATTGCTTCACCCAATCGCGATATTCACTTTATCGCCCCCACGCCTAAAGACATTCTTAAATTAAAAAAGGCCGATGTCTTTATTCATGGGGGACTTGATTTGGAAATCTGGCGGGGACCGCTTTTGGATGCTGTCGGTAAGACAGATTTAATGTGGCCCAATGGAGAAAGACAGATCGACGTATCCAAAGGGATTTCGCTGCTGGAAATACCAACCAGTCTCTCGCGTGTGCAGGGAGACATTCACGTTTTCGGCAATCCGCATTATTGGATCGATCCAATGAATGGAAAAATAATCGCCCAAAATATCGCGGCGGGACTTTCGAAGCTTTATCCTGAACAGGCTAATTTTTTTGCTCAGAATCTGCAGAATTTTAACCGTAAATTAGATGAGGCGATGCAAAGATGGGAAAAGCAAATGTCGCCCTATCAGGGAACATCGATCGTAACTTATCACAATAGCTGGCCGTATTTTGCTCAGAGATTCGGTTTAAAAGTTGCCGGCTATATCGAGCCCAATCCCGGGATTCCGCCCACAGCCAAACATATGGCAGAACTCATTGAATTAATGAATAAGGTCCAGATAAAAATGATTGTGAAAGAATCTTTTCACGAAAAGAAAACGCCTGAGAAAATTGCCGCGGCCACCGGCGCCCAAGTCGTGAATCTGGCCCAATCGGTCGGAGAAAATAAGCAAAACCAAGATTATTTCGGATTATTCGATTATGATATTGGACTTATTGTTGAAGCTTTATCAATCCGTCATGAAGGAGAAAATTCTCATGCATGATTTTTTTCTTTTGATGTGGAAACCTCTTCTCGCTTGCTTCGTCCTGGCAGGAATTCATTCTTATTTAGGGATTCATGTGATCGAACGAAAGGTTGTTTTCGTCGATTTGGCCCTGGCCCAAATTGCGGCCTTGGGAGCGACGATTGCTTCACTTTTTTACTTCGATCTTCACGGGCCGGTGACTTACTGGTTTTCTTTAGCCGCAACCAGCTTGGGTGCCTTTATTTTTGCGTGGACTCGAACGAGGGAGGAAAAAATTCCCCAGGAGGCGATCATCGGGATTGTGTACGCTGTTTCGGCAGCCCTGACAATTCTGATTCTCAGCCATTCGCCGGAGGGCGACGAGCATATACGTTATATGCTGGTGGGTAATATCCTATTAGTGAGTTTTCCAGAAATTATCAAAATGGCGGTCCTCTACATTGCGGTTGGCGGTTTTCACTGGGTTTACCGGAAAAAATTCCTCCTGATATCGACTCAGCCGGAAAAGGCGAAGCGAGATGGGGTTTCCATAAAAAAGTGGGACATTATTTTTTATCTTTCTTTTGGTCTTGTGGTCACCAGTTCGGTGCATATTGCCGGAGTCTTGCTGGTTTTCTCCTATTTGATCGTGCCTGCTGTGGTGGCGTGTCTTTTGCAAACACAATTGCGCGCACGGCTTTTCACCGGATGGATTATCGGAATCATAACAAGTATTGCCGGCGTAATTTTGTCCTATGCATTTGATCTTCCGACCGGCGCTTCGATTGTGGCTTGTTTTGGAGGATTTTTACTGTTTTTTGTCCTTTTTCGCCGCCTTGGGAAGATTTGACCCTCACTCGGTAAGCGGGTATAGTTTAACCATATGGCAGGAAAATTTCGCCTTCAAGTTATTAGCCTCAAACGCATGCTTTTCAATGAAGAAGTGGAGTCTGTTTATCTCTCCGGCGATGAAGGGGAGTATGAGCTTTTGGCCCATCACTACCCTTTAATTGGCGCTCTGCCAGAAGGAGAAATCAAAATCGCCGGGTTTAAGTCCATTCCGCTCCGCGCTGGCGTCGTTTTATTTCAAGACAATCAATGCAATATTATTGTCGAAGAACTAGACGATCAAGCCACAGAAGAAGATTAACCTCCGTATTTTCCTCAAATCGCGGTAAAATAATTCAGGTAAAAATAGCAAGCGGAGAGCCTATGAAAAACTCAAAAACGGAATTAGCCGATAAAAAGTGTGTTCCTTGTGAGGGGGGTGTTGCTAAGCTTAGCCGCGCGGAATCCGAGAAATACCTTCAAGAGCTTACCGATTGGCACTTAAAGGGAAATGCGGAATTAATTTATGCTGAGTATTCGATGAAGAATTTTGTCGCTGCGGTAGGGCTTATTAACCGCATTGCGGATCTCGCCGAAGCGGACAATCATCATCCGGACATTCATCTGACCGGCTATCGAAAACTTCGAATTGAATTAAGCACGCATGCGATTGGTGGCTTGTCAGAAAATGACTTTATTCTCGCCGCCAAAATCGACTGCCTTCCCAAGGAATTGAAGAAAAACTAAAGCATGTATCGAATTTTGATTGTGGGATGCGGTTATACCGGCACCGTGATTGGAAAGTATTTCCGGGAACAAAAGCAAAAGGTGTGGGGGATTATCCGTTCCGATAAAAATAGGCCCCAACTTGAAGCCGCTGGAATTACACCGATTATTGCCGACCTGACAAAACCTGAAACACTAACCGATATCCCGGACGTTTCTTTCGTGGTCATTTCCGCGGCGCCCGATGATCGCAGCGAATCGGCTTATCGCGAAATTTATCTTACCGGCATTGCTAATCTTCTCAAAGTTCTTCAAAAGAAATTTCCGCCAAATTTGATTGTTTATCTCTCCAGCACAGGCGTCTACGGAGATAAAAAAGGTGAATGGATTGATGAACAAATCTCACCGGAGCCGGAGAATGAGCGAGGGCGAATTCTTCTGCAGGCGGAAGAGGCTTTGCTTCATTCGGGATTTCCCGTTGTCATATTGCGGCTCGGTGGAATTTATGGCCCGGAGCGAAATACTTTGACGCGTTCGAATCATTCCATGACGCCCAATAATCAGAACGAATATGTGAATATGATTCATGTCAGCGACATCGCAGCCATGATGCCGGTGATATTCAAAAAAGCAGAGGCCGGATCCATCTATTTAGCAGTGGATGATGAGCCTGTCTGCCGAGCTTCTTTTTACCATTCGCTCGGTCTAGTCGATAAGGTGGATGAAGATTCTTTGAAAAACTCGCCTCCGGGGGGAAAGCGTTGCTCCAATAAAAAATTAAAATCGCTTGGGTATTCTTTTCAATTTCCAACTTTCCGGGAAGGTTATGCTGAAATCACGCGCAATTCAAATTTCAGGAACTGATCAAACAACGCGGCTTCGTTTACGTCCCGCCTGAAACGCCCGAATATTCTCTGCCATTTCTCGAACGAGCTGCTCGCGCGCTTCCAAACTTGCCCAAGCAATGTGAGGCGTTAATAGAAGATTTGGAGTGTTAAGCAAAATATGATTTCGGGCCGGAGGTTCTTGCGATAAAACATCGCATGCTGCGCCGGCAATTTTTCTGCTGATCAATGCTTGCCGAAGGGCTTTTTCATCAACAAGCCCGCCTCGTGCCATATTAATAAGGAAGGCTTCCCTCTTCATCATTCTTAATGTTCGGGCATTGATGATTTTTTCGGTGAGCGGTGTAAGCGGAGCATGGAGGCTGACGAAATCTGACTTTTTCATCAATGTTTCAATTGAGATGCGATTCTTTTTCTCTGCATTCGAATAGATTCTTCCCGGAATTTTTCCAATAAGCACCTGCATCCCAAAAGTCCGGGCGATTTGGGCCACACGGCTTCCGATATCGCCATAACCTATAATCCCCAAAATTCTCCCACGTATTTCGTGAAAGCATATTCCAGGCAGACTAAAAAAGGGGGAGCGGCTCCAGGTGCCGTCATGAGATGCTTTATTCAATTCGTTCAAATTGCCGGCCAACGATAAAAGAAAGGCAAAGGTGAATTGCACCACGGATTCCGTGGAATATCCGGCCACATTCGCAACCGCGATTTGATGCTTGCGGCAATAATCGAGATCCACGTTATTTGTCCCGGTGGCGGCCAGCACAATCAGTTTTAAAAGCCGGGCTTTTGAAAGTATTTCTGCATTAAGCCGGCATTTGTTGGTCATGACGATGGAAGCCGCTTGTATTCTCGAAACAATTTTTTGAAGCGGTGTCAATCGATAGGCCTTAAATTTTCCCAAACGTTTAAAATCTCGAAGGGAAATGTCTCCGTAATCCACGGTGCCGGCATCGAGAAAAACAATCTTGGTCAGAGCTTGTTTTGGCATGGCGGGATTATAACATAAGCTCAAAATATGCCTTTTGGAAAATCACTTGGAAAATGAGGCAAAATCGATATAATTGCTCGTCTATGCATAAACAAACCATCAAAGACATTGATATCAAAAATAAAAGAGTGCTGATTCGGGTCGATTACAATGTTCCCCAGGATGAACAGGGGAATATCACTGACGACAGCCGTATTACCAAATCCCTTGATACCCTTCGTTATGCTTTGGATCAAAACGCCAAACTTATTTTGATGTCCCATTTAGGACGTCCCAAAGGCAAGCCGGATCCCAAATACACACTCAAACCCGCGGCCAATCATCTTGGTAAGCTTCTCAAACGGAATGTAAAACTCCTTTCAGATTGTGTTGGCCCGGCTGTACAAGCCGCGGTTAAAGAGATGAAAACCGGCGATATCGTAATGCTTGAAAATCTTCGCTTTCATGAAGAAGAAGAGAAAAATGATCCTGCTTTTGCCAAGGAATTAGCGTCGCTCGGCGAGATTTATGTTAATGATGCCTTTGGAGCAGCGCACCGGGCTCATGCTTCGACCGCTGGAATCACGAAGTGTTTACCAGCCGTTGCCGGTTTTCTTCTGGCTAAGGAAATTGAATATTTTGATAAAGCCACAAGTAATCCAGACCGGCCTTTTGTCGCTATCTTAGGCGGAGCCAAAGTCTCCGATAAAATCAAACTCATCAGCAATTTAATCGAAAAATCCGACATGATTTTAATCGGCGGGGCAATGGCTTATACCTTCTATAAAGTGCAGGGAATCAAAATCGGAAATTCAAAATTTGAGCCGGCCGGAGAACCCGCCGCTAAAGAAGCTCTGGCAAAAGCCAAGGCAAAAAATTTCCCCTTATATTTTCCTATAGACCGTGTGATCGCACAAAAAATGGAAAAAGGCGCTCCGTCTCAAATCGTGACGGGCGACATTCCTGACGGTTGGTCGGGTTTTGATATCGGGCCGGAAACCGTAAAAAAATATAAAGAACTTCTTGCGGGAGCAAAAACTGTTGTTTGGAACGGTCCTGTCGGTGTTTTTGAAATTCCGCCGTTTGATTACGGGACCCGTGAAATTGCTCAATTCCTGGCCGCTAAAAAAGGAACAACGACCATTATCGGCGGAGGAGATACCGCCGCTGCTGTGATTGCGCTCGGGCTCGAAAATAAAATGGCCCATGTGTCCACCGGTGGAGGAGCCTCTCTGGAATATCTAGAGGGCACAGTCCTTCCGGGCGTTGATGCGCTTTTGGACAAATCCAACACAAAGGGTCAAAAATCCGCGCATACTTGCTGCTAAATAATCCCTTATGAAAAAACCTCTCATTGCCGGTAACTGGAAAATGTTCAAGACTGTGGACGAAGCAGTTACGCTTGTCCAAACCATCAAGGCCGGCGTTTATAAAGTCACGGATTGTGACGTTGTGATTTGCCCGCCATTTACAGCTTTGGCCGCAGTTTCCAAAATCTTAGCAGATGGCCCGATTGCCCTCGGTGCGCAGAATATCTATCCTGCTACGGAAGGTGCTTTCACGGGAGAAATTTCTCCCATTATGATTAAAAATGTTGGATGCCGGTATGTCATTTTAGGTCATCCTGAACGGCGCCAATATTTTCATGAGACAGACGATTTCATTAATGAGAAAGTCAAAATCGCATTGAAATACAGTTTAATTCCCATTGTTTGCATCGGTGAAACTCTCGCTCAACGGGACAATCGCCAATTTCTGGAAGTTGTCAAAGGTCAATTCGATCAATCGTTTGCAGACTTGACTAAAGAAGACATCTTGCGGCTTGTGATCGCGTATGAACCCGTGTGGGCCATTGGAACAGGGAAGACGGCCACTCCTGAACAAGCGGAACAAATGCATTCCTATATCCGCCGGCTTTTAAATGAAAAATATGGCGGTGAAGTTGCTTCGCGCGTTTTGATTCTTTACGGCGGCAGTGTGAAGCCGGATAATATTGGCTTACTCATTCGAAAACCTAATGTGGATGGAGCCCTGGTCGGTGGAGCATCTTTAAAAGCAGAATCTTTCTCACAACTTGTCGTTCTGGCAGCTGAACAATCCAAGGTCGAGGCTAGAAAATGATTACTATTTTAATTACCACTGTGCACGTCATCGTTTGTTTTCTATTAATCGCTGTTATTCTGCTTCAAGCAGGCCGCGGCCAAGGATTAACGGGGCCTAACTTTGGAAGTGGGAATGTGCAGTCTTTATTTGGTACACGGGCCGCCGATTTTCTTTCCAAGGCCACGACGGTCGCTGCCATTTGCTTTCTTTTTACCTGCATCGGTCTCGATATTATCGAAGTTCGTAAGAGTCGAAGTCTGTTGGAAGGAAATCGCCAGCAAACGGCTCCTGTAGATGTCGCCGCTATTAAAAAAGCACTGGAAAAAATCAAAGAAGAGCAAAAAACGAATACTCCTCCGGCACCCGCGGCAAAACCGGCCGAAACAAATGCCGCTGCACCCTCTGCCCCAAATCCCTAAACAAATTGGTGTTGTTCAGCACCGATGAATATTCAAGCTCCGGTTGAAACCTCTGGCATACGTTTTCTGAAAGGGGTGGGTCCAAAAAAAGCCCTTCTCTTAGAGAAATTTGGTGTCCGCTCGCCCCGTGATCTGCTTTACTTTTTCCCCAGACGCTACGAAGACCGCAGCCACTTAAAAACAATTTCCCAAGTTCTTCCTGGCGAAACCATTACTCTTCGCGGCAAAATTTTGACCGTCAAATTAAAACCGATGCGCCGGACTCGGCTTGTCGAGGTTCTCATCGGAGACGAAACCGGCGCCATTCCCGCCATCTGGTTTAATCAGCCTTATTTAAAAAATCAATTCCAGCCCGATCAAGAAGTCATTTTTTACGGTAAAGTCGACCTTTATCAAGACCGGCTTCAAATGATTTCACCCGAATATGAGTTGTTTGACCAGGATCAGGAGGGAATTCACACCGGACGCATTACACCCATTTATCCTCTCACCGAAGGACTTTTTCAACGCTCTCTGCGCACGACGCTGCGTGAAGTGGTCCAGACCCAGCTGGAAAAATCGATTCAAGAATACCTCACGCCGGCTTTTCGCAAAGAACATCAGTTGATGGAACTCTCGGAAGCTATACGCGAAATGCATTTCCCGAGTTCCTTTCAAAAATTAGATGAAGCGCGTTATCGTATTGTTTTTGATGAATTTCTTCTTTTTGAAATGACTCTCTTAAAAAAAATCGAACATATGAAAAGCAAGTATCGCGCCTCCGCATTGCCAATCGCATCCACTTGGATAGAAGACTTCAAAAAGAGTCTTCCGTTTCGATTGACTGCAGGCCAAGAGAGTGCGCTGAAAAGTCTGGTTGAAGATCTGGGGAAAACGATCCCTATGAATCGCTTGCTCATGGGCGATGTGGGCAGCGGTAAAACCGTCATCGCTGCTTTTGCTGCGCTTGCCGCCGTTAAAAATAATTATCAGGCAGCTGTCCTGGTCCCGACCGAAATTCTAGCTGAACAGCATTACAGAACTCTTGCTCGGTTTCTTGAAGCCTTTTCAATTCCGGTGGAATTAATTACCGCAAGTACTCCACCTGCGCGCCGGGAACGGCTCATCGCAGAACTTCGCCAGAGCAAGCCCATGCTTTTAGTGGGGACCCATGCGCTTTTGCAGGAAGATATTCGCTTTGGGAAACTGTCACTGGTCATTGTCGACGAGCAGCATAAATTTGGCGTTCATCAGCGATGCCAGCTGCTGAATATGAATCCGCGGCCGCATCAACTCGTCATGACTGCAACACCCATTCCGCGCACCTTAGCACTTACGGTTTACGGTGATTTGGATGTCTCAGCGCTCAAAGAACTTCCGGCGGGAAGAAAACCCGTCAAAACTTATTGGATTACCCGAGCCAAACAGGAAGATGTTCTGCTTCGCATTCTTCAAAAAATCCAGAAAGGGGAGCAGGCTTATTTCATTTTTCCTCTGATCGAGGAAACGGAAAAAAGCGATATGCTTGCGGCCACCCGGGAATATGAAAGACTGAAAAAATCTGTTTTTAAGGATATTTCAATCGGGCTTGTCCATGGCCGGTTAAGCACGGAGGAACGGAATCGAAGCATGCAGGCTTTTAATCGTGGAGAAATTTCCGTTCTTGTGGCAACATCTGTCATTGAAGTCGGCGTCGATAATCCGAATACTACCGCCATTGTCATCGAAAATGCGGAACGGTTCGGACTTTCTCAGCTTCATCAAATGCGCGGCCGCATTGGCCGGGGAGTCAATCCCTCGGAGTGTTTTCTTTTTGGAGAACCGAAAACGGAGGAAGGGAAAAAACGCCTCCGGATTTTAACAAAATCACAAGACGGCTTTTTAATTGCGGAAGAAGACCTGAAATTGCGCGGAGCGGGAGATTTTTGGGGCACACGCCAGAGCGGTGAACCTTTATTCCATATTGCCAATCCCGTATTGGACTATGAAATTTTGCTTAAGACCCGAAAGATTGCGCTGGATTTAATTCACCGGTCGGCAAGAGAGTCATCGCCGGAATGGCGTGCTATTCAAAATCATTTAGAACAATTTCCCCTGCGGTACTAACGGAGGATCGAGAAACTTATGAGAATTATTGGCGGAGAGTTAAAATCACGAAAAATTCAATTTCCAAAATCGCGTTTAACTCGGCCTATGACCGACAAAACCAAGGAAACTTTATTTAATGTTTTGGGAGGATTGGTCATCGGCAAACACATTTTGGATTTATACTCGGGAAGCGGGAGCGTCGGACTCGAATCGCTGAGCCGCGGCGCTTTAGACGTGACCTTCGTGGATCAAGCCGATTGGGCCGTCCGGGTCATTCAGACCAATCTCAAAGATCTTAATTTGACGCCCCGAAGCCGAATCATTAAAGGGGATGTGCTCCGAAGCATTGATAAACTCAAAAAAGAGGGCCAACTTTACTCGGTTGTGTTTGTGGATCCTCCGTTCAATCAAGGACTTGTGAAAAAGACGTTGAACAAGCTCGACCTATCTGGTATATTGACGCCTTTCGCGCACATTGTCGTGGGCCACTCCCGGCATGAAGAAATACCTCCATCCTTTCAAGAGTTGCGATTAACCCGGACGAAACGAATAGGGCAGGCTTGCTTATCGTTTTTATTCCGGCTGGAGTCAAAACATGGAGAAACGAAGAGCTATATATCCGGGGAGCTTTGATCCCGTTACTTACGGTCATTTGGACCTGGTTAAACGGGCTCTATCGCTCTTTGACGAAGTCCTGATTGTCGTGGCGGTTAACGCTGAAAAACAGACCATGTTTACCGTTGAGGAGCGCCTGGATTTCATGCGCCGGGCGGTCAAGGGGCTGCGCGGAGTCAAAGTCGACAGTATGAACAACTTGACTGTCGAATACGCAGTCTCAAAAAAAGCTAGGACGATTATCCGCGGATTGCGGGCCACTTCTGATTTTGATTATGAATTCCAGATGGCCCTGACAAACCGCAGGCTTTCGATGAAAGTGGACACGGTGTTTTTAATGCCGTCAGAATCCCATTTTTACGTTTCGTCAAGGTTGATCAAGGAAATCGCGACTTTAAAAGGGGACATTTCTTATTTTGTTCCAAAATTTGTGGCAAAAAAAATTCATGAACGTCTTTATTTATGAAAATCTATTTACATGATTATAAAACTGGGGTCCCTGCTGCGGTTTCGCAGAAGTACGATCCTAAAAAACTTGAGATTGAATTTGTCGACCTTAAATATTCCAAACCGCTTGAAATGCAGGGGACGGTCGAGAAAGGTCTCGACACTCTCACTTTCCGCGGTTTGCTCCGCAGTGAAATTGATCATATCTGCGGCCGATGTCTAAAGGCTGTTCCAGACCGTGTGGAACAGCCGTTTGAATTTTTTTATGAAATCAAAGGCAAAGAAGAGATTGAAACTTTGCCGGATATTCGGGAAGTTCTGATTCTTGATCATCCGATTTCATTTGTTTGCCGCAAAGATTGTCAGGGACTTTGCCCCAAATGCGGCGTCAATCTTAATGAAACAAAGTGTCAATGCGACAAACAAACATCCGGCGGCTTTTTTTCGGAAGTCCGAATGACAAGATTAAAGAAGAAGGAGAAACACCATGGCTAATCCAAAACGTCGTCATTCCAATACGCGAACACGCCTGCGCCGCGCTCATGACTTTTTGACCGCACCGGGAACATCCAAATGCACTCATTGCGGCGGTCCGCTGATGAATCATAGGATTTGTCCCGCTTGCGGATATTACCGGGGCAAACAAGTATTGACAATTAAAGTCAAAGAGAAAAAGCCTTCTCGATAAATTCGGAGATAATTCAATGATTCGCATCGCAGTTGACGGAATGGGCGGCGATTACGCGCCGCAGGTTGTAGTTGAAGGGGCAGTGGCAGCAGCCAATGATTTTGCTCATTTGGAGGTTGTTTTGGTCGGACAAACCGAAGCACTCAAACGGGAACTCAATCGCCATCGCGTACTCGGAGGCAAAATCATTCTTGAAGAAGCTCCTGAAATCGTGGAAATGGGGGAGTCTCCGGTCTCTGCAATTAAAAAAAAGAAGCGCTCGTCCATTGGTGTTTGTATCGATCTCTTGAAACAAAAGAAAGTTGACGCGGTCGTGACGGCCGGCAACACCGGGGCCGCAGTTGCCGCATCCGCATTGATTCTTGGACTTTTACCTGGGATTAAACGCCCTGGAATCGCCATCAGCACCCCCACACTACACGGTATTTCGATCGCCATGGACGTCGGCGCCAATATCAATCCCTCGGCCGAAGAGCTTTACCAATATGCTGTGATGGCGGATGTTTATGCGCGCGCTATTTATAAAAAGAAAAGACCTTCGATTGGACTCTTGAATATCGGTGAAGAAGAATCCAAAGGCACAGAAGTTCTGAAAGAAGCCTATAAACTTTTGCGGGAATCAAGTCTGAACTTCATTGGAAATATCGAAGGACGTGATTTTTTTACCGGAAAGGTTGATTGCATTATCTGCGATGGTTTTGTTGGCAACGTCGTTTTAAAAATGTGCGAAAGTGTTCTTGAAACAGCGGTTGCCTTAATTACGCGGGAACTGAAGAAAAATCCGATTACGATGCTGGGCGCTCTTCTTTGTAAACCGGCCATGGAGTCCATTCGCCGCGAAACTAATTATGAAGAAGCCGGAGGCGCTCCGCTTCTTGGAGTGGATGGAACCGTGATTATCAGCCACGGCATCTCGTCATCTAAAGCCATCCGTAATGCAATCCGGGTTGCGGGTGAAGTTGTTTCCCAAAACATTAATACCCATATCATCGAGAAAATTTCGAGCGCTCCAGCAATCTCTCCTCATAACGGCACGAAAGTAAAGTCGTAAATGTCTTCCCAAGGCTATCAAGTCGCAATTAGCGGGTTGGGCGCCTATATCCCAGAAAAAATTCTTACCAATCTTGATTTGGAAAAAATGGTGGATACCACCGATGAGTGGATTCAAACGCGTACCGGAATCCGCGAGCGGCATATTGCCGCAAAAGGCCAAAGCGCCAGCGATTTGGGTGTGCGCGCAGCCGAAGAAGCCCTTCGCAATGCAAAATTAAAACCGGAAGATTTAGATTTAATTATCGTGGCCACGATCACGCCCGATATGCTTTTTCCTTCCACGGCTTGCTATATTCAGCATAAACTCGGCGCCAAATGCGGTGCTTTTGACATGGCGGCTGCTTGCTCGGGCTTCACCTACGCTCTTTCTGTTGCCGATGCTTTTATTCGTTCGGGACAATATAAAAATATTCTCGTTGTTGGCAGTGAAGTTCTTTCCGGATTTATCGATTGGACGGACCGCTCAACCTGTGTTCTTTTCGGAGACGGCGCCGGCGCGGCCGTGGTTTCCAGGTCCAGCGACGGACACGGTATCATCGCCACTTATTTAGGTTCCGATGGTTCACAAGCGGACATCTTGCAGCTGCCCGCCGGGGGATCGATGTTCCCACCTTCTGCGGAAACTCTTCAAAACAAAATGCATTTTTTAAAAATGCAGGGTTCTGAAGTTTTCAAAGTAGCCGTGCGGACCATGGAGCTTGCCGTACGCGAAGTTCTCAAGAAGGGGAATTTGACCGTCCGGGACATTGACTGCCTGATCCCGCATCAGGCCAATATGAGAATTCTTCAGGCTGTTGCCGAACGGTTGGAAATTCCGATTGAAAAAATTTTCATCAATGTTGAACGTTATGGAAATATGTCGAGCGCTTCAACCATTGTGGCATTTTATGAAGCGGTTAAAAGTGGAAAAATCAAAAAAGGCTCTAAGGTCGTGCTCGTGGCCTTTGGCGGAGGTTTGACGTGGGCCTCGACATTGATTCACTGGTAAATTTTATGCCATTCAAGCTTGGCTTTCTTTTCCCCGGACAAGGCGCCCAATACGTTGGAATGGGTAAGGACCTTGCCGAATCTTTTCCATCCGCAAAAAAAGTTTTTCAAACCGCGGATGCCATTTTGGGATATTCCATCAGCCAACTTTGTTTTGAAGGTCCGGAAACAGACCTAACGCGTACTCTTCATGCCCAGCCCGCCATTTTTACCGCCAGCATGGCAGCACTTGCAGTTTTGCGCGAAAAATGCCCTGACGTTCAGCCGGGATTTTCAGCCGGACTTAGTTTAGGAGAATTTACTGCGCTGGCAGCAAGTGGATCCCTTTCTTTCGAAGACGGATTGCGGCTGGTTCAGCGCCGAGCTAACGCCATGGAATCTTGCGCGCAAAAACATCCCGGAACAATGGCTTCGGTTATGGGCTTGAGTGAAAAAGATTGTGAACAAATTGCTGCCGATGCGGGATGCGAAGTTGCCAATTTAAACGCGAGCGATCAAATCGTGCTTTCAGGCCGGCTTGAAACCATTCAGAAAGCCTGCACATTGGCCGAAGAGCGCGGAGCAAAAAGAGCGATTATCCTGAAGGTAGGGGGAGCTTTTCATTCTTCCTTAATGAATGAAGCCAAAGAAGAATTGGAAAAAGCATTAAAAGAAACAAAGCTTCAAGCGCCGCAGGGCATTTTCATTTCAAATGCTCTTGGAAAACCGGTTTCCGAGCCGGAAAAAATTCGGGAGCTTTTGGCCAAACAATTGATCAGCCCTGTGCGTTGGACTCAAACCATGCAGCAGGCCAATGAATCCGGAATATCACTGTTTTTAGAAATCGGTCCTGGAAAAGTTCTCAAAGGATTGGCGCGCAAAGGTTATCCCAATTTGAAAGTGGAACCCTGTGGTACCGTAGAAGACATTCAACGAGTTTCTGAAAATTTGAAAAGCGAGAAGCCATGTTAAAGGACCAAGTTGCAATTATTACCGGCGCAAGCCGCGGAATCGGCCAAGCCATTGCTTACGAATTTGCCAAGCATGGCACGAAACTTGTTTTATCTGCCTCAAGTTTGGAAAATTTGAAGGATTCTGAAAAGCTTATTCAAGGCCTTGGAAACGTTTCTTACATTTTGACGCAAGCTAATGCCAGCGTTGGAGATGAAGTAAGTGAAGTTGTTAAAAAAGCCCTTGACACCTATGGGAAGGTGGATATACTTGTCAACAATGCCGGCACGACAAAAGACAATTTGCTGGCACTCATGCCCGAAAAAGATTGGGACGACGTTCTTTCGACAAATTTAAAAAGCGCGTTTTTATTTACTAAAGCGTGTATCAAGGCGATGGTCAAGCAGCGATCGGGAAATATTATCAATATTTCTTCGGTTGTCGGAATCACCGGGAATGCGGGACAGACCAATTACGCAGCCTCAAAGGCAGCGATTAACGCACTCACCAAATCAATCGCCAAGGAAGTCGCAAAGCGCAATATTCGAGTTAATGCGATTGCACCAGGCTTTATCAAAACACGCATGACCGATAAGCTTCCCGCAGACTTGCAGGAGAAGATCAAAACCCAGATACCTCTGGGAAGATTCGGGGAGCCTAAAGATATCGCTGAAGTGGCCGTATTTTTAGCATCAGATGCGGCCCGATACATCACCGGCCAAGTCGTTATCGTAGACGGTGGAATGGTGATGTGAGTAGGGAATTAAGCAGGAAAAGTAAAACAGCATTCATCAACTCAGGAGGAATCAATGGCCGTTCAAGACAAAATTACTGAAATCATCGTCGAACAATTGGGTGTTAAACCCGAGGAAGTAGTCCCTGAAGCTTCATTTGTGGACGATCTGGGTGCGGATTCCCTGGATACGGTAGAACTTGTGATGGCACTTGAAGAAGAGTTCGGGATTGAAATTCCTGACGAAGATGCCGAAAAGATCCAGACCGTAGGCGATGCGATTCGATATATCGAAGAAAAAGCTGGATCGAATAAATAACTCTCGCCTTTTCGATCCGATAATTCATTTCCGAAATTATTTTACGTGAATATGACCCGCGTTGTTGTTACCGGGGTTGGAATGATCAACCCCGTCGCTAATAATTCCGAAGATTCCTGGCAAGCCCTTCTTAAAGGCAAAAGCGGGATAGGACGCCTATCTCAAATTGATCCTAACGGATTCAATTCCAAAGTTGCCGGCGAAGTAAAAGGTTTTGATCCCACCAAATATTTCACTCCAAAAGAAATCAAAAAGAGCGACCGGTTTGTTCAATTTGCCGTTGCCGCTGCGAAAATGGCCGTGGAAGACGCTCACCTTGATCCAAAAAAGGAAGATCCTTACCGGGTTGGTGTTTTGGTGGGTTCCGGAATCGGCGGATTACGCGTCATCGAAGAACAGCATAAAATTCTCCTCGAAAAAGGTCCGAGCCGCGTTTCTCCGTTTCTGATTCCCATGCTGATTGTCAATATGGCGCCTGGGCAGATTTCCATTTCATTTGGCTTTAAAGGCCCTAATAATTGTGTGGCCACTGCTTGCGCAACCGGATCCAATGCCATTGGAGATGCCTATAAACTTATTCAACGAGGCGAAGCTGATGTCATGCTGGCTGGCGGAACTGAATCCTGTATTACCCCTTTGGGATTTGGGGGATTTGATGCGATGAAGGCGTTAAGCACTCATAATGATCCTCCCGAGCAGGCATCACGTCCGTTTGACCGGACCCGAAATGGTTTTGTTATGTCGGAGGGATGCGGCGTCATTATTTTGGAATCACTCGACCATGCTAAAAAGCGCAATGCGCGCATTTATGCGGAAATGGCGGGCTATGGAATGACTTCCGATGCCAGTCACATTACAGCTCCGGATCCAAGCGGGGAGGGGGCAGCCCGGTGTATGGTCAATGCCTTGAAGGACGCCAATATCAAGCCCCAAGACGTCGATTATCTCAATGCCCACGGCACTTCAACACCTCTCAATGATAAAGTTGAGACCATTGCCATCAAGAAAGCGTTTACTGAAGCCGTGGCCAAAAAGCTCAAAATCAGTTCTACAAAATCAATGACCGGACATTTGCTCGGCGCTGCGGGGGCCATCGAAGCCATTGTCTGTATTCTTTCGATTCGTGACGGCTTGATTCCTCCGACCATTAATTACAAACATCCGGATCCCGACTGTGATTTAGATTATGTCCCCAATGAAGCACAAAAACACCGTGTCCGCGTTGCCGTCTCAAATTCCCTGGGATTTGGCGGGCATAATGCCTGCATAGTCCTTAAGGCTTTTGATGAGTAGGCCGTCTCAGAGCCTATCGGTACAATACTTCCTTAAGATTTCCCGCCGTATTGTCGAAAAAATACTGTCGATAAATTTTTCGTCGACAAATCATGCTTCCCGGAGATTTTCCCGTTCATGCGCCTGAAAAAACTCGAAGTTTTTGGTTTTAAATCCTTCGCAGACAAAACAGAAATCATTTTCGACCAAGGCGTGACTTGCATCGTCGGCCCTAACGGCTGCGGTAAAAGTAATATTTCCGATTCCATACGCTGGGTGCTTGGCGAGCGGAGCGCCAAGCTGCTGCGCGGCTCCAAAATGGAGGACGTGATTTTTAGCGGGACCGACTTTCGCAAATCCGTCGCCTTCGCCGAGGTTTCTCTTACTATTGATAATACCGACCGCGGCCTTCCCATTGATTATCAGGAAGTGACCATCACGCGCCGCCTTTACCGCTCCGGCGAAAGTGAATATTTAATCAATAAAACCCTCTGCCGCCTCAAAGATATACAGGATTTGATTCTCGATACCGGGATTGGTTCCAGTTCTTATTCCATGATTGAACAGGGCCGGATTGATTACATTCTCAATGCCGATGCCGATGAGCGCCGGTTCTTGATCGAGGAAGCCGCTGGAATTTCAAAATATAAAGTCAAAAAAGAAGAGGCTATACGCAAACTCGAACGAACGGAAGAAAATCTTCTCCGCCTAAAAGATATTGTCCATGAAGTCGAACGCAATATTCAATATGCCGAGCGCCAGGCGCGCCGCGCAGAACGTTACAAGGAACAATTAGAAAAACTCAAAGATCTGGAAATCCGCAAGGCCTTTTATGATTTAAATAATTTAGGCCAGCAAAAACTTGACCAGGAAAAACAGCTCGAAGTTCTGAAAACGAAAATTCTGGCCATCGAAGAAGGCCTATCGAATATTCAATCAGGGCATCAGGAAGCAACCCGTGCGTTGCGGGAAATTTCCGACCGCCAGTCTTCAGCGGAAGGTCAGCGTTACGAACTTCGTTCTCAGCTTGATCAAAATAAACAACAGCTCCGTTTCAACCAGGAAAAGCGCAAGACATTGCATGTTCGTCAAGGGGAAATCACTCAAGAAAAAGTAAATCTTGAAGAACAGCTTCAAAAAAATCAACTTGAGGCAGATGAAAAACGCAATGAGCTCGCCAGCATTGAAAAAGAAAGACAAGGCAGTGGGGAAAATCTAAAACTTGAGGAAGCACGTTTGCTCTCGCTCGAAGGGGACATTCAAAAAATCCGCCAGCTTTTAGAGGCCACAAAAGCAGAAGTCTTTGAAACCGCTGCGTCTCTGAGCAAAGTGCGTAATGAACTTCATCGCATGGCTGCTTTTCTGGAAACTACGGAAGAGCATCAGAAAAAACAGGAAGCCGGTGTTCTCCGATTCCAGCGTGAAATTCAGGGCTGGACTGAAAAAGAACAGCGATACATTCAGGAAATCAACAATTTTTCAAAAAAAGCCGCTGATTTGCAGCAGGAAAAGACATTCTGCGAAAATCAAAGTTCTGAGACCAATAAAAAGCTCGAAAAATTAAGCGAAGAGATCACGCAGCTCGAGCGCCTTCTTCACGAAAAAGAAACCCGTCTCAACATGTTGAAGGAAATTGACCGGGCCTCAGGAACTGATATTGAGCATCTTCTCCAGCAGTCACAATCCCTGGGCCATAATTTGGTCCGGGCCATGAGAGAAATTTTTACGGTCCAGGAAGGTTACGAGCTAGCGCTTGAGTCTTGTCTTGGCGCTTATGCCCAATCTTTAATTGTGAATGACCTCGAAACTGCAAAACATCTATTCTCGCTTCTTGAAAAACAGTCTTCATCCGTCGGTTTATTGATTCGCGATGCCTCGCAAAAAGGCACACCTAAGGCTGAGAACATGCCATCACACTCGAAAATTAAAAAAACATTGCGCAATGTGGCCGCAATCAAACCTGAATATAAAGATCTGCTCGACCCGTTTTTGGACCAAGTTTTTCTCCTTGATGATATTGATGCCGATGATTTTGCGACCATCCTTCCCATGGCCCAGAAAAATACTTTCATTTCAAAAAATGGCTGGGTCTTTGGCCCTCAGGGACGGATTTTTTATTCTTCCGGAAAAAATTCTTCAGAAACCAATACCTTTAAGCGGGGCGCTGAAATAAATTCATTAAAAGACGAAATTGTCCAATCAAAGCAAAAGAAAAGCGGGGTAGAGTCCGAACGGGAATCCCTGCGTCAAAGTTTTGTTCAAATTAAAAGTCGAATTCCTGAAATCGAAGCAGCCCAGATGGATGCCGCCATTCAGCGAGAATCCTTCGAATCCATGAGCCGCGGAGTCAAGGACCGCTTGGTTTCCTATGAACGTGAAATTGAACTTTTAGCGATTGAAAATCAAGATGTCGATCAGCAGCGCCAGCACACGGTTGAAGAACGTACGCGCCTTGAGCTAGAGCTTCGCAAATTTGAAGAGGCTGATCGTTCCATTCGCCTTCAGCAGGAAAATTTCTTTCAAGAATTAGAAGCCTTTGGCCAGAAAAAAGATGAAGCTCTGCAAAGAATTTCTTCCTATAAAACACGCCTTGAAAGCATGAAAGAACGTGGAATTTTAATTGAAGATACCCTGAGCTTGCTGGAAGCTCATCAGCAGAGAAGCAAAGACCGCCAGCAATTTCTCAATGCCGAAGACGCAAGGATTCTTGAGACCGAGCAGCAACTCGCTCAGCACGATGAAGAAATTGGCACTCAGACATTACAATTTGAAGATTCTTTGCGCATCGTTGACGTGTCCCTCGAATTAATCCGTCAGGAACGCGCAGAAATCGATGCCCGCCTGACGAAGCTCCAGGAAAGCTTGCAGGATTTATCGCAGCAAAAGCAGGTTGTGAATGAAAAATCCCATGCCTTGGAAATGTCGACCATGGACCTTACTTATAAAGAAAAAAATATCTATGAACGCCTGGAACAAACCTATCGTCTTGATTTGAAGCAATTAAGCGCAGAGAGTTATGCTCTGGGTGAAGACCTGACCTTAGAAAGCCTCAATCAGCAAATCGATGCTCTACGTCAAAAAGTCGAAGGTCTGGGCACCGTTAATCTGCTTGCCATCGAAGAATATGATGAATTAAAACAGCGCTATGACTTTTTGAGCACACAGAAAAAGGATTTGGAAGATTCGCGCGAGTCCTTGCTTGAAGCCATTCGCAAAATCAATCGAACCACCAAAGGTCTTTTTGAAGAAACCTTTACCAAAGTCCAAGAAACATTTAAAGAGTATTATCAGATTTTATTTCGCGGCGGCGAAGCGCGCCTTATTTTAGTGGATGAAACTAATCCGCTCGAATCCGGCATTGATATCGTCGTCCGGCCTCCGGGCAAGAAATTAACGCATATCACTCTGCTCTCCGGCGGGGAAAAAGCGCTAACGGCGATTGCCCTTTTATTCTCTCTGTTTAAAATCAAGCCTTCACCCTTCTGCGTCTTGGACGAAGTCGACGCCCCGCTCGACGAAGCAAATATTGACCGGTTCTTGACTGTTTTGAGAACTTTCCTTGAATTAAGCCAGTTTATTATTGTCACGCATAATCGTAAGACCATTGCCATGGGCGATTCCTTGTTCGGCGTGACCATGCAGGAAGCCGGCGTCTCACGGCTGGTTTCTGTGAAGGTCAATCCTAATACGCCGCTGCCTGACTATTTGCAAAACAAACCCACCGAGAATCGAAATCCTCAGAGCGATACCGTTACCGCTTGAGTATTCCCAATTTCATCACATTATTCCGCATTTTTCTAATTCCGTTTTTTTTCACGGCTTTGGTTTCTTACGACGCATCCACCGGCAATGAAACTTACAGGTGGTGGGCTCTTGCTATTCTGATGGTGGCCTCCTTTACCGATGCCCTAGATGGTTTTATTGCACGAGCCTGGCACAAACGAACGGAGCTAGGACGTTTTCTCGATCCTCTGGCCGATAAGCTGCTGCTTCTCAGTGGCTACTTAGGTCTTCTTTTTGTTCAAAAATTTCCTCTCCATCCGCCGCTTTGGATTACGGTAACGATTGTCTTCCGCGACGTTGTAATTGTGATGGGAATGATTGTTATCTTTTTGATTTCCGGCCGGTTGAGAATCCAACCCAATTTTTTGGGGAAGACAACCACGGCCCTGCAAATGGTTTCGCTGATTGCCATTCTGGCAGAATGGGAGGGGGCCGTTCCTCTTTATTATTTGATGGCAGTTTGCAGTATTCTTTCAGTCCTTAACTACAGTTTTAGAGAATTGAGACTTTTAAAAAATGGCGATTAATCAAATTTTGGTTTTTATCCTTGCGGCTTATTTTATCGGCTCGATTCCTTTTGGCTTTTTGACGGGAAAATTGGTGAAGGGGATTGATATTCGGGAATCGGGAAGCCGCAACATCGGCGCCACCAATGTTTTTCGAGTCGTTGGAAAACCGTGGGGAATTTCAGTTTTTATTTTAGATGCGCTCAAAGGTTATTTCGCTGTTCACCTGGTGACAATTTTAGGAGAACCCGCGGGTTTTTCTTTAATCAAACTTTTTTTAGGCATCGCTGTCATTTTGGGACATACCTTCCCGGTGTGGCTGCGTTTTCGCGGCGGTAAAGGCGTTGCAACGTCGTTAGGAGTTTTCATGGCTCTCGCTTTGAAACCGACTCTAATTACTTTTGGAGTGTGGATTGCAGTTTTTATCATCAGTCATATTATTTCTATTTCCTCACTTGTCGCTGCTCTTGTCTTTCCCATTGTCCTTTGTCTAACAGACCGCCACATCGAAAATTTTGCTTGGCTTTTCGGGACAAGCCTCTTACTTGCCGGGTTTATTTTTTATACTCATCGCGCAAACATTACCCGCCTGATAAAAGGTGAGGAAAAACGCCTTTTTTGACCTTATTATTTTAAAATAATAAATATTGCATAAAAATTAAATTTTGCTATATTCCTTTGCGCGACTCGATTTTGTTTCCTCAACCTCATGAGGGAACAGCCATGGAAGACGAACAAACTCACCTAATTTACTCCTTTCCCAAAAGCGCGGACGAATGCGTTCAGATCGTCATAAGCCAATATAAGGGCAATCAATATATTGACTTACGGGTTTGGTTCCAAAGCGGAGCCGATGGCGCATTAAAGCCAACCAAAAGGGGGGTTTTCCTGCCGATCGATTATCTTTCGGAACTGAAAAAGGGTGTCGATTTGCTTTGTAAAACCGCCCAAAAATTGAAGGAAGAAGCCCCGGCGACGGCTTAAATTCAATCCTGCTCAAGCCGGGTAAATGGCTGCAAGGCAGGCCTTTACAGATATGCGCTAACCCTGTAAAATACCTCAACTTGCAATCATTTATCCGGCCCTGAGCCTAAAAAAATATCGAGGAGAGCGTCATGACTGAAAAGAAAATAACGCAAAAAACTAAAACAGCAGAATCCGCAGAAACCGCTAAAAAAAATTCGGGCGAAAAACAGAAAGCCTTAGAACTTGCTCTGCTTCAAATCGAAAAGCAGTTTGGCAAAGGGTCAATCATGAAAATGGGTCACGATTTTCGTGACAATATCAGCGCTATCAGCACGGGAGCTTTGAGCCTGGATATGGCGACAGGAGTCGGCGGCGTACCACGCGGACGTGTCGTCGAAATCTTCGGCCCTGAATCAAGCGGAAAAACAACCCTCACACTCAGCATTGTTGCGCGTGTTCAGGAACAAGGCGGCGTGGCAGCGTTCATTGACGCAGAACACGCACTCGATCCCACCTACGCCCAAAAAATCGGCGTTAAACTGGACGATCTATTGATTTCACAGCCTGATTCCGGGGAACAAGCCCTTCAGATTGCCGAAATGCTGGTCCGGTCCAATGCGGTCGATTTAATCGTGATCGATTCCGTCGCTGCGCTCGTCCCTAGGGCCGAAATCGAAGGCGAGATGGGTGATTCTCACATGGGATTGCAGGCCCGCCTGATGTCCCAAGCTTTGAGAAAACTCACGGGCATTATCAGCCGTTCAAAAACCTGCTTGATTTTCATTAATCAAATCCGGGAAAAAATCGGGATTATGTTTGGAAATCCTGAAACAACACCCGGAGGAAAAGCCCTCAAATTTTATGCGTCCATGCGCTTGGATATTCGCCGCGTGGCCAGCCTAAAAAAAGGGGAAGAAGTCATCGGAAATCACGTCCGCGTCAAAGTGGTTAAAAACAAAGTCGCCGCTCCCTTCAAACAGGCTGAATTTGATATCCTTTTCGACGAGGGAATTTCTCGGTCCTCCAGCATTATCGATTTGGCCACGAATCATCAAGTCGTGGAAAAATCCGGTTCCTGGATCATCTACAACGATGAAAAAATTGGTCAAGGGCGCGATTCGGCTCGTCTCTTCCTGAAGGAAAACCCAAAGCTGCTGGCAGAAATCGAAGCCAAAGTCCGGGAAAAAATGCTCGCCGCCGAAGCACAGCTCGCAAGCACCCATTAAAGGTCTAAAAGTTTAATCGACGCACTGTCATTTCATGGAACAACCCCAGAAAAAACAGGCGCTTCTGATTTCCTTGCGACTGCTTGCCGCAAGTCCCAAGACAAGTCAGGAATTAAAACGGAAGCTGCAAGCTAAAGGGTTTTCTGAATCTTTGATTGCTGAAACGCTTCAGGAGTTGGAAGACAAAGGTTTTTTGAGTGATCGCGCTTATGCCTTGAATCTTATGGCGCGATACCGGGGCTCATCGCCATCAGGACGCCGCAAAATTGCCTTTGAATTCAAGCGCCGCGGAATTGCCAAAAAGATTCAGGATGAAGTTTTGGCGGGTTACAGTCAGGAAGAAGAAAGGGAACAGGCTGTTTCAATCGCCCGTGATCGCTGGAACCGGCTGGCTAAGCTCACGGATGACAAGCGCAAAAAGCGCGTGATGGATTTTTTGATGCGCCGCGGGTTTGAATATCAAATCGTGCGCGAGGCAATACAGGGAATAGCGAAGGATACTCTGGATGAAGACCCGTCTTAGTACCGACGAAATTAGAGAACTCTATTTGAAATTCTTTAAGGACAAGGCGCATGCCGTTGTTCCCAGCGATTCCCTTGTCCCGCAAAATGATCCGACTTTGCTTTTTACCGGCGCCGGCATGAATCAATTCAAAGATTATTTCCTTGGACTCAAAAAAGATTTGAAGCGCGCTACCAGTTCCCAAAAATGCCTGCGTACGGGCGATTTGGAAGAAGTCGGCCGCACGCCGTTTCATCATTCCTTTTTTGAAATGCTGGGTAATTTTTCCTTTGGCGATTATTTCAAAAAAGAAGCCATTGAATGGGCCTGGGAATTTTTGACGGGAATTTTAAAAATCCCAAAAGAAAGACTGCGCGTCAGCGTACACCGCGACGACAACGAAGCGTTCGAGTTGTGGACTAAAATTGTCCGCAAAGATTGGATTTATAAACTTGGCGACAAAGATAATTTTTGGCCTTCCAATGCGCCCAAAAACGGTCCCAACGGCCCGTGCGGACCTTGTTCTGAGATTTATTTCGACCAGGATCCTTCACAAGGCGAGGGGGGAACGATCGAAGACAAACGATTCGCTGAAATCTGGAACCTGGTCTTTACTCAATTTGACCGCCAAGAAGGGGGCAAGCTGGTTCCTCTTGCTCAAAAAAATATCGACACCGGAATGGGCTTAGAACGCCTTGCTTGTGTCCTCCAAGGCAAACAAACCAATTACGAAATCGATATTTTTCAACCAATTAATCAAAAGATTGAAGATCTCTTATTAGGAATTGGCGGTAAAGTTCTTGGCCCTAATCGAATGCATTTATATGCCATCGGTGACCATATCCGTGCCGTAGTTTTTTCTATGACCGATGGTGTCATTCCTTCAAATGAAGGCCGTGGTTATGTCCTCCGTAAACTCATTCGCCGGGCGTTATGGCACGCACATCAGATAAAGCCCATGCAAGAACTCGATCCGTTTCTTTACGCAGTTGTTCCTGCCATCGCATCCGTTATGTCAAAGCCCTATCCTGAAATTCAGGAAGCGAGCAGCAGTATTTCAGCTACGGTCAAGGGAGAAGAAGAGCGGTTTCTGGCTACTTTCGAAACGGGTTGGAAACTTTTAGCGACGAAACTTAATACGTTAAAATCAAAAACACTTCCTGCTCAAATTGTATTCGAACTTTATGATACCTACGGTTTTCCCGAAGAATTGACTAAAATGATTGCGCAAGAAAAGGGCCTTGAAATCGATCAGCCTGGATTCGACAAACTTATGGAAGAGCAGCGCAAACGCGCTAAAGCGGCAACGCAAATATCGGGCGATATTTTTGTGACAACCGATTTGGAGAAAAAACTTTCGGGACTTCCTCCGACAGCATTTCTAGGTTATCAAAGCCTTCAAGGTCCGGGTAAAGTGCTTCTGGCGGAAATTAAGGATCAAAAGGGCGTTTTGATTTTAGATCAAAGCCCCTTTTACGCTGAAAGCGGCGGCCAGGTGGGCGATCAAGGAACAGTTAAAGGCAAAAAATTTGAGGCCAAAGTTTTGGATGTGCAGAAAAAAGACGTCCATTTCATTCATCATGTCGAAATCATTTCTGGCAGTGTTAAGGTAGGCGATGCGTTGGAGTGCGTCGTCGATTCGTCTCGCCGCGCACGGATTATGCGTAATCACACGGCCACGCATTTGCTTCATGCCGCATTGCGAAATATTTTAGGATCCCAGGTGCGCCAATTAGGATCTTTGGTTGCTCCCGACCGGCTGCGTTTTGATTATTCCTATTCTCAAACTTTGACGGCGGATCAGCTCAAAGAAATTGAAGACAGCGTGAACAGTGAAATTTTAAAAGATGCAGCACTCACAAAAGAGGAGAAATCGACGGAAGAAGCCAAAAAAGACGGTGCGCTTGCTTTCTTCGGAGAAAAATATGGAAGCCGGGTCCGTGTAGTTACCATCCCTGGATTCAGTAAGGAATTCTGCGGGGGGACCCATTGTGAGCGCACAGGCCAAATCGGCTCTTTTGTCATTACCAGTGATTCTTCCATCGGAAGCGGTACGCGCCGAATCGAAGCTTTAACCGGCGAAGGCGCTTTGCAATATACGCGGACACTGCGTAACCAAATTCAACAAGCGGCACAAAGTTTAAAAACGACTCCGGACCAATTGGTTGAACGCATCAATAAACTTCAGGAAAATTTAAAAAAGCTGGAAAAAGGAAAAGATTCAGCACCGCTTCAGACTGTCGATGCCGCAAAAATTCTGCTGCAAGCCAAAAGTGTAGGGCCGGTTCAAATGCTGATCGTGACCGATAATGCCCTTGAAATTAATGAATTGCGCCGTTTGTCCGATGAAATAAGATCGCGCACATCCAAAACTGTCTATTTTTTAGGGGCTGAAAAGGGAGACAAACTGCAATTTGTCTTGGGGGTCAGCCCGGATTTAAAAAAATCTTCAGCGAATATGGTGGAGTTGGGTGAAGCAATCGGCTCCCTTTTAGAAGGAAGCTGCGGAGGCCGCCCTGATTTAGCGCAAGGGGGAGCTCCAAATAAAGGACAGCTGAGCCAAAAACGGGAAGCTATTGAAAAAAAAATAACTGATTATATTCAACGTCATCCTGAAGGACTGCTTCGCTGAGTGAAGGATCTAGCGAGATTCTTCGGCCTCGGCCTCAGAATGACAAGAGTAAGGTAAACCATGCAAGTTTTAAATTGGGACAAACAAACACAGAAAAAAGTCAGCCGCGATTACAATCACGTTTTTGATAAGAACATTTTTAAAAAAGTGAACCGCATCCTGGCGGAAGTCAGGCAGCGCGGAGATGTCGCCATTCGCCGCTTTACTCGCGAATTTGACGGCCTCGATCTTCCGCTAAAACGTATCGCCGTTTCTGAAGGCGATATCAACCGGGCATTTGAAAAGATTAAGGTTTCTTTTGTCCCGCTCCTGCGCATGATCACAGACAATGTCCGTGAATATTACGAGAAAGAACTTAAACAATCTTTTGAAGTTCGTAATGCCGATGGAATTTATCTAGCCAAAAAATATCAGCCCTTGGAAAGAGTCGGCGTTTACATCCCCGGAGGGACCGCTCCGCTTGTATCGACTGTCTATATGAGCGTCATTCCGGCAAAAGTCGCGGGGGTCAAAGAAATTGTGATTTGCACTCCTCCCAATCGTGATACAGGCGAAATCGATCCTCATATTCTCATTGTGGCCAATCTGCTCGGAGTGAATGAAATTTATCGCGTCGGCGGCGCGCAAGCCATTGGCGCCATGGCCTTCGGCACTCGGACCATACGAAAAGTGGATAAAATTGTCGGTCCTGGCAATCCGTACGTCACCGAAGCAAAACGGCAAGTTTACGGCTTTGTCGATATTGACATGGTGGCCGGTCCAAGCGAGGTGGCAATTATCGCAGATGCCTCTGCCAATCCTGATTATGTGACTTGCGACCTCTTAGCTCAGGCCGAACATTTCGGCGGAATTGCTTATCTGATTACTCACTCAAAAAAATTAATCGATGCCATCCGCAAACGCGTCGACCACGGATTTATTATTCAAGTCAAATCCATACAGGAAGCTTGTGAAGCAGCCAATGAAATTGCTCCTGAACATTTAGAAATCATGACGGAAGAGCCGGAAAAAACGCTTAAGCATATTAAACACGCCGGCGCTATATTTTTGGGGCCCTATTCGCCCGCAGTGGTGGGCGATTATGTTGCCGGACCCAGCCACGTTCTTCCGACAGGCGGAACCGCTCGCTATTTTTCACCGCTTAGCGCATCCACCTTTATCAAAAGCTCTCAAATCATTTCTTACACCAAGGAAGGGCTTCAAAAAACGCGTGAGCACGTGCAAAAATTAACTGAGATGGAAGGGCTTGTTTTACACCGCATTGCTCTAGAAGCAAGATTTGTCGATAAAAAACACGAAATAAAACCTGAAACCGTAGCCGCTGAGGAATAATCATGGGAAAAGTTCGCCAAGCTGAAATTCACCGCAAAACAACAGAAACCGATATTGCCATTCGTCTTCTTTTAGACGGGTCAGGATCGGCCAAGATCAGCACCGGCATGCCTTTTTTAGATCACATGCTGACTTTGCTTGGTAAACACGGCTTGTTTGACCTGAGCATCAAGGCTAAGGGAGATTTACACGTCGATATTCATCACACCAATGAAGACATAGGGATTGTGCTTGGCCAGGTTCTGACCAAAGCCCTCGGCGATAAAAAAGGAATACGCCGGTACGGATTTGCCAGTATTCCCATGGATGAAGTCCTCATCCGCGTCACTTTGGATATTTCCGGAAGACCTTCGCTTCATATTGCAAAAGCCAAGGGTGTGAAATTTTCGCGCCTTGAAAATTATTCTTTTCATGACGCCATGGAATTTATGAAAGCCTTTTGCCAGCACGCCGGAATCAACATGCACGTCGAAGTTTTGGCCGGGCATGATTCCCATCACATCATCGAAGGCGCTTTTAAAGCCACAGCCCGCGCACTTGATATGGCGACCCAGATTGATTCGCGCGTTCGAGGAGTTCCGTCCACCAAGGGCAGCTTATAACCATGATCGTGATTGTGGATTATGGAATGGGTAATTTGCGCAGTGTTTCCAAAGCACTGGAAAACTTGGGCGGCAAAATCAAAATTACATCTTCGCCTCAGGACATCCAAGGCGCTGACAAATTAGTTTTGCCCGGAGTTGGAGCTTTCGGTGATGCGATTGAAGAGTTGCGCCGGCTAAATCTTTTTGATCCCCTCCGCGAATTTTTATCCTCCACACGTCCATTTCTCGGAATTTGCCTAGGCTTGCAGCTTTTGTTTGAGCGAAGCGAAGAAGCAATCGGAAGTTCGGGCCTTGGTTTCTTTCACGGATCTGTGGAACGCTTCAAATCTCAGCAAATTAAAATCCCTCATATGGGATGGAATCAAGTGCGATTGACAGCGCGCCATCCCTTATTGGAAGGCATTCCGGACCAAAGTTTTTTTTATTTTGTGCATTCCTATTACGCCGTTCCTTCCAATCGAAAAATTGTGATGGGAGAAACCACGTATGGCGAGGAGACTTTCCCAGCCATGGCGGGAACGGAAACTAGTTTTGCTACCCAGTTCCATCCGGAAAAAAGCCAGAAGGCCGGATTGGCCATTCTCAAAAATTTCATCAAATGGTAAAGATATGAAGATCTATCCCGCAATCGATCTTTATAAGGGAAAGGTTGTCCGGCTGACGCGGGGACAATTCGATCAAGAAACCGTCTATTCCGCCGATCCAATATCCATAGCCCGTGAATGGGAAGAGCAAGGAGCCGAATGGCTGCACATTGTGGATCTTGAGGGCGCCAAAGACGGCGTTCTTAAAAACCTCGACGTTGTGCTTGCGATTCGTAAAGCCGTACGCTGCCATTTGCAATTGGGCGGCGGCTTAAGATCTTTGAAAGACATTCAGCAGGTCCTTGCACACGGCATTGACCGGGCCGTCATCGGCACCAAAGCATTGGACGAGAACTTTTTAGAGAAAATTTTTGCCCAATACGGCCATCAAATTGCAATCGGCCTTGATGTGCGCGACAACATTGTTCAAACCCAAGGTTGGCTAAATACCAGCGGGAAAACGATCGACCAAATGCTAACACTCATGAAAAACCTGCCGATCAAAACATTGATTTATACGAACATTAAAAAGGACGGCATGTTGGCCGGGCCTGACTTTAAAGGACTGACCAAGATTTTGGAGCAAACATCAGCGCAGGTCATTTTATCCGGGGGGGTGGGCAGTTTGTCGGACATCGAACAGTGCAAGGAAATAACCCAAAAGAATTTTGAGGGAGTCATCATTGGTAAAGCTCTTTACGACAAAAAGTTTTCACTCCGGGAAGTTTTCCAAGTGATTGACCGGCAAAGAAAGGTTTAATTTATGCTCGATATGGCCCAAATGTACCTTCGCGCTATTTTAAATGAACGCAGCTGGTCCTGGGCGTTGATAGGCCTGGTGTATGTCGTCGGAGCTTACACGATACGAAGTTGGTTCATGAAACCATTGGTGCGCCGGGCTAGAGAATTAGACAAACCGCTTTGGCATAAAATCAAAGGGGCTTACCTTCAGCATTCTCTGTTGGGCTGGCTGTTTTTTTTACTGCCACTATTTATTTCCATTGTTCTTTGGTATCGCGAAGCTTTCGCCCCGATTACGATTAAAGATATTGCCGCAATTTTAGGCGCGCTCGTCAGCTTTTTACTTTCCATCTTCTGCCATCTGCAGGCTTTTGGAATCGCTACGATTGAAGTTCTCCGCCAAACGGCTAAAACACAAAGCGAAAAGATTTTTTAATTTTCTTCCATGTTGACCAAAAGAATTATTCCATGTCTGGACGTTCAAGACGGACGCGTCGTCAAGGGAGTCAAGTTTCTCAACCTGGTGGACGCTGGTGATCCTGTTGAATGTGCCAAAGCTTATGATCAAGCACAAGCCGATGAGCTCGTATTTTTAGATATCACCGCATCTCACGAAAAACGTCCGATCCTGATTCAAGTCGTGGAGAAAGTGGCAGAATCCATTTATATCCCTTTTACGGTAGGCGGCGGAATTCGTTCGGTTCAAGATATGCGTGATTTGCTCAAAGCCGGATGCGACAAAATTTCCATTAACACCAGCGCGATTGAAAATCCCGATCTCATTCGGCAGGGAAGCCGTCGCTTCGGCAGTCAGTGCATTGTTCTCGCAATTGATGCCAAAAAGGAATCGTCAGGCAATTGGCAGGTCTATACTCATGGCGGCCGGAAGGCTACGCAGAAAGATGCGGTTGAATGGGCCATGGAAGGGGCCTCCTACGGAGCCGGAGAAATTCTTTTAACCAGTATGGACCGTGACGGCACCAAAGACGGTTATGATGTGGAATTAACTTATCGAATTTCTAATGCGGTTAAAATTCCTGTCATCGCTTCTGGAGGAGCTGGAAAACCAGAACATTTTTTTGAAGCTTTTACGAAAGGAAAGGCGGATGCTTGTCTTGCCGCTTCAATTTTTCACTTTGGTGAAATTGAAATCCCGCGAATTAAAAGCTATCTCCATTCCAAGGGAATTCCGGTTCGAAATTAGTCTAGCCAAGGCTGTAACTACTTGACACACATTCCAGTTATGGCATACTCAGAAGCAAGCTTTGCATTAGACCTTAAAAAATAACTATAACTACCGATAAATAAAGGACTACGGATTATATGACACCATTTAAATTTGATGCCAACGGACTGATTGCGGCCATTATTCAAGATGCAGATTCGGGGGAAGTCTTGATGCTCGCCTATATGGACAAGACTGCCCTGGAGCGGACGATACGCGAAAAACATACGGTTTTTTATTCTCGTTCGCGCCAGCAATACTGGGTCAAAGGAGAAACTTCCGGACACACCCAAGATGTTATTCAAGTTTTGACCGACTGTGATCAAGATACCGTACTCATTAAAGTCCATCAGAAGGGCGGGGCATGTCATTTGGGATACCGGACGTGTTTTGTTCATGAACTGAATGAGCAAGGAGATATTGGCCGTATTACGCAGGAAAAACTTTTTGACCCGGACAAAGTCTACAAAAAATGATTTATCCTGATTATAAAAATTTCAACCAGCTCGCCAAAAAGGGGAATCTTGTTGCGGTGACGATGAGCATTCCGGCTGATTTAGAAACGCCGGTTTCATGCTTTTTGAAACTCGCGGACCGCGCGCCTCATGCTTTTCTTTTAGAATCCGCCGAACAGGAAGAAAAAATTGGCCGGTTTTCTTTTATCGGTGTCAATCCAGAAGCCATTTTCATTGCTGAGCGCGGCCGGGTCAAAGTCACAGAAGCTCGTAAAACCTATTCACTGCGTTCTGACGAGCATCTGCTGGACCATTTTGCCAAGCGCCTTGCCTCATTCAAGCTAGCCAATCCCGAAGCGCTGCCTGGTTTTTGCGGAGGGTTTGTCGGATATTTCGGCTATGAAAATGTCGAGCATTTTGAAACGGTACGCCTTTCTGCCAAAAAGGGCTCTAATATCCCCGATGCCGTTTTCTTTCTTGCCCAAGAATTTTTGATTTTTGATCATTTCCGGAAATCCTTATCCATCACGATACTTGCCGATGTAAATAAACCCATGAATTTGAAAAAAACTTATGCAAAAGCCCTTCGCCGAATCGATAAGGCTCTGGCGCTGATTCAAAAGCCTTTAAAAACTAAATTGTTCGAAAAACCCCGCTCAATGAATCTTAAGTCTCATTTATCACGCCGGCAATTCGAACAGAAAATCGACCGCATTAAAAATTATATCCGGGCCGGGGACTGTATTCAGGTCGTACTTTCCCAGCGTTTCAGCACGGCTTCAGTTAAAAATGATTTTCAAATTTATCGCGCCCTTCGCTCCATCAATCCATCGCCTTACATGTTCTATTTCCGCGCAAAAAAATTCCGGCTTATTGGTTCTTCGCCGGAATTATTGGTGAAAAAAACTGGCCGTATGGCCGAAGTTCGTCCGATTGCCGGAACCCGTCCGCGAGGCAAAACACCTGCGGCCGACATGGCATTTGAAGAACGCCTAAAAAAATCTTCCAAGGAAATGGCCGAGCATCTCATGCTGGTGGATCTTGGGCGTAACGATCTCGGACGCGTCTGTGAGTTTGATTCCATACGGGTGAAAAATTTTGCACGCGTTGAGCGGTATTCCCACGTGATGCATCTTGTGAGTGATGTCACCGGAAAATTAAAATCCGGTAAAACCTGTTTTGATCTTCTTAAAGCGACTTTTCCAGCCGGCACAGTCACGGGCGCGCCTAAAATACGTGCGATGCAAATTATTGATGAATTAGAGACCGAACGCCGCGGCCCTTATGCCGGCTGTTTAGGCTATTTCAGTTTCAATCAGGACATGGACATGTGCATAACTATTCGGACTCTCGTCATTGACGGCAAAAAAATCTACCTTCAAGCCGGTGCCGGCATCGTTAAAGACTCTAATCCCGGCAGGGAATATCAGGAAACACTTAACAAAGCCAAGGCGCTCTTTCGCGCCTTACAAATTCAGGGGAATTTTTCCAATGCTTCTGGTCATCGATAATTACGATTCGTTTACTTACAATCTCGTCCAATACTTGGGCGAATTGGGCGCCAATCCGGTTGTTTACCGCAATGACCAGATTACTCTGGCTAAAATCAAACGCCTCAAACCTGACCAAATCGTGATTTCGCCAGGGCCCTGCACTCCCAAGGAAGCCGGGATTTCAAATGACGTGATACGCACATTCAGCGGGAAAATCCCCATGCTTGGAGTTTGTCTCGGTCATCAATGCATTGGATTTGTTTTTGGCGGGGAGATCATACGGGCCAAAAGAATTATGCATGGGAAGACTTCTCCGATTTATCACAACAAAAAAGATATTTTCCAGGAAATCCCAAGCCCGTTTCAAGCCACTCGGTATCATTCTCTTCTTGTGAATCAAAAAGGATTCCCTAAAAGTCTCGAGGTGATGGCATGGACAAAAGAAGGGGAAATTATGGGGCTCCGCCATCGGCAGCATCCGACATGGGGCGTTCAATTTCATCCTGAATCGATTTTAACGAGCCACGGAAAAAATATTTTGAAGAATTTTTTATCCTGCGCCCGAAAGAAAGGCCGTTCCTGAAATGAAACTTGATCTCGCAAACCTACTCACGGGAGGACATCTTTCGAAAGCACAAGCTGAGAGTGTGTTTCGACAAATGGTTCAGGGAAAATTATCCGAAGAATTTTCCAAGACATTGCTTCTCCTTTTAGCAAAACGAGGGGAGTCGATTCAAGAAATCGAAGGGTGCCTTAAAATCATACGACAATTAGAACCTCCGCGTTATTCAGGAATTTTACATTTGATGGACACATGCGGCACAGGCGGCGATCAAAGCCGTACCATTAATGTCTCGACACTTGCTGCGTTTGTTATCGCGGGCGCGGGAGGAAAAGTGGCAAAACATGGGAATCGGTCACTCTCCTCGCAATGCGGCAGTTCGGACTTGGTGGAGGCTTTGGGAGTCAATCTCGCAGCTTCGCCCGAAAAAATGATACGCGCCATCAAAAAGCATGGCATCGGTTTTTTTCATGCTCCTTTGTATCATCCCATTTTTAAAAGTCTTCAGCCGCTGCGAAAAAAATTAAAAACCCGCACTATTTTCAATTACTTGGGGCCTTTGGTCAATCCTCTGGCTTTAGATTATCAGCTGGTCGGTGTGTCCCGCCAGCGCGACGTTTCGACCTATGCCGAAATTCTTCGCAAATCGAAAATCCGCCGGGCCATCGTTTGCTCAAGCGCAGATGGATTGGATGAGATATCCACTTCAGCTCCGTGCCACATTGCAAGAATCCAACAAGGGCAGATTCACCGTGAGACATGGAACCCTGCTCAATTCGGTTTCAAAAAAGCGAGCCGAAAAAGTTTGCAGGGAGGTTCGATTAAAAAAAATCGTGACTTGGCCGTACGAATTTTGACCGGAAAACTTTATGGACCCATGCGCGATACGGTTCTTTTAAATAGTGCCGCTGGGCTTTATGCCGCTGGGATTGCAAAAAATTTAAAGCAGGGAATCCGGTTGGCAACGGATAGCATTGATTCTGGACGGGCCTATCAAGCTCTCCGGGGGCTCAAAAAAATATCCAGGGGCGGATGAAAGCATTGGCTGAAACTATGGTTTTAAATGAAATTCTCACTCAAAAACGAAAAGATCTGGAAGAATTAAAGCGCCGTTTCCCGCTTCATAGATTACGGCAAACCGCTGAAAAATCTTCGCGATCGCCTGTGCGTTCATTTAAAAAAGCTATTTCTGGAACACGCGGCATCAATCTTGTCTGCGAAATTAAAAAGGCTTCGCCATCCGAAGGAATTTTGCGCGAGGATTTTCAGCCTCTGCGCATTGCCGGCTATTATGAACATGCCGGTGCTAAAGCAATTTCGATTTTGACGGAAACTCATTACTTTAAAGGCCGGCCGAGTTATCTTAAAACTGTTCGCCAAGTGACTTCGCTCCCCATTTTGCGCAAAGATTTCATTTTGGAAAGCTTTCAAATTTATGAAAGCGTGCTTCTTGAAGCGGACGCTTATCTTTTAATCGCCTCAATTTTAACCGAAGAAGAGCTCAGTTCGCTGATTAAATTAGGGAGGCGATTTGAGCTTGATGCATTGGTGGAAGTTCACACCGTAGAAGATCTCAAAAAAGCGGAATCTGCTGGTGCGGAACTGATCGGAATCAATAATCGTAATCTACAAACACTCGAAGTGGATGTTAAAAACGCGCAATCGATTATTCCTCACGTTCCCAAAGGAATTCCGATTGTCGTGGAAAGCGGTTTAAAAACCTACACGGATTTAATGTCTTATAAAAGCCTCGGCGTTCATAGTTTTCTAGTCGGCACTCATCTCATGAGGTCGCCGGATATTGTGGGAGCCGTCGAGGAACTTTTAGGAAAACGCCATTCTTCATAAGGAGTACTCAATGACGCGGGTGAAAATTTGTGGAAATACAAATGTTCAAGATGCCAAGCTTGCGGTTTCTTTAGGCGCGGATTATTTGGGATTTATTTTTACCGAGAGTAAACGCCGGATCGACCCTGCAATGGCTTCCGAAATTATTGGGAATATTTCCGGATTCAAAAATTTTGTCGGGGTTTTCTGCAATCAGCCCAAAACCGAAGTCAAACGCATTGCCAGTAAACTGGGCCTTAAAATTCTTCAATTTCATGGCGATGAAACCGCCCGGTATTGCCAGTACTTCATAAATGAAGGCTTTGAAGTGATCAAGACCTTTCATATTAAAGATGCTATGAGCCTCAAGCGCATCGATGAATACAACGTAACTTCCTATTTATTTGATACTTATAGTAAAGACGCAAAAGGGGGAACAGGCATTCCTTTCGATTGGAAATTAATCGGTGACCGGCCCTTTGTGCATGAAAAGCTTTTTATTGCGGGTGGCTTGAATATTCAAAACGTGGCCGAAGTCATTGATAAAATCCATCCCTTTGCCGTCGATGTGGCAAGCGGTGTTGAAAAAAGTCCTGGGCAAAAAGATCCGCAGCTTTTGGAGCAATTTATCCATTTGGCCAAAGGAGAAAAAAAGCGCCTACATGCCTGAACGGAGCGGTTTTACTTACAAACTTTTAGAACATGTGGACCGGCTGGATCGTGAAGCCATCCGCAATTATCTTAAAAAGCTTTGTGATGAAACCGCCCTTTACCGAGAAGCTTTTCAGGAACTCGAAGAAGGGCTTGCCTTAATCGACGAAAAAGGCCAGGTTTTATTCCTTAATCGCAGCGCTTCTTTTTGGCTTGGCGTGCAGGAGGATTTTCCCCTTAACACCAAATTCCAAGACTCCATTGAAGACCCGGTTTTGAGCCGGTTTATTAAACAAAATTTAAAAGGTCTCTCCGCCAAAGTTGTTCAAGATTTTCAAGTTTTAAGCCCGCGTGAAAGTTTTTTGCGAGTCACTTTAGCCCCGTATGCCTCTAACGGCCAAAAAATAATTGTCGTGATCATTGCCAATATTACTGAACAAAAAATCCGCCAATCGGATGAAGAACGCTTGGCGCGGATTGAAGCCATGGTCCGGTTGACTGCGGGCTTGGCCCATGAAATCGGAAATCCCCTAAATTCACTCAATATTCATTTAGAACTCCTAAAAAAGGAAGTTGCTACATTGCCCGAGGTAAAACGTGAAGCTGTTGCCAAAACTTTGCATATTCTAAATACCGAAACCGCTCGTCTTGATAGAATTGTGCGTCATTTTTTAAAAGCGACCCGGAAACCGCTTTTAAGGTTCCGTCTGGAAGATCTGAATTCTCTTGTCGAGGAAGCTGCTCAATTTATGGCTCCGGAACTTTCGGAACGAAAAATTGCGATTAAATTTCGTCCCGACCGCTCTCTGGCTCCATTTTTGATGGACCGCGAGCGGCTCTATCAAGCTTTTATTAATCTTCTCAAAAATGCAATGGAAGCTATGCAAAGGGGCGGCATGATTAAAATTCGCATTTCTCATCGCAATCAGGTTGCAATACTGCATTTTCAAGATGAAGGCCAGGGAATTTCCGAAAGGGATTTGCCCCATATTTTTGAGGCCTATTACACAACTAAGGAAGAAGGCTCGGGCCTGGGCCTTATGACGGTCTACAATCATGTGATGGAACATGGCGGCAAGATTGAAGTCACGAGTAAACTTGGGAAGGGGACAACGTTCGCTATTCTTCTTCCCATTCGCCGCACTAAACTTCAACTAACCAATGAACTAAAAGCATCCTAACTAAAACCTATGCCCTTATTTGCCACCATTTTAATTGTTGATGACGAAAAAAATACCCGCGATGGCCTGAAGCAATTTTTGGAAGCAAAAGGTTATGATATTCTTTTGGCCGCGGATGGAAGCGAAGGCTGGGAGATTTATCTCAAAGATAAACCCGATCTCGTGTTATGCGATGTCAAAATGCCAAAAATGGACGGGATAGTACTCCTCGAAAAAATAATCGCTCACGATTCTAAAGCCACCGTAATTTTTCTGACAGCTTACGGTTCAGTCGAAGATGCTGTCAAAGCCATGAAAAAAGGAGCGTACTATTATTTAACCAAGCCAATCAATCTTGAAGAGTTGGATTTTTTGGTTACCAAATCTCTCGCAAAGAAAAACCTAGAAGAAGAAAACCAAGAACTGCGCCAAGCCTTATTCACCCAAAAATTTGAGCGGGGTGAAATTCTAGCCGTTTCTCCCAAGATGAAAGAAGCGCTGCGAACCGTCGACAAAATCGCAAAATCAAATTCCGCCGTTTTAATTGAAGGCGAAAGTGGCACGGGCAAGGAATTGATCGCGCATCGTATCCATCGTCTAAGTTCACGCGCAAGCAAGCCCTTTATTGCCGTCCATTGTGCCGCCCTGACGGAAACGCTGCTCGCCAGTGAGCTGTTTGGCCATGAACGCGGCGCCTTTACCGGCGCTTCGGAAAGAAAAATCGGAAGGTTTGAGCGGGCTCATCAGGGGACTTTATTTTTGGATGAAGTCGGGGAAATCTCAGCTGAAACACAAGTCAAACTTCTGCGCGTTCTACAAAACGGAGAATTCGAGCGTGTGGGCGGCTCCAAAACAATACGAGTCGATGTCCGGCTGGTTTGCGCGACTAATAAAAATCTAAAGGAAGAGGTCAATAAAGGAAGATTCCGTGAAGATTTGTATTATCGCATCAATGTGATTTATATCAAATTACCTTCACTGCGTGAACGCCCTGAAGACATTCTTCCGCTGATTGATTATTTTATTAAATACTTTTCTGAAATAAACGGAAAAAAACCACCGACTCTTGCTCCTGACGCAAAACAAGCCTTGCTGCAATATCCCTGGCCTGGAAATATCCGCGAACTCAAAAATATTATTGAGAGAATGGTCGTCTTAAGCAATGAGCATCATCTTCATCTCGCCAACGTCCCTGATGACATACGCAACAATTCCGGTCAAATTTTATCTTCTTCCACAACCGAATCTTTACTCAATGGCTCCAGAAATTTGAGCGATGTGGAAAAAGAATTTATCAAACAAGCTCTCAATGATTCCCGTGGAAATAAATCATCCGCCGCTAAAAAATTGGGAATTTCCCGCCGAACGCTCTACCGGAAAATCGACGAATACAAACTCTAATTTGTCACTTTGATACGTTAAGCTTTGTGTCAATGTGACACGATTTCAATTTTTCTTTTCTGATAATTTTTTATCCCTCTCGTAACTGACTATAAACAAAGCGGTTAAGGAAACAGCCTCAGAATCGAATTTGGCATGGATATTGATCTTATAGAGGCGAGTCTTAAAAACTGTCTTAATCTAAAAAGGAGAAATCAAAATGGCTAAAGTCTTAGGAATTGATTTAGGAACGACAAATTCGTGCATGGCAGTCATGGAAGGATCGGAACCGAAGGTTATTCCCAACAAAGAAGGTAATCGAACCACTCCCTCCGTCGTCGCATTTACAAAAACAGGGGACCGTTTGGTCGGTCAAGCAGCCAAACGGCAAGCCATTACCAACCCGGAAAATACCGTATTTAGTGCAAAACGCTTTATCGGCCGTCGATTCGAAGAAGTCGAGCAGGAGAGTAAATTAGTTCCCTTTAAAACCAAAGCAGGAAAACATCATGAAGCGGTCATTCATATCCCCATGGAAAACCGGGATTATACTCCGCCTGAAATTTCAGCGATGGTACTGCAAAAATTAAAAGCTGATGCAGAAGCCTATTTGGGCGAATCCATTAAACAAGCCGTAATTACGGTTCCGGCCTACTTTAATGATTCTCAACGTCAAGCGACCAAAGACGCCGGTGCCATTGCCGGTCTTGAGGTTCTCAGAATTATCAACGAACCCACCGCAGCATCACTGGCTTACGGCCTCGATAAAAAGAAAGATGAAACCATTGCGGTTTACGATCTTGGCGGCGGAACTTTCGATATTTCAATTCTGGAAATCGGCGAAGGTGTTTTTGAAGTCAAAGCCACGAACGGGGACACTCATTTAGGCGGTGATGACTTTGATCAAAAAATCATTGAATGGCTTATTGCAGAGTTCAAAAAAACTGATGGTATTGATTTGGCTAAAGATAGAATGGCCCTCCAACGCCTTAAAGAAGCCGCCGAAAAAGCCAAGTGCGAACTTTCAAGTTCCCAAAATACGGAAATCAATTTGCCGTTTATCACTGCCGATGCTTCCGGACCCAAACATTTGCTTATCAGCCTCAGCCGCGCAAAGCTGGAACAATTAGTGGGGGATTTAGTGGAACGAACAGTCGGGCCTTGTGTAAGAGCCATGAAAGATGCTGGTGTAAAACCCGAAGACATTGATGAAGTCATTTTAGTCGGCGGTCAGACCCGCATGCCGGCTGTGCTTGAAAAAGTAAAAAAGCTTTTCGGAAAAGATCCTCATCAAGGCGTCAATCCGGACGAAGTTGTGGCCGTAGGCGCCGCCATTCAGGGAGGAGTTCTTAAGGGCGACGTTAAGGACATTTTGCTTTTGGATGTCACGCCGCTTTCCCTTGGAATTGAAACACTCGGCGGAGTGATGACCAAATTGATCGAACGGAATACAACGATTCCAACTAAAAAATCCGAGATTTTCTCAACTGCAGCTGACAATCAAACGGCTGTGACCGTAAAAGTTCTGCAAGGGGAACGCGAAATGGCAACCAACAATCGCATGCTTGGGATTTTTAATTTGGAAGGACTTCCTCCTGCGCCGCGCGGAGTTCCTCAAATCGAGGTCACTTTCGACATCGATGCCAATGGTATCGTGCATGTCTCTGCAAAAGATTTAGGCACGGGTAAAGAACAGAGGATCCGAATTGAATCTTCATCCGGCCTTGCCAAAAACGAGATCGATAAACTTGTCAAAGAGGCCCAAGAGCATGCCGAAGAGGATAAAAAGAAACACGAAGTCATTACCTCGAGAAATCAGCTCGACAATTTGATTTATGCCACGGAAAAAAGTGTTGCCGAGCACGGAGAAAAAATTTCCGCGGATGAAAAAAAACGTGTCGAAGACGCCCTGAAAGAGGCGAAAGAAGCTTTGAAAGAAGATGTTGTAGAGAAAATCCAGCAGGCCATGCAAAAGCTCTCGGCCGCTTCCCATACGATTGCGCAAAAAGTCTATGAAGAAGCCGCAAAGAAAGCGGCTCCTTCAGGGGCCTCTGCCGAAACGGCGGGAAAAACAGGAAAACCTGAAGATGTTGTCGATGCAGACTATGAAGTCGTCGATGAAGAGGGCAAAGACAAGAATAAATCAAAATAATTGACGCCCTGCCACAGAAACGACCTCTGGGGATCATTCTTCAGAGGTCGTTTCTTTTTCGTTGATCCTGATTCTAAGTGTCGTTACAATAACACGTTATGAATCCCCTTAAGCTTTTGGTTACCGCTATTTTCTTTTCTGTCTATTTTTCCGCAAACGCGCACGCTGCTCCGCAGTTTAATACTAAATTATCTCAGACCTCGGCAAAGCCGGGGGAGGGCGTTACGCTATCCATTCGAATTTCCTGGGCCCAATCCGAAGCTAATTACTCTGTCGCCTTACCCAATTTTGAGTTAGAGAATCTGACTTTGAGCGGCCAGGGGGAGTCGCAAGAAAGTTTCATCCAAGGCGAAGAGCCATGGATAAGAAAAACCTATAAAATTGAATTGGCCCCGATTAAACCCGGCCCTGCATCCATCCAAGCTTTTAAAGTTTCCTTGATCGATACCCAGTCTCAAAAAGCCGCTAGCTTTGACGTTCCGCAGCTAAAAATCCAAATTAAAAAGACCGGATTTTTAAGTTTGGCCTGGCCAGCTATTGCCCTCGGCGTAGTTTTAATTTTAATCATCTTTTTAATCAGTAGGATATTTTTTAAAAAATCCGGCAAAACGCTTTCACAAGAAAATTCTGAGGCTCCAGACGATAAAATCGCTCATGCCATTCATGCGGCAATCAATGATATTGCAATCTATTCTTCACCTGAAAAAGCAAATCATTTAATCAATCTATGCTCCCGGTTCATTATTCAGCGCCATCACCTGGATCGCCCTAATCTAAGTGATTCGGAAATTTTAAAGGCCTTATCTGCTCAGAATATTTCTACTGAAGAACTCAGTCGTTTAAAAAATCTTTTTGTACGGTTTGAAGAAATACGTTTTTCCGGCACTTCTTTGCCTTCATCGGAATATAAACAACTTCAAAACGATATTTTAAACTATGTCGAAGGAAAAAAGATCCTGGAACCTAACCTAAGAACCTGATCATCAAGGAGGATGCAGCATTATGGATACAGCCATTAAGGAACTTAACGCAAAAATTAAAGATGCGACCGGTGCTTTTCAAATCTTGCAGCGAGAGATTGGTAAAGCCATTGTCGGACAAACTTATCTCATCGAACGGCTTTTGGTTGCTCTTCTTGCTGACGGCCATATTTTAATCGAAGGAGTGCCAGGTCTTGCCAAGACCACATCGGTCCGCACTCTTGCGCGCACGCTTCATACTAAATTTCAGCGCATTCAATTTACGCCCGATCTTTTGCCGGCAGACGTGATTGGAACTCTCGTCTATAACCCGAAAGACGGACAATTTTCAACCAAATTAGGTCCGATTTTTGCTAACATTATTCTGGCCGATGAAATCAACCGCGCCCCCTCCAAAGTCCAAAGCGCTTTGCTCGAAGCCATGCAGGAAAGGCAAGTCACGATCGGCGAAAAAACCTTTCCGCTTCCCAAACCCTTTCTGGTTTTAGCCACTCAAAATCCAATCGAACAAGAGGGGACTTATCCTTTGCCGGAAGCCCAAGTTGACCGGTTCATGATGAAACTCATCGTCACTTATCCCAACAAAAAGGAAGAAAAAGAAATTCTGGAGAGAATGTCGACCGGAAAAGAAATTGAGGTCAATCCGGTGATGGATCCCGCGGAGCTTATGAAATTGCGGGAGCTCATGGCGCAAATTTATGTCGATGAGAAGGTCAAAGATTATATTCTCGACCTGGTCTTTGCCACCCGTGATCCTGCCCAATACCGCCTGGAAAGTTTGAAACCGCTTATTGCCTACGGTGCTTCTCCGCGCGCCAGCATTATGTTGACACTTGCCTCAAAGGCCCATGCCTTCCTGAAGGGGAGGGGGTATGTAACACCCGATGATGTGAAACAAATCGGAACCGATGTTCTCCGGCATCGTGTTTTGGTCACTTATGAAGCCGAAGCTGAAGACATCACCTCGGAGCAAATTATTAAGCGCATTTTTGATCAAGTCGAGGTCCCTTGATTCCCAAAGAAATTCTCAAAAAAATCAGGAATATCGAAATCCGGACCACACGGCTCGTCAATGATCTTTTTGGCGGAGAATATGTTTCTGTCTTCAAAGGGCACGGGATGGAGTTTGCCGATGTTCGGGAATATGTACCCGGTGATGATATCCGTACCATTGATTGGAATGTAACGGCACGATCCCAAGAAGCCTTTGTTAAAAAGTTTGTGGAGGAACGCGAACTCACCGTGATTTTTGTGGTGGATATGTCCGGATCTCAATATTTTGGAAGCGCGGAAAAATTAAAATCAGAAATCGCTGCTGAAATCACTGCGGTCCTCGCATTTGCTGCGGTGAAAAATCATGACAAGACAGGACTCATGATTTCCACGGACCAGGTTGAAAAATTTATTCCGGTCAAAAAGGGAAGGATGCATGTCCTGCGCGTCGTGCGGGAAATCCTTTGTTATCAGCCCAAACGCCGCCAGACTCGGATGATCGCTGCTTTGGAGTACCTTAATAACTTCCTCACTCGTACGGCCGTCATCTTTTTAATTTCCGATTTTCTGGACAACGATTATGAAAAACCTTTGAAAATTCTTAGCCGCAAACATGATGTGATCGCGATTCATTTGCGTGATCCACGGGAAGAAGAAATCCCATCGCTCGGGATTTTAGAGCTCGAAGACCGAGAAACCGGAGAACATCGGGTCGTCGATACTTCAACGGTGACTTTTCGTGAGGATATGAAAAAACGAATCGGCGCACGCGATGAGGCTTTGGATAAACTCTTCAAAACATTGCGCGTTGATAAAATTGACATCCAAACCGACAAATCTTATGTTGAACCTTTAATGTCTTTTTTCAAAATACGCGAAAAAAGATTATGAAATTGAAGATGCATCATTTTTTTTACGGTCTCCTTTGGTTCGGAGTTTTACTCTTACTTCAACCCAGCCCTAGTCGCAGCGCATCAGAATCACCGATTACGGTCAAAGCCGAGATTAACCGCGCCTTTATCACCATCGGTGATCCCGTTGAATACACCGTAACTATTCATCACGCGCCTTCGATTGAAATTCTTTCGAATGTGCCACCGCCAGTCAATGATGCCCTTAAAATCCAGAAAATCGAAGAGATTAGAAAAAAAGAAGGGAAATGGATTGTGGAAGGCCGCCGGTTTCATTTAACTTCATTCCGCCTTGGCCAGTTCATCATCGATCCGGTGGAGATTCAATACCGGGATAAAGACGCCGGAGGAGAGGTCAAAAAGCTACAAACTAATCGCTTGTTTCTTTCGGTGCAAAGCGTTGACGGGGCAAAAGAAAAAAATGATATACGCGGGATCAAATCCGTGCTGGCGATGGCCAATCGTGGAATTGTAGTTCTTATTGCCGCTGTTTTGCTTATCGCGGCCATGCTTGCAGTCATTGCGTACCGCCGGTTTGCTTCGAAAACAAAAGCTATGGTTTCCAGCGAGCCGGCCTTGTCGGCGGATGAACAGGCAATCATTCAACTCAATGAACTTTTTGATTCAGATCTTCTCCGCCGGGGAAAAATTAAGGAATATTATTTAAGATTGTCAGAAATTCTTCGTACTTATTTTGAGAAAAGATATTCGATCCTTGCCAGCGAATCGACAACTTATGAAGTTTTGAAAGACCTGAAAGAAAAGGAAATCCCATTAACCCTGCGGGAAAAAATCGAGGCCGTGTTATCGGCAGCGGACCTGGCAAAATTTGCCAAATGGCGCCCAGAACCCGCTGAAATCATTCACATCAATAAGCAATCCAAAGAAATTGTGGAACAGTCACGGCCTATATTTCATGAAAATTCTTCAAGCGAAAGTGCGGCGACCCCGCCCAGCAATTGATAGGAAATGATTATGCAATTTTTTGAGCCTAAAGCCTTTATAGGACTTCTCGCCATCCCGGTGCTTGCCGGAATTTTGATTTATTCCCGGCATTTATGGCAGAAGCGCCTTTCCCGTTTTACTTTATTGTCCACTTTTTATGAAAAGCTAATTCCGAATTATCGTTCGTCCGAATGGCGGCTCCGAAGTTTATGTCTGATTTTAGCTTTGTTTTTTTCCATTTTGGCCCTTTCACGCCCGCAATGGGGTGAAGAGCAAAGAAAGGTCGAGCGCAAAGGAATAGACATCGTTTTTCTTATGGATACATCCCTAAGCATGCTGGCTGAAGATATTGCCCCTAACCGCCTTCAAAAGGCCAAGCTGACGATTAAAAACTTCATTCACCGCCTAAAAGGGGATAGGGTGGGCATGGTCGCTTTTGCCGGGACTAGCTTCCTCCAAGCCCCTTTAACACTCGATTATTCAGCCTTTTTGCTCTTCTTGGACGCTATCGATACCGGCTATATCCCCGTGCCGGGCACTTCATTGGATCAGGCCATTCGGCTGGCCATTCATTCGTTTCCTGATAAAACCTTAAAGCACAAAGTAATTATTCTTTTGACCGATGGGGAAGACCACGAAGGGGGCATTGAGGCCGCACTGGAAGCTTCTAAGCAGGCTGGATTAAAAATCTACACCATTGGCTTCGGGACCCCGCAAGGAGCACCCATTCCGCTTAAATCTGAAACGGGACAGCGAACCGGCTTCAAAAAGGATGACACAGGCCAAATCGTGATCACCAAACTGAACCAGCCCATTTTAGAAAAAATAGCTTCGGAAACCGGCGGTGTTTACATTACTGCGAGCCCGGGCGAACAGGAAGTTAGTCTTATCTTGAAGCATTTAGAGGGAATTGGGCAAAAGAAATTCAAAGAACGCACAATCACTGAAAGGGAAGATCATTTTCAATTATTTTTATTTTTTGCTCTCATTTTTTTAGCACTGGAAAGTTTTGTGCGGCGGATTCACAAAAAGCGCGCTCAGGCCCTCATGCTGCTTTACGCGTTCTTTCTCTTTTGCGGATTCTTTAAATCTTCCGAAACATTAATCAAAGAAGGAAATAAGAATTTTTCGGATAAAAAATATCAGACGGCGCTGGAAAATTACCGGCAAGCCCAGATTAAAAATCCGGACGATCCCGTTGTGGGTTACAATCTGGCGGCCACTTTATATCAAACTGATGAGTTTAGAGCCGCCTTGCAGAATCTAGAAAAAGTTATTCAATCGGAATCCAAGATCAAAGATCCAGTACTCAAAGCCAACGCCTATTACAATTATGGGAACGTTCAATATCGTCTTGGTAATTTTGACAAGGCAATCGAAGCTTATCAAAATGCTTTGGAAATCAACCCGAAAGATCCCGATGCAAAATACAATTTAGAATTCCTGCAAAAACAAAAAAGCATGTTTGAAAAGAAAGATCAGGAACGTAAAAAACAACAGCCGCAGCAAAAGCCTCAACAGCAGAACAAGGATCAGCAGCAACAGGAACAAAAGCAGAATCAACAGCAAAACCAGGACCAGCAGCAGAATCAGAATCAACAGAATCAGGACCAAAAGGACCAGCAAGACCAGCAGCAATCGCAATCATCCGAACAGGATCAAGAAAAAGACAAGCAAGACAAGCAGGATCAGGACCAACAGCCGTCACAAAATCAGCAAAAAGATCAAGAGGACCAGAAGCAGCAGCCTCAGGATCAACAAAACCAAGATCAAAAGGACCAAGAGCAGCAGAATCAGCAGCAACAGCAAAATCAGCCTGAATCGGGCGAAAAAGAAGAACAACCATCCCAACCTAAACCCGAAGAAGGCGATCAAAAGCAGCCTCAAAGCGGCCAGGAAAACCTGCAGAAAGGCCCCAAACCGCTTCAAGGGCAGATGACCATGCCTGAGGCATTAAGAGTTCTGGATGCCTTAAAAGACTCGGAAAAAGAGCTGCAGGACCTTCGAAAACCTCCCGCCAATCCTCAGGGCGAACGCGTTGGAAAAGACTGGTAAATTTCACCGTTTTCTCTCTATTAGCTACTTTACATAACATACATTATAGGACTCATACTAAGCGCGAGTAGCGTTTTTGATATGAGTTTGACGGGATTAAATAAAGTGACTCAAGAGGCTTTTAAGGCGGGCTTACGGCTTAGTTCGCGGAAACATATCGGTTTTAAGCGAGGCTACCCGATCCAAAAAGAGCTTTCCCTGCAGATGATCAATTTCATGCTGAATGCAAACCGCTTCAATCCCCGAGGCGGTTAAAATAATCCACCGCCTGTCCAAATCCTGAAATCGAATTTTGATCCAGTCATACCGTTTAAGATTCGCGGTATACTCCGGTAAGCTCATACAGCCTTCCCGGCTCAGGCGCGGCGTATGGATTTCCAGGATTTCCGGATTGATCAGAACATGCCGTGTGGCCCCAGGAATGCGGCTAGAAACATCCACAATGGCTAATTGAAGCGAAATACCCGCTTGAGGAGCTGCAATGCCAATTCCGGACGGCTGATGTTTCATAGCCCCGGCCAAGTCGTCAATCTGCTTCTCCAAAAGCTTATTGAATTGGGTAACGGCTTTGGCTGGTTTACGCAAAATTGGATCCGGAAAAAGGCGAATTTTTAATAGCGGCATAAAAGAAGTCCGGCCTTTTATAACTCAATGCGTTCCAGAGGCTTGAGATCGATGGAGATTTTGAGCGATTTCGCCAGAACTTTAAGAGAGCGTTCTAATTTAGAAAGACTAAAAGCGCGCGGAACGTCGACTTCAAGAAGCATGGTATAAACAGCGTTTGGTCCATAACCCAAAATTTTACAGTTTAAGTCGCTGATATTAAGGCCGCATTTGGCCATCAAACGGCTGACACGATAAACAATCCCGGTCCGGTCTTTGCCCGCACATGTGATAATATAACTTTCAGAATTTTTCGTGTGTTTTTCTCCTCGATGAATGGCGCCGGACAGTTCTCTCCAAGAAAAATTAAAGCGCATCTTTTTTTCCAGTACCCGCTGAAGAACCTCCAGGATTTTTTTCTGACGGCGTTTGTCAAATCCCACCACCGTCATCATCACCAACTCACCTTCCAAAACGGTCATACTCACATCCTCTAAATTACAGCCTTGCTGGAACAAAACCTCTGTCACAGCGGCAATAATTCCAGGCCGGTCTTTTCCGAACACGGTAAGCATGGCATGATTTTTCATTTCTTCATCTCCCCCGGGGTTTCATAAGACCAAATCCCCTCCCCTTTGGTTTGAGCTATTTTTTCAATCTCAAGAAAATCCTTTTTCTTCTTAAAAACCAAGTTTTCCGACACCCTTGCCGCTCCCATGGAAAGCAAAAGTTCATTAACCATAACCCGTTTCTTACGCGGCCCCGAACGTTCTTTAATCGGCATTGAAGATTGCCGGGTCTCAACAAAAACATAAGCCGACTTTGGCGTTTCAGCATCGCCAGAGTTCAAGGATTTATCATATTTGATTTGAACTTCGCGACGGCGAAGAAGTGAATTAAGAATCGGAATCGATTCGGGAGGCACACTAAGTCCAGCCAATTGAATTTTAAGCCCGCTATTCAAAATCACCGTTCCGTTTTCCGTAATTGCATCGACCGAATCATTTGCCGCTAATACAGGAGGCACAACCACTCCGCTTGCCGCATGAAGGAAAAATGCAGAGAAAACAAAAAGAAAAAATCGGGAGGAAGCCATCCTAACCCTTATCCAGTTGCTTGATTTTATTCTTGGCCGCCGCGAGCGCCTGTTCACGGTCTTTCACCGCTCCTTCAAGCTGCATTTCATAAATAGCTTCTAAAACTTGCTTCATTTTAGGCCCAGGCTTCATCCCAAGCGCCATAAGGTCATGTCCCGTAATCGCTGGCTTAGGTTTTAAGTCTTCCTCAGCGTATTCAGCGAGTTTATTTTTAAGAAAAACGTAATTATCCAGTTTGCCGTGGCTCGAAAGACAGTCAATGCGGTGAAGCTCTAATTCTTCAGAAAAATTTGGGCGGGCAATGAATTGTTTGAGTTTACCCGATCGCATTTTCTGAACGTCGGCAAATTTCATATGGTTTTCAACACAGGAACAAACGGCATCGGTCTCTTGATTAGAAAATCTCAGACGCCGCATAATCTCTTCGGTCATCTTCGCGCCAAGCGGTGCATGCTCATAAAAAGTAATGCGGCCTTCGCGGATGGCATAAGTCGGAGGTTTCCCCACATCATGGAATAAGGCCCCAAGAGCAAGCGCCAATGACGGTTCTTTTAGCTTTTCAAGCAAAAGCTTCGTATGGACAAACACGTCTCCTTCCGGGTGATAATCCGGTGACTGATCCACCTTTTTCATGGCTTCGATTTCCGGCAAAATCTCCTTCATCAGCCCCGATTCAGAAAGCAAACCAAAACCATGGGCAGCGCCTGGACGGGTAAAAATCTTGATCATCTCATCCCGTATCCGCTCCGGACTTACCTGATGAATTTCATTTGATCGCTGGCGAATAGCCTGCCAGGTCGTGGATTCGATTTCATAACCAAGAAAGGAGGCAAAACGAATAGCACGAAGCAGCCGGAGCTTGTCTTCCTCAAATCGCTTGGCCGGATCGCCAATCGCACGAATAAGCCGCCGCTGAATATCTTCCTTGCCCCCTACATAATCGATCACCTTCTGGGCAAAGGGATCATAAAACATGCCGTTGACCGTAAAATCGCGTCTCAGCGCATCCTCTTCCGGCGCGCTGAACTTTACTTGCGTCGGATGCCGCCCATCCTGATAACCGCCTTCACTGCGGAAAGTGGCTACCTCGAAATTTTTCTGATTCTCAATGACCAGCATGACGCCGAATTGCTTTCCAACCGGGACCGTTTTAGAAAAGAGTTTTTCCACCTGATCGGGCGTTGCCGTTGTAGCAATATCAAAATCCTGAGGAATTTGTTTTCTCAAAAAATCGCGTACACATCCACCGGCAAAATAAGCCGTGTGCCCGCCGTCACGAAGACGCTCAGCAATATCAAAAGCCGTTTTAGCTGTTCCTTGTTTTAAATCCATGACGTTTATTCAGTCGAAGGTTTTGGAAAGGTTGATGAAGGAATAAAATCCAGCCGGCGCACAAATAAAATGCCAAGCAGCCCCACAAGACCGGCCATCAAAATCAACGGCCGCAATCCGACGAGGCTATAAAGTCTGGCCCCGCTCATGCCAGCGGCAATTTGACCAAAATTGAAAATACTCATGAGAATCGCAAAGATGGCACTTTCAACCTGCGAATGATGCGTCAAAATCGCGGCTGTCGACATTAAAGGAAGCATGACCAAACATCCCAGCGCTCCTCCTACAAGAACAATCACAAAAGCACTGACTTTGCTGACGATCAGGAGCGCGCTCAAAATATTAATACAATTTAAAATAATCGCCCAGCTAAGAATCCGTTTAGGCGAAACTTTCCGCAAAAATTTAAGATAAACAACACTTCCAATCATGGCGCCAAACCAGGCCAAGCTGGAAAGAAAACCTAAAAAGACTTCCGGAAATCCCAGCGTCTCTTTCATGAAGAAAAAAAACGGCATCCCGAAAGAAGATGAGAGCGATGCAACAAGCAAAATCCCCATGAAGCATTGTAAATTTTTCGTTTTGAGAAGTTCGCCGCAGCGTCTGAAAGGCGTCAGCGCCGAAGAAAACGGACTGCTTTCCATTTTCTTTTCATGAATTCTTGAAGCCGCCGCAATCACAATCAAAGGCAAGGACATAGTTAAAATAAAAATAAAATCCGGCGAAGTATGAGCCGCCAGCCATCCGCCTGAAATTCCGCCTATCATAGCGCCAAAGCTGCGCGATCCCCAGGCAATACTTTGATAGACTTGACTGCTTATAGTGGTGGAATGCTCTACTACCAGCCCATCCGTGACCACATCCGTAGCCGCAAAGCCGGTATTGGCGATTAAAAGCGCCAAAAGGACCCATTCCTTGGTAGGGGGCAAAACAACCATCATAAACCACCCTCCCGCACCGCAAAGAAGGGCCAGAATCAAATAGGATTTGCGCCGGTAAGAAAATAGAGGAAGGCAATCAGAAAGGAGTCCGTAAAAGATTTTAAAAATCCAGGGAATAGCCGCAATCGACATCAGCATGGTCACTTCTGTGACACTCCAAGCCTGGGCCCTCAGATAAAGCGGCAAGGCCACTCCAGAAACTCCCAGCGCCCCTTGGGCAAAATAAATAAATCCAGCAATCCATGCGATGGAATGCGCGTGATGCTTAAGCAAAAAAATCTCTCGCCTTCTTTTGACCGAGGGTCTTCGTGTAATCCGAATAATCGATAAAAATCAATTCCGGCCGCTTATCCTTTGCGCGGCGGACAATTTGAAACCGTTCGGATGAATGTTCTTCGCTTCTACGACTCGTGATGTATTTAAAAGAAGTGCTGCATTGAGGACATACCTTCACGGTATAGCCATCTAAACCAAGAGCGCGGCACGAAGCACAATCTGCTGTCAAATCTCCCCAAATCAAAAGGTGTTTTTTGACTTCTTCGATGTCATACTCGTGATACGTGCGTAAAAATTCTCGGCTCATAACTTGTAGACTTCGTCCCCGATGCGCACGCGAGCTTTAACTTCCACCCCGATTTCATCGCCCTTTCCCGCCTTTTCGATGGGCTTGCGGTCAATTTGAAGTGAATTCAGCGTTTGTTTGAAATCGGTTGTGTGTCCCTTGATATGCACCCGATCTCCAACCACTAAATTCGAACGATCGATTTTGACGACCGCAGCATTCACTTGAGGGAAATAATGAGTGACTAAGCCTATTAACTTCCCTTGAATTTTTTCCTTGGCAGGTTTAGCAGCGATCTTACCCTTCCCCTTACTTCGGGTAGGTGATTTTTTGGCTGGTTTCTTCGCCGCCTTTTTTACGGGTTTTGCCTTAACCTTACTTTTTTTCTTCGCTTTTGACTTGGATGAGGGGGACAAACCGAACAGGGATCGTTTCAATTTTTTGAAAATGTCCATTGGTTTTAACTCCTAATATAAGCTGTTGAGATAAAGTTCCGACGGGCAGAATCATCCTTCCACCGTCCCTTAATTGATCGACCAAAACCCGTGGAATCTGAGGGGCTGCTGCCGTCACAATAATGGCATCATAAGGGGCATTTTCCGCCCATCCCTGCCAACCGTCTCCGACCCGAAAATGAATATTTTGATAGCCTAATGATTTCAAAACTTGTTGGGCCTGTTTGGAAAGTTGATCAAAAATTTCAACCGTATAAACCTCTTTGGCAAGTTCTGCCAGAACAGCAGTTTGATAACCCGATCCCGTTCCAATTTCAAGCACACGCTCTCCCGGCTCAAGATGAAGCGCTTCGGTCATATAAGCCACAATATAAGGCTGGGAAATGGTTTGATTTAAACCGATGGAAAGAGGGCTGTCTTCATAAGCCAGATGCTCGATTTCAGACGGAACAAATTGATGGCGAGGGATTTTTGACATGACAGCCAAAACCTGCTCATCTTGAATGCCGCGGTCTCGTAATTGGGTTTTAATCATTTCCTCGCGCATGGATAGAAAGTCGGCTCCCAACGCTGTTTTAACGAAAAAACATCCCATTAATATGCTGACGCTGAATAAGCAAAGACGGGAAAAACTAAACCACTTTTTCACTGCTTTGAGGAGCAAGAGGCTCGGCAGAGAGTATCTCAGGACGCCGGGTTTCGATGGATGACAATTTATCGCGCAACTTGTCCAATCGGCGGAAAGTTTTGTCATAAGCGGATGCAGCATTGTTAATATGATTTCCGACCTTTTCAAAATCATCAAAACATTTTTTGAAATCGGTTTCGAGCTGCCCGAGGCTCTCCAGGATTAATTGGGCCGAGCGCTCAATGCGAAGCCCCTTCAATCCTCTCACCAGGGCCTGCAAATAGGCGTAAAAGCTATTCGGAGAGACGGGAACAACTCGCTGGCGAAGAGCATAGGCTGCTAAACTTTCTGCCTGCATTTCGTCCTTAATAATGGTTTCGTAATACACATTTTCTGCCGGAATATACATAAGGGCAAAATCAAAAGTACTTTCTTCCGGAAGAATATATTTCGATGCAATATCGTCGATGTGCTTTTTGACGTCCTGAATGAAACTCTTCCGGACTTGTTTTGCGCTTTCATCGGCGGAAGCTTGAAGAATGCGTTTGAAATTTTCCAAAGGAAATTTGGCGTCAACCGGAATAATCCCCTGTCCTAAAAAAATCACGGCGTCGACTTTATGGCCATTGCGAAAAGTGTATTGCTCAGAAAAATGATCTTCTGGAAGTATTTGTTTAAGGAGTTCTCCTAACAGAAGCTCGCCAAGACCCCCTCGAAGCTTTGGAGATTGTAAGATCTGCTGAAGCGAAGAAATATCCTTCCCAATATCAATCATGGAGCGGGTCGCATGCTGCAGCTCGCCCAGGCGGTGCTGGACCTGCCCTACTGCTTCATTATAACTTTGATGGGTCTTTTGAAGGAAAGAGGTGTTTTGAGTTGCCTGCTCATTCATTTGGCGGGAAAGGGCCAGGACCTGTTCGTTTAAACTGGTACGCAGGGTCGCGATTTCTCGTTGAAATTCGACTACAAGGCGGGCGGTTGTATCTTCCTCAGGTTTTTGGCGGGCGGAACCTGAAAATACCCGAAAAAGGACGGCCCCTAATATTGCAGCAAAAAGAAATCCCAGACTCAAAAGCATAAAATTCATGAGCGCATTATAGCTTAAGCACCAACTTCAGAGAACGGAATTTTTACTTCACAAAGGTAATATTGAGCTCTTCCCGGTGAAGCGCAGGATCCGAAAAAACAAAGATCCGGCTTCGCGAATGCCGCTCCAATTGGTGAATCGCCTTTTTCTCTTGATGAAGTAAACGCTCGGCAACTTCCGGATGAACTCCGGCATTGATAATCCGGCCATGCGAATGCCCCAGGGCCTTTCGCAGTTCCCGGATGGTTTGAATGCTCATAGTTGCCGAAGATTTGATCATTCCCTTTCCTTCGCAATAGGGGCATGTGTTATAGACTGCGCTTTCAAGCGAAGGGCGAATTCTTTGACGTGTCATCTCCACCAGGCCCAATTCGGACATTTGAAGGATATTGGTCTTAGCACGATCACGGCGAACAGCTTCTTTGAAAGTCTTGTACAAGCTGCGGCGGTGTTCACCGCGTTCCATGTCGATGAAATCGATGATGATAATCCCGCCTACGTCGCGAAGACGCAATTGGCGGGCAACTTCCCAAGCGGCTTCCATATTGGTTTTATAAACCGTCTCCTCCAAATTTTTGGTTCCCGTAAATTTTCCTGTGTTGACATCGATGGCAACCAACCCCTCGGTTTGTTCGATCACAATATGCCCGCCAGATTTCAAAAATACATCTCTCTGAAAAGTCCCTTCGATTTCTTTTTCGATATTGTACTTTTCAAAAATCGGGACCCGGTCCTCATGAGAAATCAAATTGGCCTTATAGCCCGGCAGATAAAGATTAAAAAAACGCTGCACTTTGCGGTAAATATCTTTATGGTCCACCACAATGCTGTCAGTATCTTCAGTAAAATGATCCCGAATGACGCGCTCGACTAGATCCAGCTCTTGGTGAATTGTGCTTGGAGCTTTGCTCTGGGCCATTGATCCGTGAATTTTTTTCCAGGATCGGACCAGGTAACGAATATCGCGGGCGAATTCTTTGTCCGATTTTCCTTCCCCTGCCGTGCGCACAATAAACCCCGCTCCTTTGGGAAGCTCCATGGATTTAAAAATATTTCGAATGCGCTCACGTTCTTTGCGATCTTCAATCCGGCGGGACACTCCCACTTTTTCCTCCCCCGGAATCATCACAAGATATCGGGCCGGAATGGAAAAATGAGTGGTCAGTCTTGGGCCTTTATTTCGAATAGGCTCCTTAACCACTTGAACAATCACTTCCTGCCCGACTTTGAGGACTTCGTCAATGCGCTTGAAACGCTCTTTACGCTTATCTTCCTGCGGGGCCGGGGCGTTTTCGTCAAATTCAGCGTCCATATCGAAGGGTGAACGCAGCGCATCCGCCACATATAAAAAACCGTCTTTGCGGGTTCCTAAATCGACAAACGCGGCGCCGATTCCAGGAATCACAGTTTTGACTTTACCTTTGTAAATATTGCCAAAAAGGCGCTGAGCATCGTTACGCTCAATATAAAATTCTTCTAGGCGCCCATCTTCCAAAATCGCCACTTGCTTTTCATTGGCGTCATAACTAATTAAAATTTCCTTCTTCATAATTTTCCTTTCGAGATTATGGCAACGGAATATGCGCGGAAGAGATGAGGGGGTAAACCCTGCAAAGGAAGGCAAGAAAAAGATGCAGTCGGGCGACTTAACTCAGATCAGTTCAAGCCAAATTGCGTTACCGCGTGTGTATTTACGCGGCGGCTTGAGATTTCATTCCTGTTTCAGAAACCGCTGGATTTGTCGAGCTTGCTGCGTTGGACTCTTGTGATTCTGCACTTTTTAATTCTGATGCTTGAGTCGCGACTTTTTCTTTCGGCTTATTAGCATTACCCTGCGTCTGATTTTTTCTTTTGCGCTGGGCTGCTCTTTCACCGGTCGGCTGACCTTCCGTGTCCACCATGGTCACCGTCACAAAAAAGAGTGTTTCTATTTTCTTATTACTGTCTCCTGCTGATTGTCGTTTTGAACGAAATAGCTTGCCCACCAGCGGAATATCGCCTAGATAAGGGACTTTCGATTCCGACGTGGAAACACTGTCGGTTAAAAGCCCCCCAATCGCAATGGTTTGACCGCTGCGGATAAGCACTTGCGTAACTGCTTTTGTCACATTAAAACTTGGAACTTGAAAATCTTTAAAATCAATGGTTGCGCCCGTGGAGCTGACTTCGGGCTGCAAATCGACTAAAATTTCTTCCTCCGTATTGATATGGGGAGTGACATTAAGAACCACTCCCACTTGGCGGAATGAAAACCCTGTAACTTCAACACTTCCTGTTGTTTCATTGCGTTCAAAATTGGGAAGCGGAACATCACTGCCTACTTGAACGGTGGCGGTTTGATTATTTAAAACAACAATTCGGGGATTGGAAACAACTTTGGTATTGGACCGGCTTTGCAGCATTTGAAGAACCGAGCTAAAATCCGTAAAGTCCAATGTCCCAAATTCAAAACCTTTTCCTGTCGTGCTTTGCGACGGATTCAGAGGAAAGGCGCGATCCGCAAACGGATTGGGGACTGCATTAGAACCCGAAGTCGCAATCGGCAAAAATTGCTCCAGAGCCTGCGCCAAGGGATCTTGCTCATCATCGGTACGTGTCATGAAAGGAAAGGTCGTGGGACGCGAAGATGCGGTTAAAGACCCAAGATTGTTACTTCCTCCTGTTTTCCACTCAATGCCCAAATTTTCAGTAATTCCTACGTCCGTTTTCACAATTTTCGAATCAATAAATGCCTGTGGAGTGATTTTATCCAGTTTCTTTATAACTTCCCCAACCCGGTAAAGATTAGTCGGAATATCGGATATTATAATCGTATTTGTCCGTTCTGCAATTTGAATCCTTCCCCGCTCGGTCAGCATGTCCTGCACGGCCGTCTGTATCTCTTTGGCCTTAGTATAGTTAAGGACATAAGTTTGGGTTGTTAAAGGCTCCATGGCCAAATTGTCTCGAGTGGTAACACGGATGATATTTTCGTCTCTTTCATAAACATAGCCATATGTTCTCAAAACCACTTCCAGTGCTTTTTCCCATGGAACATCTTCGAGGCGGATCGTAATCGTCCCCCGCACCTCAGGCCCTGCCACAATATTCACACGGCTTTTTAAACTCATAACCCGCAAAACTGTTTTAATATCTGCATCTTTAAAATCCAAGGTAATATTATTCGGATCTTCTTCTCCAGTCAGAGTTGGCTGAGCCGTAGCGGCACCCGTTGCTGCTCCAGCCGGCGTTCCTCCTGAGATTTCAGCATGCGCCAACAAACAAGGAAGAAAAAGTGCTGCGTTCAATAAAATGAAAAAACGAAAGTTATATTTTCTTAGCATTGCTATTTCCCCCATTTTGGGTATCGGGATTGAGCCAGAGGGTAATCTCATCATTCGTTTCCGCAATAATCACACGATCCGTATGAATCTTTTTAACCACAGCCTCTTTAACCTTTTCTCCTTCGCGGTAAAATTCTCCGTTGATTAAAGCTAGAGATCCATCAATCTGATCATAAATTATACCTTCGATCTGATATCCAGAGGGATCAAAAACATGCAGCAAGACTCCGCCGCGCCCGATAAGCGGAACAAAAGGGTCCCGTTTTTCCAGCGCGTCGTATTGAGCTTCTACGGCAGAGACCTTCCGCCCTCCACCCACAAAGGCAAGCGCCAGCAATAATAGGCAAGCGAACAAAAGACGATATTTAATCCTCATCCAGCACTTCCTTTTTTTACCGCAATAACAGCCAGCTGAATTTCCGCCAAATGACTCGCTGGTTTGTCGTCCCGTGGAGTAATTTTAAATTTTTGAATTCTAAGGAGCTTTGGATAAGATTCGATACGGCTCATCAATGCCCCGAGCTCATGATATCCGCCCTCCACAACAAAATTATAATACCGGCTTTCATAATTTTGGTCGTACGGCGCAGGAAATTTCGCAGAAACATCTTGGGGGCGTGAGGCAATAATGACAACATTGCTTTCTTTAGCCAATTTTGAAATTTCTCCTAATAGGAGTGAGGATTCACTGGATGTGTAGAGCCTCTGTTTAATACCCGCTACGTAATGTGCGTAATCTGTTTTATTATGAATCCATTCGCTCTTTTTAATGCGAAGGGTTTCTAGAGTTTGAATCTTTGCCTTCGTATTCTTGATCTCATCCCGGATCCCGAGACGCTTAAACCAAGCCGGCCAAATAATCAAAATCAGGACAAGAAAAACAGCAGCCCCAATGGCTGCAAATTTGATCCAGACTTTTTTATCGGCTTTTCGGAAAAAATCTATAATATCGTGTTGAGTCCACTGAGTAAGCGGCTTCATAGAACCTGATTCTTCCAGCTAAACTGGATAATGAATTGGGTCAACTGCTGCCCCTCGAATTCCTGCCGGGTCGTGGTCAAATTGAGCATCGCATAAGGAATTTTGCTATTGAGCTGCTGCGTATATTTTTCAATTTGCTCGATACTCGAGTTGTCTTTGGTGGAGATGCAAAGGCCCTTCACCAGAAATTCCACTTCTTTCTCGTTATATTCGAGCTTTAATTCGGTCAGCCAGGCAGTCTCTGGCAAAAATTGACTTATCCACATCATAAGATTGGTAAGCGATGTGGAAGTGTCCACGTATTTTTCGAAAAATTCTTTTTCAGGTTTAAGAACGCCTTCGACATCATTGCGAAGCTGATTCAACGAAAGGGCTTCCGGCTGGATTTTCAACCATTGTTTTTGAACCTGTCCGCGCTGGGCCAGCGCCACAAGATAATCGAGATAAAAAATACCGGTCAAAACAACGAAGAGAACGCCGACACCAACGGCAATTTTAACATAAGGGATGGGCGGCTTCTTCTTTTCTGCAATGCGGAATTCCTCCGGCAAAAGATTAACGCGAATCATTGGTCCCTCAAACAAAGGCCTATGGGGACAGGTAAAAAGCCCTGATTTTCCATGACCAATCGTTTGTCGACATCCGGTCCCAAAGTTAATTTTTCAAGAATATTCATGGGTTCTACGGGAATCGAAAATTCCTTGGAAAGCATTTGCACGACTTGCGGATGATAGGCTTCGGTTCCAGAAATAAAAAGTTTTTGCAGCGGCTGCGCATTGGGAATCTGATCCAAATAATAATCCAGGGAAACTTTCAAATCAGCGATCAAGGTCTCTACCGATTCTTGAATAATGGGAATAACTTCAGGGGATGGTTTGTCGGCAGCCTGGAGAAAATGTTCCCGGGCTTTTTCTTCCGTCACGCCAAGTTTGCGTTTTAGGCGTTTAATAAAATCCATTCCTCCGAACGAGATATCCCGCATAAATCTCGGCTTTCCTTCCCGGATAATGCACAAACTTGAAATCTCGGCGCCAAAATCAATAAAACCCACGGATTTCTTCCATTCTTCAGGGTGAAAATACTCCAAGGAATTCATCGAAGCCAAAGCATCCACATCCACAAATTCAACTTGAAGACCTGCCTCATGAAAGGTTTGAATCACGGGGTTCAGCTCATCGCGGCGTACAGCCACCAGCAAAAGATTCATAAAAGTGCCGGTTCCCTGGACAATGTTTTCATCCAGGACATGATAATCGATGATAACTTCTTCAGCTTTAAATGGAATGTACTTTTCAGCCTCAAAAGAAATAGCACTGCGCACGTCCTCATGCTTCATCTGAGGGAATTGAATAAATCTGACAACAACCCCCTGGCCTTTAACCGACACCCTGACGCGCGAATGGCTGTATTTGCCGTCAGTAAAAATCTTTTTGATCATATCAACGCCCACTTTATTCCCATCCGATCTTAAACTTTTATGAAAACGAATAAGGTGAAGTCCTGATTCTGATTTTTGCATTTCCACAAAAATAATCTTTGAATGACCATAATCACACGCGATAGTAGAAACGGGACCGGTATTTTGTGGTTCTTTATGAAAGAGGGACGTCGATTGAAGTTGTCGGTAGAGCTTGCGGCCATAATCGAGTGCTATTTTTTTAAATTCCTGTTTTTTGTTTTTTGAAATTTGAACAAATTTCATCATTCGCTTTCAGATCCCCCTAAGATCGATTAGACAGTATATCGATAAAAAACCCACCCCGCTTGAGGCAGGGTGGGTTTTTAATAACCTACAAAATATAAATTGAAAATTAACCGCCGATCGGCGTACCTCCGGTACACCCACCCGCGCCACCAGCCGGAGCACCGGTTCCATTGACTGAACCGACCACAACACCCGTCTGATCAACACAATAGGTGTTCACTGCTGTCTGGTTCGCCGTTTGAGGCGTGGAAAGCAGTGAAAAGGTATCTGGTGTTCCTGCGCCGCCACCTGCATAAGCCAAAGCAAATCCATGCTTAGGTGGGGTGTTCCACGATGCATCAAGATACGCAGGCCCCGCCGCCGGTGTCACAAGACCAGCAATCGTTGCAGCATATTGCGGGGGATTTTGAGCGCTGCGGAAGCTCTCATTCGCCGAACTAAACGTTCTCAGATCATACTTCATCGCACCTTCATTGGAGTTCATTCTGGCACGAAGCAGATTGGGAATTGCAATCGCAGCGAGCAACCCGATAATCGCAACCACAATCATGATTTCTACCAGGGTAAAACCTTTTTGATTTAACTTGATAAACATTGACGCACCTCCGTTTTGAATTCCATCGTACCCTACAAAGAAGTATAGCCTTAAAGTTACATAACGGCAAATCCTGACAAAACTAAAATTCATTTTATTCCTCATTATTCGAACAGTTCTTACAGGGTTTTAAGAAGATTGTATTACCAGGAAAAATGGACTACTTCAGGTGTTGAGCCAAGGTCAAAATCGGTAAAAACAGCGCGATAACGACTCCCCCTATAACGACCCCTAAAAATAAAATAATTAAAGGTTCTATTAAGGCGGTCAAGCCGGTTACGGCCGTATCGACCTGGGTATCGTAAAAATCGGCAATCTTGATTAGCATCTCTTCCAGTTCTCCGGTTTCTTCCCCAATGGCAATCATGCGTACAACCATGGAAGGGAAAACACCGCTTTTCCCCAGCGGACCCGCAAGGCTTTCCCCTTTTCTTACAGCTTCCATTAATGAGATGATCATTTTCTCAATTTGCATATTTCCGGCCGTTTTGGAGACAATCTCAAGAGATGACAAAATAGGAACTCCGCTTCGAACAAGTGTTGCAAGGGTTCGGGAAAACTTACTAATCGCTACCTTGAGAAGAAGAGGCCCAAAAATGAGGATTCGTAATTTAAGGCTGTCCCACGCCAAACGCACTCCGGGTAATTTGACTGCCTGAACAATCCCGACAGCGCTGCCGCCAATGATCGCAAGAACTAAAATCCAATTCGCCGCGAGAAAATTACTGACATCGATCAAAATTTGCGTAGGACGCGGCAGGGCAACATTGAGGCCTTGAAAAATAGTCGCAAATTTTGGAATCACAAATGTCAGCATCGCAAATGTGATTGAAAACGCAATCAATGTCACGGAAGCTGGATACATCAATGCGGCTTTGACTTTCTTTTGCAGTGCGCTCGATTTTTCCAAATAATTGGCAACTCGGTCCAAAATTTCTTCTAAATTTCCGCTCTGTTCTCCAGCGCGGACCATATAAATAAAAAGCGTGGAAAAGACCTTTTGATGCTTCGACATCGCCTCGGAAAAACTCTTGCCTCCCTGCACTTCTTGGTGCATACCGCGCAAAATCGTTTTAAATTTTTCTTTTTCCACTTGTTCTGCCAAAATATCGAGCGACTGGACAAGCGGAATCCCAGCACCCACGAGCGTGGCCATTTGACGAGAAAAGATAACAAGATCATCCAGTTTGACTTTCCCGCTTTTACCGCCTTTAGACTTAGGGCCTTTTTGCAGGCTGAAAACCTTTCGGTTTTTGACCTCATTAATACGGATGATCACAAGCCCCTGAGACCGCAGAATGGAAACAAGCGTAGGAATATCCATCGCTTCTTGGATGCCTGTCTGATCCTTTCCGGCTTGGTCTTTTACGTAATATTCAAATGTCGGCATAAGGTTAATCCGGCGCCGCAATGCGCAGCACTTCCGCGAGGGTTGTATGTCCGCGTTTAAAAATTTCTAAAGCATTTTCAAAAAGGGTCTGCATTCCTTCTTCAACCGCTAATCGATGAATTTCGGTACTCGATCTCTGTTGAACAATCATTTCTCGGATCGCAGGAGTTACGGTTAAAATCTCAATAGCGGCCTGCCTGCCGTAATAACCCGTCTTGTTACATTTGGTGCAGCCTTTTCCGGCAAAGCTTTTTAGACTGGCAATCTCAGAAGGTTTCATTTTGCAATGTTTTAGCAAATCATGCGAAACTTCTACAGGTGCTTTGCAGACTTCACAAATACGACGAAGAAGGCGCTGGGCCGCTACACAGATCACCGAAGAAGAAATAAGAAATGGTTCAACTCCCATATCGACTAGCCGCGTCATAGCACCGGCAGCACTATTGGTATGAAGTGTGCTAAAAACCAAATGGCCAGTGAGAGCGGCTTTAACGGCAATATCGGCGGTTTCGCTATCGCGAATTTCTCCCACGAGAATAATGTCCGGACTCTGCCGTAAGAGAGAGCGCAGCCCCGCGGCAAATGTCAGCCCAACATCAAGATTCACTTGAGTTTGCGTAATTCCGCTGAGTTGATATTCCACAGGATCTTCGACTGTCATCAGATTACGTTCCGGCAGATTGAGCGAGTTTAAAATCGAATAGAGCGTAGTCGATTTGCCGCTTCCGGTTGGCCCCGTAACGAGAATCATTCCATAAGGCTGCTTGATGGCCTTTGAAAAAGCCACGGTCGTATTTCCACTGAATCCAAGTTTTTCAAGACCGGCCCGAACGCCGCTTCGGTCCAAAACACGCATCACAACTTTCTCCCCGTAATTGGTGGGAAGAATGGAGATTCGGAAATCGATTTCCCGGTCGTGGATCTTCACCCTAAATCGTCCGTCTTGAGGCAATCTCTTTTGCGTCATATCAAGCCGCGATATGATTTTCAGTCTCGCGACGAGCCCCGGATAAAGTTCGCCCGGATGGGAAAAAGATTCTTTCAACACTCCATCAATACGGTAACGGACACGAAAATTCTTTTCATAGGGTTCCATGTGAATATCAGACGCCCGCAATTTCAAACCCTCATTGAGAATGAGGTCCACCATACGGACCACAGGAGCATCTTCAGCTTTTTCCTTATTCGCTAAATTCAATTCCCCGCTTTCCGCCGGGGCCGAGCTTTTAAGAGGAATAATTTCTACACTGCTTTCATCCATGCCTTCGAGCATTTCTCCCAACGCATTGGATTCACCATAGTAATTTTCGATTGCCGTATGAATGGCACGGGGCGGGACAAGAACAAGACAAATATCACATTGGGTAAGACCTTTGAGATCGTCTCGGCCCATCACCTCAAAAGGATTACTCGTCGCAACCGTCAAAAAGTTATTAATCCGGGAAATCGGAAAAACCTCGTACCGTTCAGCGATTTTTTTGGGAACGATTTTAATTACTTCATTCGTGACTTTGCAAGCACTCAAATTTAGAGTAGGAATTTTTAGATGGCGGCTTAAAAAATCAATGACGTCTTCTTCGGATAAAATCTTTTTCTCGATCAATAAATGGAAAATCAGCTTTTTCTGCTGCCGGCTCTCCGCAGAAAGTTCTTCGATTTGTTTACTCGAAATCTTGTACTCCCCCGTCAGCAATTCCGCCAACTTATCTTTTGAGATCCCGCTGATCATGCAGCTTCCTCCGCTTCTTCAGCCACTGGATCCGCCGCTTTCCGATTTGAACCTGCCGGAGAATCTTCACTGGTAACCCGGAACACTTCCTGTAGGGATGTTTCACCGCTCAAAGCTTTTTGAATCGCACTTTCACGGAGCGTCGTCATTCCGAATTTCCTGGCAATCGTTTTGATTTCATCCGCAGAAGCTCCTCGCATAATCGGCGCGGAAATTTCGGGCTTCATTTGCAAAATTTCAGTAATCACACTGCGCCCCTTATAACCAGTCTGTCGGCATTGCGCACACCCCTTTGCTGTGTAAAAGGTGTGACTTTTGCGGTCTGGCAAATGAAGCTGTTCGAACACTTCATCACTGACAACTTCTTTGATCCGGCACCGCTGGCATAATCGCCGCACCAAACGCTGTGCAGATATCATCTGGACCGTGGACGTAATTAAAAACGGTTCCAACCCCATATTGGCCATTCGAGTGACGGAACTGGCTGCGTCATTGGTATGCAGAGTACTTAAAACTAAATGGCCGGTTAGTGCGGCCTTGACGGCAATGTCTAAAGTTTCACGATCACGAATTTCACCGATTAAAATAATATCTGGATCTTGCCGCAATATCGACCGCAGAGCTGCGGGAAAAGTGAGGCCGATTGATTCTTTTGCTTGAACCTGATTGATTCCCGGTATTTGATACTCAATAGGGTCTTCCACCGTTGTAATATTCACCTCGGGAGTGTCCAAATATTTCAAAACGGAGTAGAGAGTCGTGGTCTTTCCACTTCCCGTCGGACCCGTCACAAGAATCATTCCATGCGGACGGCTCGCACTGGCTTGAATAATTCCAAATTCCTGCGGTGTAAATCCAAGCTGATTCAAATCATGCCCTTGATTTTTTGTATCCAATATTCGCAGACAAACTTTCTCGCCAAAACTTGAAGGAAGGATCGAGACGCGGAGATCCACTTCTCTGTCACGATATTTGACTTTGAAACGTCCGTCCTGAGGGATGCGGTGCTCGGCAATATTTAACTCACTCATAATTTTTATTCGTGAGACGATTACTTCAGCCAAGTTTTTTGGAGGACAGACAACCTCTTCCAACAATCCGTCTACCCGCACCCGAATCCTGACAAATTGCTCCCAGGGCTCAAAGAAAATGTCACTCGCCTTTCTGCGGATACCTTCCAGAATGAGCAAATTAACCAATCGAATGACCGGCGTTTCATAAGCGATTTTAAGCGCGGCCGCCGCTGTGGATTTTGCTTTATCGTTTTCTTTTTGGTCACGGATAATTTTGATCAACTGCGCCATTTCTTGATGCGCATCGAGCTCCGGCTGCTTGAAGTCCATTTCAAAATAATATTTCTTAATCATTTTTTTAATGGCGCTGGCAGCCGCAACTACCGGTTTGATGTGATAGTTTGTGATAGCCCGTAATTCATCCACCGCTTTAACATTCATGGGATTAGCAAAGGCTACAGTCAGCGTTTTTTCATGAAGCGCAATCGGAAGCACTTGGTATTGATCAGCGCATTTTGCAGGAATCAGATTTAACAAGGCAGGTTCGAGAATAAAAACCGCAGGATTCACAATAGTACAGCCGTATCTTTCGCTTAAAACTTTGAGAAGATTTTTTTCGTCGAATTGACCGGCGCTCAAAAGTACATTCAGAAGGGATTCGCCGGTTTTAGCAGATTCTTTCACAAGCTCTTTTAAAGTTTCTTTGGAGACAACCTTTGCTTCTGCCAATGCGCTTGAAAAATCCGCGCGCACACTGTCGTTGCGTTGCATAATTTATCCTGCTTTTTTTATCTCATTTTTATAAGTTTGGGCCGCGTGACTATCCAGGACTGTAAAAATTTCTGTCTGAGTGGACAAAAACACCTGGGCTTTTCGCTTCAGCTGATTTTCGACTTCTTCCACCGCAAAATTATTTAAAGGGTCTGCCATGGCGACAAAAACATGCCGCTCATCATGATCAAAAAGATAGAGCAGATTTTTACGGCAAAAGTTAGGGTCCATCAGCGCAGCACTTTCAGGATTGATGGAATATTGGGCAATGGGCAGATAGGGAATATTGAGCTGCCTCCCCAAGGCAGCCACAAGGTTTTCTTCGCGTATATAGCCGTGAGCGATGAGGATTTGTCCGATTAAGCCCCCATGGACTTTTTGATAATCCAGGGCCTCTTGAAGGTGTTCTCGCGATAGAATGCCATCTTCAATAAGCACTTCTCCTAGGAGTTTTTTGGATCTTTCTCTCATAGCTATACAAAGTATAGACGTGTAGAGAGGGTTTTTCAAACGAGGACAAGATATCTTTTAAGCTTATTTTAGCTATGATACTATCTAATGCTAGTTTTTGATCTAAATTGATCTATAAGTAGATTTTGAGCGGACAAGACTCGCACTGCGGCGTAGAGCGGCAAAAATGCTTACCGACGGCCACAATTTGGGCGTGAAAATCATTAAATAAATCCAACTTTCGGGGCAAAGCATTGTTAAACAGCTTCTGCCAGACATCATAACTATGTTTTCCTCGAATCAAACGATGGCGGGTAAAAATTCTTTTTGTGTAAGCATCAATCACAAAAAAATATTTTTTTGCGCCGTAAAGCAATATAGAGTCTGCAGTTTCCGGGCCAATCCCCTTCACTTGAAGTAAACGTTCCCGCAATTTCTTACCGTTCATGCGAAACATAGCCTTAAAATTTCCCTGGAATTCTTTCTGCAAAAAGGCAGCGAGATGCTTCAACCGATTCGCTTTAATATTAAAATATCCGGCCGGGCGAATAAGCGCAGCGAGACGGCGTTCTGAAATCCGCCGTATCGCCGCAAAAGACAGCGCATTCGCACTCCTCAAATTCTCTATCGCTTTTTCAACATTAATCCACGCAGTGTTTTGCGTCAGAATTGCCCCGACCATCATTTCAAAGGGAGTACGCGCCGGCCACCACTTTTGATGCCCGAAACTTTTACGGAGTGTTTTATAAACCGCCAAAAGGTCTTTTGATTTAAGATATCTTTTAGCCGGATAATTCAAACTTTTCGATGGCTTCATATCGAGATCCTTGCGGACTAAGATGGCTTTCATAAAGAACAAGATGAGAAATTTTTCGAGGCGGAGTTTCCGGTCCTTTTAAAACAGAAAGGGCTCGTTCTTGAGTGGGATGAAAAACTTTTGGACGTCCTAAAGTCGCATGAGCCTGGAACGGGCGTTTCTCGATGGGAAATCCTAACTTCTCAAGGTCCTGCGTTATCGCGGAATGCAGATTTTCCAGCAAACCCACATCGCCGGACATTCCCAGCCAAATGACATGGGGCTTATGCTGATTGGGAAAACATCCGATTCCATGAAGTGATAAGGCGAGTGAAGAAAAATTTGCAGCGTGGAGACGAACCGCAGGACTAATTTTTTCTATTTTCTCATCCGTCATCGAACCGAAAAAATGCAGGGTGACATGGACATTTTCCGGCCGCACCCAGCTCACACCTTCCATTTTACTTTTTATTTCATCGAGAAAATCGGATATTTCCTGAAAAAAAACATCGGCGAGCGGCAATGCAAGAAAGATTCGGCGGGCCGAACGGCTCATTTAGTGAATTTCACGCCATAAAAACTCAAGCGCCTTTTTCACGGCTTTAATTTGGACTTGCTGGCGATCGCCCCAAAATTGATGTCCCGACACAAAGGAGCGCTTCGGCGTGGCAATGGCAATATAAACAAGTCCGACGGATTTTGTGCGAGTCCCTCCACCTGGCCCAGCTATTCCTGTAATTCCAATTCCATACGTTGAATTCATTTGAGTCCGGACGCCACAAGCCATTTCTCGCGCAGTTTGCGCTGAAACAGCCCCCTTCTTTTTAATCACAATTTTAGAGACACCGAGATGTTTTTCTTTGATGCGGTTTTGATAAGCGGTAAGAGCGCCGACAAAATAATCGCTCGCTCCCGGATTTTTTGTGATCTCCGCGGATAAAAATCCGCCGGTACAGCTTTCAGCGACAGCCAGCGTTTGGCGCCGTTTCTTTAGAATTCTTCCGACACACTCCGATAACGAAATGTCCTCCAACGCATACAGCCATGAGCTCAGCCCTTTTCGAATAATGCTTTCAAGACGGTGCAAAATTAATTTCTTATCCGCATAAAGCCGGATTGAAACCTCGCCTGCTTGAGGATAAATCCCAAAATCGAATTGATCGCGAAAAAATCCCTTGCCCAGCCTTTCCATGACATCCGGCTCCGAAATTCCTACCATTTTAGCCACCAAGGAGGGCCGCACGGATAGAGCACGAAAATACTTTCGAATCAACGGAATGACTAATTCGCGGAACATGTTCTGCAATTCGGCAGGTACTCCGGGCAGCACCACCAACAATTTTCCGTTTAAAGAGCGCAAATAAAATCCCAGCGCAATTCCATGTTTATTAATGAGCGGGACAGATTTTTCCGGGTAAAGCGCTTCCCGCTTCACGAGCGGCGGCACAGAATAGCCATGGCGGCGATAATGGTGTTTGATCTGCGCATATTGAGAGGAAGAAAATTTCAAAGGAACATTAAAATAGCCGGCAACAGCGTCCCGGGTCAAATCATCGGGCGTAGGTCCTAAACCACCCGACATGATAACCAGGTTGGAACGTTCAAGAGCTCCTCTAAGATTGATTTTGATCTCATCGATCTGATCACGGCAGGAAGTCTGGCGGGAGACGCAAAACCCTAAACCCGTCAAATTTTTTCCTAAAAATTCTGCATTGGTATTGAGAACACTTCCTTTAAGAAGTTCATCACCAATGGTCAAAATTTCAGCTTTGAAACTGGCGGGCGGAATTCGATGCGTCACGAATTGAATACCAGCTGCAGAATTAACCAAGTGTAAAAACCGGCTCCGAGGTCATCGCAGAGAATTCCCCAGTAATGCGGCAAACTTTCAAGCTTTCGAATGGGATAAGGTTTGATCACATCAAAAACCCGGAAAAGAACGAAACCAACAACCAAGGAATAAAAATGAAGCGGGACCATAAAAAAGGCCAGCATCATGCCGCAGGTTTCGTCGATGACAACAAAAGAGGGATCTTTCGTGACTGAAAGATCAATTCTCGCAACCGCCAATTTGCCGATAATGACCAGCGCAACGAATATACCGAAATATAGCCAATGATTAAAATTGACAGAAACCGCAAAAATCAGACCGACTAAACTGCCCCATGTTCCAGGCATGTATGGAATCAGTCCCACTCCCAAAGCTGAGGTAAACTTGGCAAATTCCGGACCGAGGAAATTCTTTCGCTGGGAATAGACAAAAGTAAGACCGGAAATCACGGTTAAAAAAACTGCCAGCATCAGAAAGAACATCATGAGATTTCGATAGACCACGATATGCCTATTTAAAATTGGAAAATCAATGGCCAGGTAGAAAATAAAGATAGCGGCAACGGCCAAAACTTGGGCAGCAAATTTAAATTTACCTAGCTTTTCGGCCCCCACCGCCCGGCCTTCAAACATCCACGCAATACGTAAAAACGTAATCACAATTTCCCGAATAAAAACCGGCACAACCCACCAAATGGAAATTATTTCCATATAGGCAAAGGCCCCGAGCGGGACCAAGATTAAAAGCTTGTCCATGGAGGGATCAATGATTTTGCCGCTATTACTTACGAGATTATAGCTGCGGGCATACACCCCATCGAGATAATCCGTTACGGCAGCAAAAAGAAAAACCAGAAAGGCAGTCACATGTAATGCAGGATTATGGTTTAAAAGAAAAGCGGGCAGCATGAGGGCAAAAACACCGCGCAAAACACTAATCGCATTCGGCGAAAAAAGATGCCGTGTTCTAAATTCTTCCCACCAAGTCATATTCAGCTACCGAGGTAATTGGAACGGAATAAAAACGTCCTGGTTGCAAAGCTTTTTCGCTATGAATTAAAACATTTCCATCGACTTCCGGCGCATCCATCCAGGATCTTCCGATCCACAGCTTTTCATTCTGTTCATCGCGCCCTTCTACCAGCACATCGATGGTCTTGCCCATCATCCGGCGGTTATTCTCTTCAGATATTTTTTGCTGCAAAGTCATGGCACGTGCAAATCGTTCCTGCTTAATTTTTTCAGGAACTTGATGGGACATCCCCGCGGCCGGCGTACCTTCTTCTCGGGAATATTTAAAAATTCCCAATCTTTCAAAACGCATTTCATTCATAAAATCGAGAAGCTCCGAAAAATCCTGCTCGGTTTCACCCGGGAAACCCACGATAAAAGTCGTGCGAATTGCCAAATCCGGAACTGTCTGCCTAAACTCGTGAATCAAATCCCTTGTACGGCGTTTTGTAATCCCCCGCCGCATGGCAAGCAGCATCGGATCGCTGGCATGCTGAAGAGGCATGTCTAAATAGCGGCAAATATGTTTGGAATCACGCATGACCTGCATTAATTCTTTTGGAATGCAGGAAGGATAAGCATAAAGAAGCCGTATCCAATGAATGCCTGAAACCTGGTCGAGTTCCTGCAAAAGTTTAGGCAAAAGATATTCGTCCGTTTGATCTTTGCCGAAATAAGTTGTGTCCTGTCCGGTAAGAATAATTTCTTTTGCGCCTTGAGAAACTAAATTTTCGGCTTCTCGCACAATATCTTCGATTGTCCGGGAGCGATGTTTGCCGCGGAATGAGGGAATGGTGCAAAACGTGCAAACGTGGTCGCATCCTTCAGAAATTTTTAAATAGCGGTAGTGAGACGGCGTAAGCGCAACACGCCCTTCGCCCGATGTGGTGAGATAACCCGGGCGCCCTACTGAAAAAACTTTCTTGCCGTGCGTAACACGTTCCACAATTTCAGGAATTTTGGCATATTCTCCGGAACCAATAAAGGCGTCGACTTCGCGCAATTGCTTTTTCAAATCTCCCGGAAAACGCTGAACCAAGCATCCCATCACAATGACGGCTTTAATTCGCTTTTCTTTTTTTAACTCAACCAACTCCAGGATTCTATTGACTGACTCCTGCTGGGCATCTTGAATAAAAGCGCATGTATTTAACAATGCTATATCGCAATCAGCGACGGAAGCTGTGATGACATGCCGGCTTGGATCAAGCTTGCCCAAAATGATCTCACTATCCACTAAGGTCTTAGGGCATCCCAAGGAAAGCATTCCAATACGCACGGGTTGTGAGATTGCTGAAGACTTCATTAGAGAGGATGGGGACATAGGCTGGATATAATACTGAAAATAAGGGATTTCTACAAGGATGGAACAAAAAGCAAAACTAGCCCTTAATTGTCTAACTTATTGATTTACCGAGACTTAGATTCGGGCTTGACCTGCTCCTGCTGCTGTTGCGCCATCCTTTGCAAAGCCTCCGCCAGGCGGCGAAAACTTTCAGCCCGGGCTTTCTGCTCTTCTTCCGTACCTTGACTCAGCGTTTTGCTGAGCGATGAGGTTGCCGCAGCAGCGGAAGAGGGAGAAGTCGCCGCTGTGATGGGAGTGGCTTCAGGAGGTGGCGGCGGAGTAAGCGTTGCAGCCGCTGTTGGTTTTTCGCTTTTTTTGTCGCTCGTTTTTGCAAATGCCGGAGCTGAATGGAGAGAAATACCACAAACCACAAGTATTGATAGCAGCCAATTAAAACGCCATTTCACCATAGAATTCCTAATTTATCCCTATTATTCCGACTCTATTCCAAACTGTTTTTTGCCGATATATATTTCCATCAGGCAAGGGATCTATTTTACCTAAAAGAAAGCCTGATGCAAGATCAAATAAACCACGCGAGGAAATTTATCGTGTTTAATCAAGGACAGCTTAAATATCTCCCTGCTTATTTATTCCACATCATTATTATTTTTGTCATTATTCACTCTTACGCACCCGCTCGCTTCGAATTACGAACAGATGTTTTAAGAAACCTTCTCCAAGGCTTTCATCAAGATTATGCATTACCAGGTTCAGAGTTGGAACCGTTTAAAAAAGTTTTACCCGCCGCAGAAATCGTGAGCTTTCTTACCGATCATCCGTTTGGGAAAAATCTGGATGAAGAAAAAATATTCAATGACGCCCGGCTGTATTTAGCTCCTATCATTTTGAATCCTGAACCCATGGAAAGAGTAGCCATTGTATATTGCAGCAGCCAGGAAATCGCGGATCAGCGTCTGGCTGAAAACGGCTATCAATGGGCGGCCGTCATGACTCCGGGCAAAGGAGTTGCGGTAAAAAAATGATTCCTACTGTACGCATATTTATTCCCTTTATTCTGCCGGCAATGATCGGAATTCTGTTTTTGTTTCTCATCTTACGCAAAAACCCTTTCCTCTCTCCGGTGGCTTATTGCACCGCGCTTGGATTGCCGCTTGGCATTGGCTTGATCACTCTTGTGATGTTTTGGTCCTATGTTTGCTTCAACGCGCAGGCTAAATTTTCAGCGATTGCCCTATCAGCGATTTTAGCAGCCGCGCTTATTATCTGGAGCACGTTTGTTGGAAATTGGAAAAAAAACTTTTCTGATTTTCTTTCCCACGAATACGCCTTACCCCACGCAAACTTTTCTTCCCAATTCTTAAGTTCGCGTCTTCTGATTGTTTTGGGCATGGTTTTGTTTATTGTCGCCTTTTATGACTTCCTTCGAAACTTTGCTTTTCTTAGCATGTCGAATCTATTCGGCGGTTGGGATGCCAAAACGAATTGGAATCTCAGGGCCGTATTTTTATTCCGCTCGCCTGAGCGTTGGACGGCCATTTTTTCAGACATGGTGCTCCCGCAATTAGCAAATTATCCGTTATTCCTCCCTTCCGCCGTCGCGTGGGGATGGAATTGGCTCAATGCTGAGCCTCTCATTTGGCCCCCGCTTGTCGCGATGGCATTCACCATCGGAATAGGCCTTATGATTTTTTGGTATTTCTCCTCACAAAATTCACTTTTCACGGGACTGGTCGCGGCAAGCTTTTACTGGATGAATCCGGCTTACCGCTTTTGGGCAACAAGCCAATATGCGGATGTGCCGCTCTGTTTTTACATCACCGCGGCAACATTAACTCTCGTTACCGCGTACCGTCTTCGGACATTCTCACTTTTTTTTCTCGTAGGATTATTCGCCGGACTTGCAGCTTGGACCAAAAATGAAGGCATTTTATTTAGTTTCTGGATTTTGGGGGTAACAGTTCTTTTGACGGCTTCAATTCCTAATCATGATTGGAAATGGAAATCAAAAGCCATTCTTTTACTCATATTCGGCCTGTCCATTCCCTTCACCGCAGTGCTTTATCAAAAATTAATTCTTGCGCCGCCGGATATTTATTCAGGGCGCGCCTCCAAAGTTTTGGAACTTTTCAAATCTCTGACGAATTGGGATAAAAGTTTATTTATTTTGACTGCGCTGGTTTATTCGAAAATCGGGTATGTTGAATTCGGCAAGCAGCATTATGCCTGGAATGGGATTTGGATCTTTTTTACGGCAGCACTGATTTACGTGTTAATTTTTGAACGCCGCCGTTTGATTCAAAGCGGGCTTTGGGCTATTTTGACTCTTGTTTTAGTCATCGATATCGGGTATTTTTTAGTTTTTCACCTCAGTCCATTTGATCTTCGCTTTCATCTCTCCACTTCGATGCATCGCCTTGCTTTGCATCATGGGATTCTCGCCTTAATTTTTTCTTTTGAGGTCTTTTTAATTCGCGGGAAGGACCGAGTTTCGAATCCGGCGCAAACTCTTCCGGAATAACATTCGCAAAGAGACAATCGGCTTCATCAACCACCCAAGGACAGGATGGTCTTCATAGATCACGGGAAAGTTCCAAAGGTCGTGCAAATGATGGGGTGATTTTTTAAGCCCGGAAGATGTCAGACGCCAATCCGCATCATTCACTGTAAAACAATGGTCGATTTCACCGGCCAGTCGTAAATTCCGTTCCGATTCAGCCCCCGCCCAATTCCCTTTCCGGTAAACCGTGGCCGCATAATCATGATTTTGATGCACAATCGAAAAAACCTGCGTCAAATCAATCACGGGAATTTTTTCTTTTCTGGCCTGACAGACAAACCAATTGTCCCAGCATGGGCGTCCAACCGCAAACGGCGGGATGCGTCCGCAAAAAAGGTCCTTGGGAAATATAAAGTAATCCATTCCGCTCGCCGGATGCAACTTGCCATCGCGTAGGCTGCGTTCATGCAATGTTTCTTTCCATCCATTTTTAAATTCCAGGGCAGACGAAACGTTTAAATCCCAGCGCCGCCCGGATAAAATGAAATTGGGAAAGGAAATTTGCTCGAGAATCTGCAGTGGATTTTGGAGAAAAATAATATCGGCATTGGTATAACAAAGGAAATCGAAAGAAGTCATTTCCCGGGCCTGACGGAAAAGATCGGAAATAAGCGGTGTTCCAAATTCACTGCAAGCAACATTGGGAACATGCCTGAGTCCCATTTCTCGGGCAATATCTTCCACTCCTTCGTCACTGCCAAAAAGAATGATTTCAATATTGGATCCAAGTTCACGCCAACTCTGAATGGCGTTTCTTTGAATCATTCCAATATCCCCTCGAAATGGCTTCGGAGTGGCGAAAATTGTAAGGCCTCGTATCATGCGCATCTCCTGCGAAAAGGCAAAGATAGAAATCGGGCAAATCCTGAGAAAATCCGGCCGGCATTCGAAGGATCCGCCTGAAAAGCTTTCCAACCGTAAAGGGCCATTAATTCTAAATGCCGCCCGCCAGCCCAAGCATATTCGATTCCACGCAAATAGGCATTGCTCATGGCTCTTTGCTTTTTAATTCGCAAAGGCGCGGGTACTGCCGGCAATGAAAAAAATTTGCGCGTGACTTCAACACAAGAAGCGGCTGCTCCGCGTCCTTCAAAGGTAATTCCTTTTTCACTGCAGGCATGGGCAAGAACTTTCGGAATATGATGAATCTCCCCCACAAGCGCCAAACGCAGCCATAAATCATGGTCCATTTTGATGCGAAGATTGGGATCGACCCAATTGACTGATTCCAGGGCCGAGCGGCGGATAAAAGAAGCCGGCTGTGCAATGCAATGATCACAAAATTCCACGGCATAATCCAAATTCCAATCGTGGACATAAGCCATTCCGTTGGGACGGCCTTCGGCATCGATATTTCCGCATTTTCCGTACACGACGACAACTTTTGGATGAGCTTGCAAATAAGAAACTGCGTCACTAACCGCAGAAGGAATTTGCCAAATATCATCGGCATTAAGCCAAGTAAGAATTTCCCCTCGGCTCATACGCCAGCCCTTATTGATTGCGTCTGATTGCCCTTTATCCGGTTCCGAGACCCACTTGATGCGATTGCCGTAACTTTTTAAAATCTCAACCGTTCCATCTTTCGACCCGCCATCCATCACAAGGCATTCAATATTTGGATAATCCTGCCCCAAAATACTATCCAGTGTACGCTTCATATAATGAGCGCGATTAAAAGACGGGACAACCACCGAAACCCAGGGAAGTTCAGGCATGAAACTTAGTCCTCCTTGCGCAAAACAAAACAACCCAGCGCATAAATATTTCGCAGAGTCTTCGATCCAATCGATGCTTCACTCTTAAGCGCTTGATCTCTAGGCACTAGAATCCATCGATTGAGCGAGTCTTTCACCCAATACTCTTCTTTTTCAATTCGAAATCCTTTTAAAAGGGACCGCAAACGGGTCTCTCCATACACACGGCAATACGGCGCAAAAACACGGTCACGACCCACAGGAATGGTGAGAAGCATGACAGCCCCCGGCTTCATCCAATTCCGCAAAACTTGCATGGCTTTAATGTCCCCATCCGAATTATCTTCCGTAATCCCGTAACGTCCCACAAGACCGACATGTTCAACCGTGGAGCAATTAAGGATTAGATCGAAAGAATTCGGCGGCAGAGAATATTGAAGAATGTCCCCTTGGGCAAATTCCAATCCAGGATGAACATAAAAAGGAGTTTGCACTTCCCGGTCAAGGGCCGTGACTTTAAAACCTTTTCGCCCGGCCATAAGCGCCAAATAGCTTCCTCCCGGACCAAAATCAAGAGCCGTACCCGGACCTTGCGGCATATACGCAGCCACAAAGGACCATTCAATATCACGGTCTCCCAATAAATTATGGAAGTGTTTGGAAAAGCGATCCCGGATAACTTTAAGAAAGCGGTAAATAGGTCCCGGCAAATTCACGGGGAGATAAATAGTCTTGGAGTCCATGAGATTATTTCACATTCAAACGGCAGCTTGAGCGTGCTTTTTTTCTCTCCTCTTTTTGATTAAATCTTCGTAAAGTGATACGTAACGTTTGCGCTGAAGCTCAAGCGAATAATACCTTTCCGCTGTCTTCCTACATTCGGCGGCCAATTTAAGCCTCAACGAATCATCCCCCAAAATCGTTTTAATTCCCACTGACAAATCTTCGGCATTTTTATAACGCGCTAAATACCCTGTTTGCATAGGCTTTACAGCATCAGAAACGCCTCCTGCGCCAAAAGCGACCACAGGGGTACCGCATGCCATACTTTCAAGAATCGTGTTGGGAAGATTGTCGGCCAATGTAGGAACGACAAAAACATCAGCCGCTGAGTAAATTGCGGCCATACGCTCTTGATTTTGAACAATGCCAAAAGGCCAATGTTTTAATTGAGCTGGAAATTTTATTTTTTCTGATTCTAAACCGAATGAAGCGATGTCAAAATCGACATTGTTCCCGCCAGACAGTTTTTCCAAAGCTTCGATTAAATAAGAAGCGCCTTTGCGCTTCTCATAGGTAAATGCGGCTCCAAAAAGAATGATTTTCCGGTCACGCGGAATGCCCAATTGTTCACGCGCTTTGGCTTTATCAATCGGACGGAAATCATTCACCGAAACACCGTAAGGAATGTGATGAATTGGGAAAGATCCTAGAAGCGGACTTCGTTTGGCAATATCCGCCAACCAATGAGAAGGAGCGACAAGATTCAAAGAAGAATTTTGATAAATGGAATATTTTATCTTCCAGAGCATAGCGGTTAAATCAAAACTCAGCGCCGGATATTCTTTTAAAAGCGGGCAATGTCCACAGCCCGTAAGCCATCTGTCACATTCAAATGAATAACCGCAATGCCCGGTCACAGGCCACATATCATGAAGCGTCCAAACAACGGATTTATGCTTTGTGATTTCCGGTAAAAGCCAGGGAGAAAAATACCCTCCATGTAAATTATGGAAATTGATCACGTCGGCATTTTGGACCGCGGGATGGCGGAGAAAACCAGCCGGACGCGGAAATAAATATTGCAGGCTCGTGATAGACTCCACGACATTAATTAAGCGAAGCCCCAAAGACGCGGGCGGATAAAGCGCTTGCACGGTTTCCAGTGAAGATTTTTTATAATCCACCAGAATTCTGGAATCACAGCCCGCCTCAAGCAAACTTTGATGAAGCCGAAATGCCGCTACCGCCGCTCCCCCGTCGAGATCCGTGCGATTGACATGAACAATCTTCATTGAGAGACCGACATTCCATTGGTGGAGACAAAATAATCCACTTCATTCGGCTGAACCAACCAGTCAGCGAAAAGATTAAGATCAGCCGCTTTTTGCCAATCTTCAAGTGACTGCGCATGAATGTGGATTTGCGGTTAGAGTTTCAATCCGGCTGACATTTCTGAGATATTCTTCACGCGTCGCCGCATCCACGGTGAAACCCTTATGGTCATAGCGGCCCGTCCCGGCGGTAAGCACCGGAATGCCGAAACTCGCAGATTCAATTCCGATTGTGCCTCGCACCGTCAGGCAATAATCCATCAGGCGAAAAAAAGAAAAGGTATTAATTTCACTTTCAGCCGGAATGAAAAAAATATGGGCGGGGAGTTTTCCAAGATGCCTGCGTAACGCCGTCACTTCTGCCGGTTCTCCCTTTCTTCCCTCTCGCGCATCTTTGACCCCATTCGCCGGGTGAACCTTGATAATCCAATTCACATTAGGATTAGCAGCTGCCGTACGCACCGTTTCGATCATCCACTCCTCATAGCTGGAAAAAAGATCTTCTCCCCAAAAAAAAGTCCCGTCCCAAAGAATATGGGGGAAAATAATTGCTGTCTTTTTTTTAGGATCGAGCCCGAGAAGCCTTTTGATTTCATCAGGTTCCAGTATTTTTTTATTAAACTGTGTTCCGACTTCGCTATACCATTCCCCGCTTGCATAATTTTGATAAAACTCGTCGTAGAGGACTTTGGCATCAGCCGGCGAAAATTCGCGTTTTTTCACCCATTCCCAGGAAGGTTTTGACAAAGAAGAATAATGATCATCGCGGTTGGCTTGTGAATACCTTTTAAAGACAAGCGTGTTGCTTTTATGCCCCACATTCCAAGTCACAGCCGGAATATTCTGCGCCAGGCAAATATCAAAAAGTTCGGCTTGGGGGGTGTACCCTCGATCGACAAATAAAGCCAAATTAGGCTTCAAACGATCGAGAATTTTTGCAGAGGCTTTGGCGTGGACTAGAGAAAACGCCAGACATTTCGTAAGGGTTTCGAGCACTTCGGGCTGACTAAAATCAAATTTGCCAACACGCAATAACCGGAGGGCGGTTGAAGCTGTAAACCTTCCGACGCGAGCGCCCAATTCTTCAAGTTTCAACAAATCATCAAAACTTTTCCAATGATGAACGAGAGAATGAGCATGGGGAAAATCAACGGGACTCAAAAATTCGTCCCAATAGAAAACTTGGGTTGAATTCCCCAACTGATGATATTTTCGGACCCAACGATTGCGCCGGCTCAAAACAATGGGCGTATATCCAGCCATTTCAACTGCACGAACAAGGCCCAGCTCCATTTGAATGGTTTCAGAAACACCAAGGCTGACAATTAGGGCTTTTTTTTCGCTCGAACCAGGTTTTAGTAAGCGAATCGACAATGTCTTTTCATATTTTTCTTTGAAACTAGCAAAAGTTTTTTGTGATTCAATTTCCGTTTTTCGAAAGTCTGGAGAAAACAAGAATTGAAGCCAATATCCGCTCCACCAAAATAAAGGATAGAGTTTAAATTGTTTTGAAAATCCGATTACTTGGGCCAGTAAAGTTTGCATGGTTAGCGTCATCATGACCGGGATTTTAAATGCTCTGAATTCATTCGGGTTTGAATGTCCCTCGCGTCTTCGCGGGGTAATTCATAGTGATTGACGCCATCAAAGGACACAGAACCTGCAGCGACTGTAAATGCGCTGCTATACCCAGCGGCCTTTAAAGAACGGATAGTTTCGTTCGTATAAGTTCCTCTCAATCCATAGGGATAGCAAAAAGAAATTTCATGCTGCCCCGTCAAAGAACGTATTAGATCAGGAGCTTCTCCAATTTCACGTTTCTGCTCGTCAACGGTTAATCGGGAAAGCACGCGATGATTCCAGGTATGGCCTCCAAAAGCCATACCTCCATCCGCCATTTCCTCAATCATGGCTGGAGAAAGGTACAAGGCTTCCGCAAAATCATTTTGATTCCCCAAATGAACTTCGAATAAATCTTTCAAAATAGAATCAGCAACATCGTACGGTAATTCATAATTCAGCCACTGCTTTGCCACGGCATCCGGCGGCTGGTCCCAGCGATAAAGAAATTCAGTCGGATATTTTTTGTCTGGATGAAGCATCGCAGATTGCTCGATTTGAGAACCTATCAAATCACGTAAGCGTTCTGCACCAATTCGAGCCAGAAGAAAATGAATGCGATGGACATTGAGCATTTGAGGTTTAATCAAACAATTTGTCGGAACAAAAAAAATGGCGCTGATTCCACGCTTCTTCAAAATAGGGAAAACGGTTTCATAATGATCTTTGAAGCCGTCGTCAAAAGTAAGCAAAACGGATGGTTTTGTGATTTTGGTTTCACCATGGAGGGCCGCATGAAAAGAAGGAGAATCAAGAATTCGATAATTTGCTTCAAGCCAGTCAAGCTGGGTCAAAAAATCCTTAACGGCCAGTGCTTTAAGTTCTGGGAAATTCGTTTTATTCACATCCCGAACATAATGGTAAGTAATGACGGTGCAATTACTCATTAATTTTGGTGCCTTCCAGTTCAATGAGTTTGAGCCGGCTGTCACGCTCGGCTTTGTGATGCAGATATTCCTCAATCATTCCGGTTTCAAAATTTTGATACAGTCGGCGAACGGCTTCGGCTTTAAAATCCTTTATCTGATAAAAACGTCCCTTTTGCCATTGAGCAACCCCGCGCATAGGCCCTTCTTCATGATGCTTTTGGGCTGCACGGATCAGGACTTCACAGCCCGCTTGAATGGCTTTATTGCCAATATCATGAGGCCCATCGCCTATCGCAATAATGGGACGAGCATGGGCGAGTATAGGGCCCGTATCAATTCCCGGATCAATATAATGAATGGTCGCACCGACAAATTCGGGCTCGCGATTGACCAAAGGCCAAAAGTTGGTGCCAGAACCCCGGTAATAAGGAGAAAGCCCCAAATGCATATTGATGATTCGGCCCTTAAAACTCTCAATAAGCGGAACTTTCAAAAGCCCGGAACCAAAAACCAAAACAACATCCGGTTTTAAGGCTTTCATGGTTTCGATTTCTTCGGACAAGTTGATTCCACCTGGATCAACCCGGCGCATTACATTTTTACTAATCTTTGATTCCGACCTAAAATATTTTTCTTCCGAACGGTTTCGAACTTCAAAATGATGGCGAATGATTTTTTCGTCGTTGTTTTCTTTCAAAATATTTTTGAAAGGATCGAACGTCTTGCTTTCTTGCCATACGCCAACAAGCTCCGTCTTTTCTGCCGCTTCCCGGATCACAAACTCATGGCGCAAAAACGTGCTCGTCAAAAGAAGCGTACGCATAATTTTATTTTTTACTCTTCTTTTTCTTAATCGCTTTTTTAGCAGGCTTGCAAACACCCCCTCGAAAAACAGGTTCCGTCGCAATAAAAATATCTCTTAGCATGTTTTTGCTATCGACCATCGGAAGCAGTGTTATTTTTTCATGGCGCGCAATCTCTGCAACTCTTTTAATGTTGGTTTCAACCGTAGTCACGCAATTCATATTCATAATTCTTTCAACGGGTGCTATTGATAGCACATCTTTAAGAAAGGCGCGCCGAATATCACCATCGCTTACGACTCCAACCACGCGCGTCCCATTGAGGACAATCACAGCCCGCGATTTATTGCTCGTAATTTTGAGCATGGCAGTCCGCATCGACTCTGATTTCTGTACGACATAAGGCATTAGTTTTTTATTCACTTTTATTTCCTCCACAATGACAGGAATCAATAAGTAATCTGTTTTTTAATTAAGTCTTCCGTAAGCGGAATTTTCCGCAAAATATCGACAATTTTCGCTGAAGATTTTCCGTCACTCCAATAAGGATTTTTGCAATGTTCTTGAATATGCTGGCGAAATTTGGAGGAAAGCGCCCTTTTAATCGCAGCGCCTATGTGACGTCGTTCATTCGTGACATCGATAACATTCGCAGCACGATCCCGATCTCGCTGCCTGGTACCGACATTGACTACCGGTAACTTAAAATAAGGCGCTTCGATTAAACCGCTCGAAGAATTCCCCACCATGACATTGGCGGCTTTCATCAATCCCAAATAAACGTAACGCGAAACATTTCTTTCGATATGAATATAAGGACGGCGGTACTCCTCCAGAAGCTTGCGAACGTCTTTGTTTCCCGCATCATTGTTGGGGAAAATGGCCAAAGTCTGCATTTCTAAGGCACAAAGAGCTTCGAGAGTTTCCTTCGTTTGATCCGCAACATTTTCGTATTCTTCCGTCACCGGATGTTGGACAAAAAGAGCCAAGGGGCGTTTGAAATCGATTCTAAAAAATCCTTTTAATTCTTCTGGTTTCGCATAGTAGCCTTGCATAAGCTCATCGAGTTGAGGCGCACCCGTCAAATGAATGCGGAATTCCTGTTCACCCATCTGGCGAAGCCGTTGAGCCGCATCTTCACTGGATGCAAAATGTAAATGGGCATACCGAGTAATCGCATGACGCGTCATCCCGTCGATATTACCCGAACGTTCCCCAGCTTGAATATGCGCTACGGGAATATTCATGTGGCAAGCAGCGATTGCAGCCATCAATTGTTCCCCTCGATCTCCGGCCAGCAAAAGAATATCGGGGCGGAGGCGAACGAGTGAATCCGTAACACTTAACAAAAACAATCCCAGTGATTTGCTCATGGAAGCCGGGGTGTACCCATCCACCGCCATATAAATTTTGTCGGAAATTTTCACTTTATCTCGTTCGAGCTCTTCAATACTAGAACCAAAATCAGGCAAAAGATGAAGATTAGTCACAATTGTTTCGTATTGAAGCTCTTTAGAATGTTTCTCAATTTCACGGATAATGGGACGGATATAACCATATTCTCCGCGCGAGCCGGTCACAAGAGCAATTTTCCTTTTTTCTTGCATGTTATTTTTTTTCTCCATTCAAATCATTCCATTGGAGTATTGAATCCGAAGGAATATCATGACTCGCCGTGCGGCCCACTAATTCTTCCAAATGCCGCGCCGGAATTCCGCGCCCCGGACGCTTCACACCCAACATTGCAGATTCAATTTTTTGACCCGCTTTGATAGGACGAAGACTCACCACCGAATGACGCGCCCAATCACGAACTACTTTTTCTTCATCATAAACTTTCTTTTCAGATCCCAGCGCTTGCTCAAGCTTTCTTATCGCTTCCACAAGCTGCTTCATCTCCTTGGGTTCAAGAGAAACATGCGCATCAGGCCCTTTAAGACTTCGATCTAAAGTAAAATGTTTTTCAATGACTTTGGCGCCTAATGCGACGGCACCAAGCGATGTCCAAATATCCGGTGTGTGATCGGAATGACCGGTCATAACACCAAAACGCTCCCGCAAAAGTTTTATGACTCCGAGATTAACTTGATCGTAGCGCGGCGGATAAGCAGACGTGCAATTCATCAGTATGAAAGATGCCTTTTCTTCTTTTAGAGCTTTCACGGTTTGTCCAATTTCATCGAGCGTTGCCATGCCGGTTGAAACAATCATTGGCTTTTTCTTTTTAGCGATGTGACGGAGCATTGGAACATTAGTCATTTCCCCAGAGCCTGTTTTAAAGGCTTCGACACCAAATCTGTCCAAAATGTCCGCGGCTTTCGCACAAAATGGCGTGCAAAGATATTGAATGCCCACCTTTTTACAATATCGTAAAAGCTCCCGATGATCCTCGATTTTTAAATTCACCTTGGCTAATACCTTGTCCATACTTCCTGCCCAAAATTGAATGCTTTCAGCAATCATTTCGTCCGGAATATGAATTTGAAATTTGATGATATCGACGCCGGCTTTTTTTGCTTCCTCAACCAAGCGTTTAGCCCTATCTAATTTGCCCAAATGTTCACAAGCCGCCTCGGCAATGACAACAGTGGGACGCCTTTCTCCGATCACGATACTGCCAAAACGAATTTCAGAATTCATTTCTCTAGCCTTTCCTGAAAAATATCCCGCATTTTAGCTTCCGCAGGAAGCCAATCCTCAGGATTATCCAAATCCGCTGTATATTTGTCTTCCGTGACTAAGGGAAAAACTTTGTCTCCCCAAAGAGTAGGAGGATTTTTAAAGAGTAACTCCCGGCGGCAAGCAAAAATAAGTCCGTTGAATCCATAATAAACGGGAAGATCTTGGCGGCGGTGAATCATACGGCGAATCGGCATCTCACCTAATCCAAGCAAAACGCCGTTTGGCATAATTTTTAAAATTTTTTCGGGAACATAATGCTGCGGCACTCGAGACACACTCGCGACCGAATCAATCGCCGGTTTGCTCAAAAGTTTTAATGCCTCTTGAATATGACTCGGCTGACGCAAAGGAGAAGTCGGTTCCAGCACCATCACAAAATCCGGTTTCTCCCGTTGATGTTCCCATAACCATTCAAGGGCATGCCGTACAGCAAGAGCCGTCGGCGCCGCATCGGTTGCAAATTCCTCAGGCCGAAGAAACGGTACTTCGGCTTTATATTTTTTTCCGAGCTCAGCAATTTCTTGATCATCGGTGCTAAGGATAATTCTTTCAAATGCATTGCTTTCTTGAGCGCATTCAATGGTCCAAGCAAGAAGCGGTTTGCCATTAAAAAGTTTAATGTTTTTGCGGGGGATACTTTTGGAGCTTCCTCTTGCGGGAATCAAAGCTAGACAATTTTTCTTGGAAGTCATAGTTATACCGAAAAGTTGGAACTTGGCAGTGAATTAAGCGGACAAATCTTCATGGCGGGACACTTGCTTTGTTGGAACATGTTCCATGTCGCCTTTAAACCGCCGGACATTATGATAAGCTTCAAAAACTCGCGTCATTTCCTGCCATCTTTCAAAAGCGCGTGTTCGCGAACAATAAGGCGTTTCAATCTGAACATATTCGGGTTTCATATGAGCATACGAAACCGTCGTCACAACATCTTTTGCATCTTTGAATGCAAGCCAATTAAATTTGTCGCAGACTTCGTAAAGTTCAGTGCCAGGATAAGGAGTTGCAATGAGAGGTGTAATCCCATTGACGCCGATTCTTTTGAGCTCATGGCAAAAATTCATGGTATTTTGAAAACTTTCTTCATCTTCACCCCGCATGTAGATCGCGTCGCCTTCCCGAATCAGATGTTTTTCATATTCCGGACGCAAATAATCTTTTTTGCCTACACGGCCTCCGGGATAAGCCACGATAAAAAAACAACTGACGAAAAGTCCGGCTTCGACGCAATATTTTGCAATTTCGCGAGTTTTATCCAAATGTTGATCGGCCATGGGCTTGTCCATAGAAACCAGAATTCGCGTATCCCCGCTTTCAACCGGCAAATAAATAATATCGGTCCCCGCCTCCCTCAAAAGAAAAGCCAAATCACGGGATAAACGGTCGACCATGACTCCATTAGGAAAAGAGCTCTCTAATTTATGTCCTTTTTTACGCAGGACGGCCAAATGCTTGAGAATAGGAACGGCACGGTCTTCCTGCAGAGTAAAATTATCATCTTCGAACTCAATATGATTCACACCGAATTCTTCAATGCACATATCGATTTCTTGAATGATGCGATCCGGAGTGAAAGGACGCCAGCGCTGTCCTTTTTCCGGAATGGAACAAAATTCGCACGTGAACGGGCATCCACGCGAAGAGATGAGAGATAAAGTGCGGCGCGACTGATCTCCGCGCGGCGACCAAGACGCATACTCTTCCATCGGACGAAAATGATAACCTGGCGGTGGAATTGAATCGATGCTTGTGAGTTGTTCGCTGCGTCTGGGATCGATATGAATAGCCCCATCGGGTTTGCGATAAGCGATTCCTGGAATTTGTTCCAAAGGCTGACCGTTGGCAATACGCGCAAATGCAATTTCACCTTCTCCTTTGACTACAATATCAACGCACGTCTCTTGTAACACTTGCATGGGAAGAGTCGTTGCCAAAACACCGCCAATAACAAGCGGAACATTGGGGAAAGCTTGTTTGATTGCGTCAATTAAGGGATAGGCTGTGAGACGTGAATCAGTAAAGGGGGCGTTTAATCCAATGAGATCAACATTTTTTGGAATTTGTTTGATAATTTCAGAGTCGGGAAGTCCAAAACGATGCGTCTTACGATATTTCGTTTCAAGCGGTGTTTTGATTTTAAAACCGCCGTAGACCATCGGATCCACAAATGCCACAATTTCGTGGCCGAATTTTTCCAAATAAGCCCCAATATAACCAAGCCCAAGCTGCTGCGAACGAAATTCCACTTGATCATCAAAAATCCAAGGCGAGGCAATCAGAGCAATTTTTTTCGGTTTAATCTGGCTCCGATTGGCGGCTTCAATGGGATTTATATTGATTAAATTAGCACGTTCCATGGCTTCTTAAAGATTACCTCATGATCATTATAATTTCAAATTGGACTAAGATGCTATAAAGAGATAGTTTTAAAGCCTAACTTAAAGCCCTGCCTGATGTTATATCATCGGCATATAATCATTCGAGTAAAGGTTAGGCGATGGGAGCCCATTCCCATTTATGAGGGACATGAATATGACCCCATTTTCGTGATATGGGTTTTAAAATTCCGCTTCCTCCGTCATCAATAACTTCGAAACTCGC
>JACPXL010000078.1 GCA_016196555.1 Candidatus Omnitrophota bacterium | reverse complement strand
CAGAAAGAACAGTGGCGATATGGTTTCGCGTGGAGGATCCTTCGATTAATACACGTAAGCAAGTGATTTATGAAGAAGGCGGAGCGGGAAGGGGCTTAAATATTTATGTGTATGACGGGAAATTATATGTCGGCGGATGGAATGCCCTGGGAGGAAGTAATTGGCAAGGGACTTATTTATCGACAGCGATTGAAGGAGGCGGCTGGCATCATGTGGCGCTGACGCTAAAAGGCGGAGAAACGATCAGTGCAGATGCTTTGAAGGGATATTTGGACGGCGCAGAATTTGGAAGAGGCGAAGGCTCGCAGTTGTGGGAGCATAAGGCCTTGATCGGTCTTGGCGGGATGAATAATGCAACAAAATTTCACGACGAAGCCATTATGGACGGCAACGGGAATTACTTGAAGGGAGGAATCAACGGAGTAGAGATTTATAACCGTGTGCTTTCAACCCGGGAAGTAGGAATTCTTACCCGATTAACCGCGCCTCCGGATGTGACTCCTCCGGCCGGCTCCATCGTAATCAATCAAGGAGCACTTTATGCGACCCAACATGAAGTTATTTTGACTTTGCAGGCCTCTGATTCTGAATCGGGCATCGACAAAATGAGTTTTTCGGCGGATGGAATTAACTGGTCAATACCTGAAGACTACAGCGAAGAAAAAATATTTACCCTTCCCGAAGGCGATGGAAATAAAAAAGTTTTCGTAAAATATTACGACAAAGCCAAAAACACTCAGGTGGTCGAATCACAAACCATTATGCTGGACACCACAAATCCTGACGGTTGGCTTTGGGTGGTTGGAAGCAGCAGCGGATACACGAAAGCTCCTACGGTAACCGTGACGCTTATGGTTTCGGACCCAGTACCTGCCGGATCAAGCGGCGCATCCGGGATTGATCAAATCCGCTTTTCGGTGACCAGCGATGGAGAAAGTGAAAACTGGCAGGATTGGGAAAACTTTGTTGAGGAAAAACAGTTGGCTCTTCCGGCTGGCGATGGTCTGAAGGTTGTCAAATATGAAGTGCGCGACAAGGCGGGAAATACCAAAGTGATTGAAAGCACAAAAAATATCACTTTCGACGGCTCCGCTCCGGAAGGCAGTGTTTTGATTAATGACGGTGATCAATACACGCGCGACCGCAATATTAATCTTACGATTTTTGCCGAGGACTATTTATCGGGGCTTTCCGGCAAAATGAGATTGGGGACAAAATTTGCCGAGGAGGGTAGTTCATGGGTATGGCAAGCTTGGGAAGATTTTAAAGCTTCCCAAAGTTTTATTCTTCCTGACCAAGACGGACTCATTCAAGTACAGATGCAGACCTATGACATCCTTGGAAATACAACCGACGGCATTTTTGATGATATACGGCTTGACCGGCTTCCGCCGGCTGGAACCATCACCGTCAACGGCGGCGTAGAGTTTATTGGGCAAACAGGCGTGACTTTGAATTTGTCGGCCGCCGACGGTCTTTTGGGATCGCAATTGGATCAAATGAGTTTTTCATCGGATGGGATTATATGGGAAGAACCGGAACCCTATGCCCAAACTAAAGATTGGAATTTTAGCGCCGGAGATGGCCAGAAAAAAGTTTATGTGAAGTATTCGGATAGGGCCGGGAATTGGTCGGAAGCCATATTCGTTAAGGTAGGTTTGGACACAACATCTCCGACGGGGTCCATCAATATTAATTCCGGGGCGACCCATACAAAAACGGCGAATGTAAAATTGACGCTCACAAGTGATGACGGTACCGGATCAGGCAAAGATAAAATGAGTTTTTCCACTGACGGTATCAATTGGAGCGATCCTCCGGAGTCTTACAGCGATTCAAAGGATTTTGATCTTCCCGCCGGCGACGGAAACAAAACGGTGTATGTGCGGTTTTACGACAAGCTCGGCCATGTCAGTCAGGTTTATCAACAATCGATTACGCTCGATACGATAGCACCCGCTATCGTGCTGACGAGTCCGACGCTTACAAAAAGTGCCGCTTACACGCTGACTTATACAGAGAATGGTGTTGCAAAGAGCGAAAATATTAACTTAACCACGGAAGGCGATAACGCGATTGTCCGCACTTTCACGGATGCGGCCGGAAACAAAACGGATGTTACGTGGAATGTCACGCTTGATACCAAAGCCCCGGTCGTGGAACTTACCTCCTCGCTCTTAGTCAAACAAGCGGCCTACACATTGAAATACAAAGTGGACGCGGGGACTGAGCAAACGGAATCACTGACACTCGTTGAAGGAATTAACGCGATTGTCCGCAGCTTCACGGATGCGGCTGGCAATAAAACAGATGTTACGTGGAATGTCACGCTTGATACCAAAGCCCCGGTCGTGGAACTTACCTCCTCGCTCTTAGTAAAACAAGCGGCCTACACATTGAAATATAAAGTTGACGGAGGAACGGAACAAACGGAATCGCTGACACTCGTGGAAGGAGTTAACGCGATTGCCCGCACTTTCACGGATGCGGCCGGCAACAAAACGGATAT
>JACPXL010000081.1 GCA_016196555.1 Candidatus Omnitrophota bacterium | reverse complement strand
TTTTCTCGCAAAATCTTTTTCTGTCGGAAGATAGGTTTTCATGGTTTATTTCCTGAATTGAAAGTCGGTGAGTATAGCAAAAGGAAGTAAGCGCTGTCAAGCATTCCTATCCCCTTTTGCTATCATAGGTTACGTTGACAAGCCGCAGCCCTGAGGCCGGGACCATGCTGCCAGCCTGCTTTCTGTCCCGGCTTTTAAGGACGGCTTTGAGCTCTTTTAAGCTCATCCGGCCGGCCCCCAGGCGGATTAAAGTACCGGCCAAATTGCGCATCATATGGTAGAGAAATCCATCCGCCATGACGATCAGCCGGATCAAATGACCTTCCCGTTTGATGTCAAAACGAAAAATTTTTCGTACCGTATTTTTCTGAGAACCGGGGACCCCGTTAGCAGAACAAAATGCCCGGAGATCATGCCGGCCGGACAAAACTTTTGCACCTTGGCGCATTTTTTTTAAATCAAGAGGCCCCGGAATATGATAGGTCTGGGCAGATTGAAGCGGGGACCGGACCGCATCATTCCAAATGCGGTATTCATACACTTTATTTTTGACCTGATAGCGCGCATGAAACCGGGCCGGCATTTCGTGCGCCTCTTTGACTGCAATCATTTTGGGAAGTATTCCGTTTAAGGCTTTTTGAATTTTGTCAGAAGGGATTGAACTTTTAGTTTTAAAATTCACGACTTGATATTCGGCATGAGCCCCGGTGTCAGTTCTGCCGCTTGCGGCCGTGATTTTGGTCGAATGATTAAAAAGCTGCGAGAGGGCTTTTTCTAAAGCCTCTTGAACGGTGGGGTGATCCGGCTGTTTTTGGAATCCAAAAAAAGCAGAGCCTTCATATTCTAAAACTAATTTAATATTTCGCATATTTCCTTTACATCTTTACGAGATATTAAGAATTGTTTTCCGGGACCGTTCGGACCACAAATCGAAATCGGATTGAGTGGTCCTCACTGCGTGAAGCTTCCGGCGTTTTCATTCCATAGAAAACGCCGACTTCAAGCTCCCTTCAAACAATTTTAATATCTCTCTAAAATTGCAGAATATTTGCTAACGAAATAGGCGAAGAATTCGTGTAAGACTTAGGCGATTGTCTTCAGGGGAAACGATGGCCCACCAAGTGGGAACAGCGAGGGGCCCCGAAGAAATCGCCTCTAGTTCTTGCCGAATTCGTAGCCTTGAGTGAGCAATATTCTGCAATTGATTAGCGGGATTTGGCCCAGATTTCCGCAATTTGAATGGCGTTGAGCGCGGCCCCTTTGCGAAGCTGATCGCCGCTCACAAAAAGACAAATGCCGTTGGCCACACTGTGGTCTTCGCGAATGCGGCCGACCAGGACTTCATCCCGGCCCGTGGCTTCAATCGGCATGGGGAAATAATTATTGTCGCGGTCATCCACCACACGCACCCCATCCCCTTTATGAAGGGCCTGATAAATTTCATCCAGAGTCACCTTTTTTTCCAGCTCTACGAAAAGGGCCTCGGAATGGGCTCGAAAAACCGGGACGCGCACCGTTGTGGCCACCACTTGAATGTCCGGCGCATGAAAAATCTTTTTGGTTTCTTTCATCATTTTGATTTCTTCTTCACAATAACCGCCGTCCGCAATGGCGCTGTTATGGGAAAAAAGATTAAAAGCGATTTGATGCGGAAAAACTTCTTTGGTCGGCTTTTTACCTTCCAGGATTTCGCGCGATTGGCGGTCCAGCTCGGCCATGGCTTGAGCCCCGGCACCGCTCGCCGCCTGATAAGTCGCCGCCACGATTCTTTTGATTTTCGCAAGACGATGAATCGGAAAAAGCGGGACCAGCATGATAATGGTCGAACAATTGGGATTGGCAATAATTCCTTTGTGCTTGGCAATGTCTTCGGGATTAATTTCCGGAATGACAAGCGGGACTTCGGGGTCCATGCGAAAGGCACTGGTATTGTCCACCACCAGAGCGCCGGCCTTCACGGCTTCAGGAGCAAGTTTTTTGCTGATGGATCCGCCCGCGCTGGAAAGGACAAGGTCCACGTCTTTAAAAGAATCCGCTCGTGCTTCTTCAATCGAATAATCTTTGCCTTGGAATTTTACTTTTTTCCCGGCCGAACGGCCTGATGCCAAAAGTTTCAACTCCGAAAAAGGAAATTTTCTTTCCCCAATAAGCGCTAAAAACTCCTGTCCGACCGCGCCGGTTACGCCGAGGATAGCAACACGCAAAGGTTTCATTGAATTCTCTGGGCCACCAAATCACCCATTTTAGAACAGCTCACTTTTTTCATGCCTTCCTGATCGATATCTTGAGTCCGGTATCCTTCATCTAAAACTTTTTGCACGGCCTTTTCCACAGATTGCGCCAGTTCATGAAGCCCGAAACTATATTCCAGCATCATGGCCACAGACAAAATCGAGGCCAGCGGATTGGCGAGGTCTTGCCCGGCAATATCGGGGGCTGATCCGTGCACGGGTTCATAAAGCGCATGGTGACTACCGATCGAGGCCGAGGGCAGCATGCCGATGGAGCCCGTCAGCATGGCGGATTCGTCGCTTAAAATATCGCCGAATAAATTGGTCGTCACAATCACATCGAATTGTTTGGGATTACGAATAAGCTGCATGGCGCAATCATCCACATAACGGTGCTGCAGCTCCACATCGGAAAATTCCTTATGGACCTGGGTGACGACTTTGCGCCAAAGCTGGCTTGATTCCAGCACATTGGCTTTGTCCACCGAAGTCACTTTTTTGCGGCGGCGCCTGGCGAATTCAAAAGCTTTGCGCGCAATACGTTCCACTTCCGGAGTGGTATAAACTTCGGTATTCACGCCTTCTTCGCCGCCCCCGGGAAGATTTTTAATCCCGCGCGGCGTTCCAAAATAAATTCCGCCGATAAGTTCGCGCAAAATCAGAAAATCAAGTCCGCTCACGATTTCTTCTTTGAGCGGAGATTTTGAAATCAAAGCCGGAAACATATGCACCGGCCTTAAATTAGCAAAAACTTCCAGAGTCTTTCGCAATTGTAAAAGGGCTTTTTCGGGACGAATGGAAGTTTCAACATTGTCCCACTTGGGTCCGCCCACCGCGCCGAGAAAAACCGCGTCGGCATTTTTGGCGAGCGTCAAAGCTTCGGGCGTAATCGGTGCTCCGAATTTGTCTATCGAAGCGCCGCCGAGCGGAGCTTTTTCGATTTCGAAAACAAGATGAAACTTTTTCGCGATTGTCTGAATGAGTTTGACGGCTTGATCGGCGACTTCAACTCCAACGCCGTCGCCGGGGAACATGGCGATTTTATACATTAGGATTTCAGAGCCAGACCTTCTTGAGGACTTGAGGCAGAGCCGTAATCTTTTACCGGCATCCGGCCTGCCCGATAAGCCTTACGCCCGGCCGATACGCCTTCGCGCATGGCCTCAGCCATCAGCACCGGATCGTCGGCCGCAGCAATGGCCGTATTCATCAAAACGCCGTCTGCGCCGAGCTCCATGCAAATGGCGGCATCGGAGGCCGTCCCCACGCCCGCATCCACAATCACGGGGCAGGCCACCGCCTCTTTAATGAATTGAAGATTGAGCCGGTTCTGAATGCCGCGCCCGGAACCAATCGGCGCCGCAAGCGGCATGACGCATGCCGCGCCGGCATCTTCCAATTTTTTTGCCATGATAGGATCATCATTGGTGTAAGGCATGACCGTAAAGCCTTCTTTGACCAGAATTTTTGTGGCTTCAAGCAAAGCGATGGTGTCAGGCATCAGCGTTTTGCGATCGCCGATCACTTCAAGCTTCACTAAATCACCCGTTCCGGCCGCGCGCGCAAGCCGCGCGATACGGAGCGCGTCTTCCGTGGTATAAGCCCCCGCCGTATTGGGTAAAAGGACGTAGCGCGTGCGGTCAATATAACTCAAAACATTTTTTTCGGCAGGACCGTTCAAATCCACACGGCCGATGGCCACCGTCACCATCTGGGTGCCGGAAGCGGCCAGAGATTTTTCCATCATTTCCATGGAAGAATATTTGCCCGTCCCCAAAATAAGCCTTGAGGTCAGCACGTATTTTCCGATTTTAAGCGAATCCGTCATTTCTCCAAACTCCTGCTTTTCGTATGCGCCATCATTTCATAAATTTGAAGGTATTTCTTGGCCGAAGCCGTCCATGAAAAATCGGCTTCCATCGCATTTTTCACAAGACGGGGCCAGCTTTTTTCCTGCTGAAAAACCAAAACCGATTTTTTTACGGCGCCCAAAAATGCGTCACTCGTATATTCCTCGAAAAGAAAGCCGGTCCCCTGCCCGGTTTCCGGATGAAATTCCTGAATGGTATCAGCCAGCCCTCCCGTCGCGCGCGCCACGGGAATAGTCCCGAAACGCAGCGCAATCATCTGCCCCAGCCCGCACGGCTCATAATAGGAAGGGAAAAGCATCATGTCGCATCCGGAATAAATACGCTTGGCCATGCCCGCGTCAAATAAAATGTGAATGCCGAATTTACCGCGATTTTTCTTGGCCACATCGCGAAAAACCTGATGATATTTTTCCTCGCCGGTCCCCAGAAGAACAAATTGAATCTCAGAGCGCGAAATTTCTTCGAGCACCGGAATTAAAATATCAATCCCCTTTTGGTCCACAAGGCGGGAAATAATGCCAAGAAGCGGAATTTTAGGGTCGACTTTTAAACCGTTTTCTTTTTGAAGCTCGGTTTTGCTCGCCGATTTGGAAGGAACCGGGTCCCATTCCTCATAATCGATGCCGTTTACAATGCCGTAAAGCGTGTCGCGCCGTTTGCTCAAAACCCCTTCGAGTCCGCAGCCAAATTCCTTGGTTTGAATTTCCTTAGCATAACGCTCGCTCACGGTGGTCAGAAGGTCCGAATAAACCAACCCGCCTTTAAGAAAACTGATTTTCCCGTAAAACTCCAGCTTTTCCAATTTGAAAAGTTCCCAGCCGAATCCCGTAATCGGAAGAGAATCGGGCGGAAAATTCCCCTGATAACCGAGATTGTGAATGGTGAAAACACTTTTGGTTTTTTTGAAAATCGGCCGGCTGCTGTAAAGCGTTTTCAGATAAACCGGAATAAGCCCCGTCTGCCAGTCATGGCAATGGATAATGTCCGGCTTTAAATTGAGGGCGTCCAAAGTTTCGAGAACGGCCTTTTGGAAAAAAGCAAAGCGCCGGTCATTATCGGGATAATCGCCGAGCGCCGTCCCGTAAAGTCCGTCACGCATAAAAAATTCCGGATGATCAATAAGATAGGCGTCGACGCCATTCGGCAAAGTCGCTTTAAACACCCGGCCGCTTTCTTTTTCGGTGCCGAGCGGAATTTCAAAACGGTCGATGACGGGCGTGAATTTCCACTTTTCCAAATTGACGCATTTATAGCGCGGCATAAAAACGCTGATCTCATGCCCCAAAAGATGGATTTCATAGGGCAAAGCGCCCAGCACGTCCGCCAAACCGCCGGTTTTTGCAAAAGGCAACACTTCAGAAGCTGCATAAACGATTTTCATAAGGGGTTTTTCCGCAGATTAATGGATTTCGATGACGCAATTCCAGCTGCCGAAGGCATTGGGAATGCACTCCATAGGCCGTTGATCATTATGCCACTCCCCGTCCACCAAATAACGGTATTCATACCTCCCAGGGGGAAGTTTAAGAGAAAGCCGCCAATGACCACTGGCATCTTTTTTGAGTATGGTGCCGGCTGGTTTCCATTGATTAAACGTGCCAGCCAGGTGAACTTTGCGCGCTAGCGGCGCATAATATTCGAATTGGATTACTTTCTCTAAATTCTTCTTCTTAAAAATGTTAGGGCTCATGACTTAGTCTCCGGGCAGGAATGAGTATATAATAGAAAAAATTTCTTGCCAAGCCTCATCTAATTCATATAATTGGCGGCCTATGCAACACTGTGCCATTTGCGACAAAAAGCCCCTTGTAGGACGTTCTATAGCCCGCCGCGGTCTTGCCAAAAAGTCAGGCGGCGTGGGTAAAAAAATCACCGGCATCACCCGCCGCCGGTTTTTCCCCAATCTCCAGCGCGTCAAAGTTAGATTTCCCAATGGGACCGTCCGCCGTATCAATGTCTGCGCAGCATGCATTCAGGCGGGAAAAGTCCTAAAAGCCCTCCCCAGAAAATACTCCGCCAAAGCTCTTAAAGCAGCCGCGTAAGCCCCCTAGTCATGTTATTGGTGCAATAAACGGTGAGCTAATTGATGCAATTCATCATTGGCTAACACTTTTAATCGTTTCTTCACAACCCGCGAGAAATATTCTCTTTCGGTTTTGGTAAGAGATTCCCCTTCCATTTTTTTTCTCAAGAGTGTTTTCTGACGCGGAGTAAATATCTCCGAAAGCAATAATTCGAGTTCTAAATCATGTCTTCTGTCCTCTAGATCTTTATTCTTCGAAGACGCTTCAAGGACATAAGTTTTGAAAGTGTTCTCTAATCTCTCCGGCGAAAATTCAAATTCATCAAATTTAACAGGTTCAGACTTAGCAAATGGAACTGCCGCATAGGTCAAAACCTCCTTGCCGTTGTGAAATTTGAAAAGGACTTTCTCGGTGCGTTCTTCGTATTTTTTTTCAACTTTGTTAAACTGGAAGAGAAGGACCGTAAGAGCCAAAAGAAAAGGCAGCCTAGTTTGAGCCTTACGAGAAAGTAAATTAGGCTGCCAATCGACTTTTTCCCATTTCAATTCTTCTTTCTCTTTCAGCATATTTGTAAAAACAACTGGAAACCCTTCTAGGAGTCGGACATCGTCCTGCTCTAGAAGATTTTCTAATAATTCTTCAGGTTTATTTGAAGCAGGCATCAATAAGGGGTAGCCATAACTAGCCAAATTATCCAGCAATTGATCTTTTGTCATTTTATCCATAAAAGCACCTCTATTTATAATTTCAGTCGTTGCAGAAAAACTTCATAATTTCTCAAGACTTTTGCTTCACCTGTTTCATATTTGGCTGTCTCGCGGTATCTTTCTTCCAATTCAGCCATATTTATTTTTTCATTCTCTAACAGTAACTTGCAGTCTTGAAAATCAACTTCTTTGCCTCTAAATAATTTCGAAATAATTAAATCTATAGAATTTAAAACGCCTAAATAAATTTTATTAAACTCTCGTATCTTTGTATTTTTACCTACATCTAATGGCGAATCTAAAAGCCCTGTCGTAAAAATTGAATTCCCGACAAATAAATCAAATACGATTATTTCGTTAGCACGTTTCCAACGGTGTCCACCTACTTGCTCATATCCCGCTTGTTCTAGAAATTTAATCAATCGTTTATATTCACTCTCTATCGGAATTAAAAAATCCACATCAACGGTAGACGGTTTATAACCGAGCAATGTTAATGCAGTACCTCCACAAGCGATTAAATGAATCTTTTCTCGCCCAGGAATAAGCTCATCCCAGGTCATTAAAATATGAGTCAATTGATCTGCATTAACGCGGTATTCTGATGCCATTTTCTACCCCCTCCTCTAAAAGCATACCTTTAGAATAAGCATACGTCAAATATTATTGTATGATTTAATACAATTTAATGTACTAATATAATCAATATATTGTATGTATATATACAATACCGAGATTCTTCCGCCCTTCGAGCCTCAGAATGACAAGTTGAATAATCACTTAGGGGAGTTTTGAGGAAAATCGTCTGCTTTAAGCAGCGATCTTGACGCGCAGTTCGGACCGGATCTTGAGGAAGATCTTGGCGGCTGTCGCCGAAATGATGAACTGATTTTGGGCCAAGCTGATAATCGAAGAATAATCCACGCCGGAACGATTCAAACTTTCCAGAAGTTTTTCTAGAAGGTCTGCCGCAGGCATGGGCTTTGCATTGGGCTGGCTTTGATGCGCCGCCAAAATTCTTGCGGTGTGAATGAGAGCCACGATTTGAAATTGTTCCACATACTGACGCACTAAGGGGTCTGTAATTTCTTCCATATTAATACGGAACGGAATTAAATTTTCGGGAAGCTGAGGAACATTTTGATCAAAAATACCGGTAGGAATAGCTTCTTCGCCTTTTAATTCATTCAATTTGGAAATTCTTCGCGTACGGTTTCTTCCAAGTTCCCGCGTCGCAATGTTTGTAATCGTATTAGCGCCTTCTCCCGAGCCAACCACCGTGACTGAATTATTAAGATTGGCTTGCCGCAAAGATTTCATAAAGCTTTCGGCAAAAGACCGGCTCAATTTTTTAGGAAGGAGCAATGCAAACCGGCCTGAGGGCTCCGGAGTTTTGGCATCTTTAGGAAATCGAAGCAAATTCTCAAGGGCCGCAAGTTGTTCATTCACATTTCGAACTTCTCCTGCGGTATGTGAAGCAAACTGACGCGATTGCTTTTTAAGCATGGCCACTAATCGCAATGCCGCTCTCAGCTGCTGATAGCCGTTGTAATGAACATACACAATGACTTCGTCAGCCTGGGCAATCGTGATGGGTTTGCGGGATGAACCCGTAACTATCCCAGCAACATCCTCAAAAGTTTTTTCCAAAGGTCGCGGCAGAACATTCTTCGGAAGCGGGATTAAGGGTGCCGCGGCAGTTGTAGTGACAGCTTGTTGCAAAAATTGTCTGCGTGTTTGTTTCGGTAAAGTCCGCATTTCAGAACTGGTATTACGAGCGCCTGAGACTTTT
>JACPXL010000001.1 GCA_016196555.1 Candidatus Omnitrophota bacterium | reverse complement strand
TGGCGAAAATTGGACGCCTCCTCAACTTACTGAAATTGCAGGAATGCCTGGAAATCTTCAACATGTTTCTGAGCCTGCCCTGGTGGCTTTGCAGGACGGCAGACTTCGGCTTTATTTTACTGCCCAGCGGGCCTCGGCCGGACCTCGGGCGATTTTTTCTGCTCTCTCCACGGATGGAATCCATTATCAATTTGAAGAAGGGGAACGTTTTGGATTTCCAGATAAAGACACTTCCCATGCTTCGATTTTTAATTATAAAGGAACTTTGCATTTATTTTCTCCCTTGGATAAACAGGGAAGGGCTTATCATGCCGTTTCCAAAGACGGTTTAAATTTCACTCAATTGGTGAATGCTATGGTGCAAGTACCCGGAGTTTGGATCGGGAATGGCTTGTCTTTGGATCAAGAAATGCGGTTCTATGGTTCTGGCTCTGAAGGAATATGGATGGCGAGCTCCAAAGAAGGCGGTTTATGGCAGCTCGATGAAAGTACACAGCTGTTAGGGACTGACCCAACCATAGTTTTGCGTAAAAATAAGACCTATCTTGCCATTACGGCTGTCCCACAAGGCGCTTGACAAAGAGGCCTTTAAGCCTAAAATAGGGCCGCTTTTCACAGATTTGTTCCAACCGAAATAATCTTAACCCCGATTGATATGGGGGACGGTTCGATGAAGTGGAGAAATTTTAAAAAACGCCTTTAATTTTACATTGTTATCTCTAAACCTTATAGAGAAAACAGGGTGGAATTAAAAGGCGTTTTTTGCTTTTAAAATCCTTAAATAAGGAAGGGGGGTGAATACAAATGAAAAAAATGTCTATTGTGCTCGCAGGTTTGATGATGGCTCTCGTGGCTTTCCAGAGCGCTTCCATGGCTGCTATCGTGGAAGGTTCCGTGAAGTCTGTGGATGCCGTTGCTAAGAAATTGGAGATCAATTCTGAAGCCGGTGCTGCTTCTTGGGTTGCTTTTTCAGCAACAACCCAATGGCCGGCTGGAGTGACGGATCCTGCCAATCTTGTTGGCAAGCAAGTAAAAATCACGACAGATGATGCAACTTCTCAGGCCACTTCGGTCGAAGAAGCTGCCGCAAAGGCGTGATTTCGCGTTAGCCGATTTCTCAATTGAGAAAAGGCCGCCTAGTTCTCGTAAGAGAAACGGGAAAACGGTGTAAAAGTAGGGTGAGCTTCACAAGGATTTTTCGAGTGAACGGGCTATTCTGCGGTCCGAACCCATGTCAACTAATCCCGGAGGCGTCGCAGACGCTATTATTTAACTGAAATTTCAAAAAAAGGCTGGTTTTTCTAGGGAAAAGCCGGCCTTTTTTATTTATAGAAACGAGGGAAAGGGACGATGTAGTTTATAAGGGTTCTTAGAACCCACTTCACGTCGAAGGAGGCGAAACATGCTGAAACAATCATGTGTTCTCTGTAAGATTGTGGGGTTATTGGTGATTATTGGAGCATTGAACTGGGGGCTTGTCGGACTTCTGCATATGAATTTGGTCGAGCAGATTTTCGGGATGGGGACGACAATTACCCAGGTCATTTACATTCTGGTGGGAGTATCGGGCCTGGTGCTTTTGGCCAGTTACTTTGTGACCTGCCCAGGGTGTAAGAAACAATAGCTGGCAGATAGGCATTTAAAAAACCGGGTGACCTTCAAGAACAAACAGAAGGTGCCCGGTTTTTGTTTTAAGGTTTGACTTAAGCTGGAAAAGAGGTCTATCATAATCCGACATATTTTTTTGTATAAGGGGGTTTTTTTATGTGGACAAAGGAGTTTCTCCAGCAAGTCATTCAGGAACAAATGGGAGATTATTTGCTCCTGACGGCTTCAAACCGGCAGCCTAGTTCCTACGACCGGATTGGCCTGGATAAAAATGGGAAAGTCATGCTCCCGCCGGAAAATCCTTCCTATGCTTTGCGCCGGATTTTTTTGTCCAAAGAAGAAACTAATTCCTATTATTACGGTTATTGCAATGAAGGGCTTTGGCCGCTTTCCCATGTCGCTTATGAACGCCCGAATTTTCTGGCCTCCGACTGGAAAGCTTATGAAAAAGCCAATGAAAAATTTGCTCAGGCCATTTTGGATGAGGTAGGAGATCGAAAGGCTTTTGTTTGGGTCCAGGATTTTCATCTCATTCTTGTTGCGAAATATCTCAAAGAAGCCGGCGCGAGCAATATCATCACTTCGCTTTTTTGGCATATTCCCTGGCCCAATCCGGAAATTTTTCGCATTTGTCCGCAGAAAAAAGAAATTTTGGCGGGCATGCTGGCCTACGATCTGCTTGGATTTCAAATTCGTTATCACGGCGATAATTTTCTCCAGGCCGTCGATTTGGAAATGGAAAGCCGTATCGACCGCGAACGGACTTCAGTTTTTTTCCAAAATCATGAAACCCTTATTCGTCCCTTTCCCATTTCGGTCGATTTTCAAAGCATTTCGGATCATACTGCAGTTCCGGAAGTGCAAGCCCGCGGCCAAAAAATTCGTGAGGATTTTTTACTCCAGGATAAAAAAATTCTGGTCGGTATTGACCGGATTGATTACACGAAAGGAATTGCCGATAAATTCCGCGCCTTCGACCGTCTGCTCGAAAAACACCCGGAATACCGCGAAAAAGTGGTTTTGTTTCAATTGGGGCAGGTGAGCCGCATTCACATCCCACGATATAAAGAGATCAATGATGATCTCAATGCCCTGGTGGAAGAAATCAATTGGAAGCATTCCCAGGGCTCGTGGATGCCCATTATTTTTACCCGCGCTTATATGAGTTATGAGGATATTCTCGCGCTTTACCGGACTGCCGATGTGTGTCTCGTGAGTTCTTTGCACGACGGGATGAATTTGGTGGCCAAAGAATATGTGGCCACGCGTTCGGACGGAGATGGCGTGCTGGTTCTTTCCCAATTCACCGGCGCCTCACGCGAATTGGCGGATGCGGTTTTGATCAATCCCTTTGATACCGAATCTTTTGCCGACGGGCTCGAGACAGCTTTGTCTATGCCGGCTGAAGAAAGAGAAAAAAGAATGAAAAAAATGAGAGAAATCGTCACAACCAACAACATTTACCGTTGGGCAGGAAAGGTGCTCTCGCAGCTCTTGAAATTTGAATTTCAAGAGGTGTGACGCATCCTGCTTTGCCTTGATAAAGGAAATTTCTTATTATGTCTGAACCGAATATGGATGCGGACGTTGGGCCGTTTCACTTTTTTACCCGGCTCAATCTGCGCGAATTGACCGGATTGAAAGCCAAGAATGTCCGGGAACTGCTCGAATTAATTCGAACTGTGCCGGGATCCGTCATTTATCATCACACCCATCATTATCTTCAACGCCATCAGCTTCTTTCTCCCGAGCCGCCGAATGATTTTGCCTTTTGGGTAACAGAGATTTTACAGGAGCAAAAATTGGGCGAAAAACTGGTCAGCGTTAATACTTCCGATTTTAAATCCATTCGTGATTTACGCGAAAAAATCATCGCCACCATTGAGCAGCATCTTAAAGAATCGAAGGAAGAACTCCGCACAGCGCACAAGGGGGAAGAATTTCATTTTATCAAATCCATAAGCTTTATTTTTCCCACGGGTTATGTGGCCCACGATCTTTCGGAATTTTCCGCTATCCTCAAAAAAATCACGGTTTATTCCCTTTACTTTCACATGTTTGAGGCAAAACTCCGGCTGGAAAAGGGGAGCAATGATTTTTCTCTTTGGATGGAAAAATCATTGGGCGAAAAAGAACTTGCCCAAAGAATCGTCCGGCTTGATCCCTATACGTATACGATGGAAGCGCTTCGCCAGAAAATTATTCAACTGGTCGAAATCCGCCTTGCCAAAACGGCGGAGGTTAGGAGGATAAATGCTTCAGCTTAAAGATTATGAAGAAGCGGCAGGAGCCCAAGCCATTGAAGAGCTTTATCTCCTGGCAGAAAAAACAAAAGGGCTTTCGGTCCAAAATATAAATTCCACGGCGGTTGGCGGCGGTGTTGCGGAGATTTTGAATCGCATGGTGCCCTTTTTCAAGGAGCTGGGAGTCAATGCCCGGTGGGATGTGATTAAAGGGGGGGAGAGCTTTTATAAAGTGACCAAGAAATTCCATAACGCCCTTCATGGAAAAGAAGAATCTTTGACCCCGGAAGATTTTGCCGCGTTTCTTGAAACAAGTGAAATGAATGAGCGCACAATGGAACTTGGAGGGGACGTGATCTTTGTGCACGACCCGCAGCCTATCTCGCTTGTCAATCGCAAGGCCAGCATGAATTCAAAATGGATTTGGCGTTGTCATATCGATGTTTCTCATCCGGACCCGCGCGTATGGAATTTTTTACGGCCTTTTATCGATCGATATGATTCCTCAGTTTTTTCTGCGCCAGCCTTCAGCCAGGAACTTCCCATCCGGCAGTTTTTGATTTCTCCTTCGATTGATCCGTTGAGCGACAAAAATAAAGAGCTTTCACAAAATACGATCGACGAAGTCCTGCAGAGATTTCATATTGATCCTGAAAAACCTATTGTCACGCAAATTTCCCGCTTTGATTATCTTAAAGATCCGCTCGGCGTAATTGAGGCGTTTGAAATGGTCCAAAGGCATGTGGACTGTCAGTTGATTTTGGCGGGCGGAGAGGCGACCGATGATCCGGAATCTGTAGAAGTCCTGGCGAAAACGCGCGAGCGGGCAAGTGTGAATCCTGATATTCATGTTTTGGCAATTCCTTCCGGCAGCGATATCGAAATTAATGCCCTGCAGCGGGCTTCGAATGTGATTATTCAAAAATCCTTGAAAGAAGGTTTTGGGCTGACGGTTTCGGAAGCGTTGTGGAAAGCCAAGCCTATGGTGGCTTCCGCCGTCGGGGGAATTACACTGCAGATAGCCCATCGCTATTCGGGACTGCTCTGCCACAGTATTGAAGGGGCGGCTTACGCCCTTAAACAGCTTTTGCAAAATCCTGGTTATGCCAAAAAACTGGGTGAAAATGGAAGAGAACACGTCCGGCAGAATTTTCTTTTGACCCGCCATTTGAGGGATTATCTTCTTCTTTTTCTTTCCCTTTTTCACACCGAAGATATTGTCCGGCTTTAGAAGGGCCTGTTCCTTTCCCCAAGGTAATTTTTGCTTGGTAAAATAAATCAATTTGCCTTAAAATTAGCGCATGATTCTTGTCACAGGTGCGCATCGATCCGGCACCACTTTTGTCGGCCGCATGCTGACACTTTCTCCTCGCCTTATTTACATTCGCGAACCGTTTAATCTTTATCTTCATCGCGGGGAGGCCGTCCGTTATTGGTTCCCTTATGTGACGAAAGAAAATTCGGCTCTTTTCGAATCTTTTTTGAGGCGCGAACACCTCTCGCTTTATGTGCAGCTCAAAAAGGAAATCAAAAGTCCAAGAAAAAACCCTGTCCCTTGGGCATGGTTTAAAAAACAATGCCGCTCTTTTTTAAGCGGCGGCGGGCCCGTGCGTCTGTTGGTGAAGGACCCAATTGCAGTTTTTTCCGCGGACTGGCTTGCAAAAAAATTCAAAACGAGAGTAGTGATGATGATACGGCATCCCGCCGCTTTTATCGGAAGCATTAAGGCGCAAAATTGGACACACCCTTTTTCTCATTTTCTGGAAAATCAAGCCCTGATGAAAGACCATCTCTATCCCTTCAAAAAAGAAATTATTGAGTTTTCCCGGGAAGAAAAACCTGTCGTCGATCAGGCGATTTTACTTTGGCGTCTGATTTATTTTAGGGTGATGAAGTATCAGCAGGAATATCCTGATTGGAGTTATGTCCGCCATGAGGATTTGTCCCGTGATCCGATCGGAGGATTTAAAATTCTTTATGACAAATTCGGGCTCCCGTGGCGCCCGTGGATTGAAAACAAAATTCTTGAACATACACAGGCTACCGATTTTTCCAAAACAGATTGTGAGTATAACGATTTGGCCCGCCATAGTGAGTCTAATATTTATAATTGGAAAAACCGGTTAACTGCGGAGGAAATTGAAAAAATCCGCTTCAAGACACGGGACCTATGGCCTCATTTTTATTCGGAAAACGATTGGGCTAATGAGGAGCTGAGCGTTTCATGAAACACCTTATTGTGATCCCGTACTATTGTGAAGAGGAGGTGAAAAGGTATGAAAAGATTGCGGCCTATCTTTTAGAATCGAATGGTCCGCGAAAGGATATTGAATTTCTTCTTTCTTCAGCACCGTCGATTGAGCCCAGTCGGAATTTAGAGAATGCATTTTTACGTATTGCTCCGGTTCGAAATTATATCTGCAAAACCAGGGTGGAAGGCTATCCGGCCCGGCCCTGCGCCATGTTTTGGGAAACAATGGATTTTGTCCGTGCCAATTACGATCAGGACGGCGGTTTTGTTTTATGGTTTGAATCCGACATGATTCCCATCAGGAAAAATTGGATAGAAAGGCTTGAGAGTGAATGGTTTTCACGACCTGACCTAGTTTTAATGGGGATTTTTATCAAGGAAAGCAAATATCCCAAAATGACCGTTGCGCGTCATATTAATGGAGGAGCTTGTTACGCAAAAAATTACGCTGATTTTGTTCCCTTAAAAGGGCGCGTCCCGCTTTTTGATGTTGAGATGTTTCCTTATATTGAAGGCACAACCCGGTTCAAGGTGACAAAACAAATTGCTTTCACTTCCTTGCCGATTCTTCGCCGTCATGTGCATGATTCCCAAAAAGTAATTTTGCACGGATTCCGCCAGGATAAAAATGAATTTTTGAGCCGAGCTATGGAATATGTTCGGGCTCGCGATCAAGGAATAAAAATTCAAACTCTGTTGAATGTCATGTTAGCCGTCTGGGTCCGCTGCTGCCCACGGGCATTATGGTCCTGGAAAATATTTTCTCGTACCTGTCCCATTCATACTTAAACCGGTGTCCATGAAAACTCTGATCATCACTCCTGCATGGCCGCCTCTGGCAGCAAGTGAAGCCAGTCAGGCCTGGCATATCGCTTCCCATCTGGCTCATGCGGGCCATGATGTGCATGTGGCAGCCCCTCGCGATTCGGACGCTCTAACGCCGGAAAAAGTTCATCTTCACCGTGTGATTCGGAAATGGTCGTGGTCTGCAGCCATCGCTTTGGTGAATTTAATCAAACGCCATGATTTCAAAAGCGTTTTAGTTTTATTTGAAAGATCGCTTTACCGGAATCATCCCATGATTGCTTTTCTTCCGGCCATTTTGAAAAAGACAGGCATCAAAATCCGTTTTGTTACGATTTGGCAGAATCAATATGGGCTCAACCAAAATAAACAGACTTGGCGGGCAAAAACGGAGTCCCGGATTTTAGCCAAATTCCTCGGAATTACGGATTGGCCGGTTTTTCAGGCGCTTCGTTTTGGAAGCGACCATCATGTGATGTACTGCCATTATCATCGTGATTTATTGACGCTGGATCAGGAGGGCTTGCGGCTTAAATCCACGGTGCTTGCATTGCCCCCGCTTTTTTCTGAAATTCCGGTATTAGGTCCGGAAGAAAAAAAGACGATCCGTCTTCAGTTAAAAATATCGGAGAATGAAAAAATCGCCGCATTTTTTGGCAGAATTTATTCCGGCAAAGGGATCGAAACCCTTTTCGAAGCCTTTCAGAGCCTTACCAAACAAACATCTCTTAAAATGCTGATGATCGGCGGAGGTGCTTTGACGGAAAATGATTATGTTGAAAAAATGAAAGCCCTCAGCCGCCGGTTAGAAATTGATAAGGATATTCTCTGGTCAGGCGAATACGGCATGGCGGATGATTTAGCCGTCAAATGGATTCAAATCGCAGATTTTGTTGTCCTTCCTTTTGATGCCGGGGCGACGCTTAGCCGCAGCTCTCTTTCGCTTCCTCTTTTTTGTGGATTGCCCATCATTTCTACGCTTGGAGAAGGCACAGAGCCAGAACTCAAAGAAGCGCTTTATTTATGCCTGCCGCGCAATGCCCAGTCTTTAGCGGCGGCGATACTCGGAGTCGCCAATTCGTACACCTTACGGGAAAATTTATCGCGCAGCGCCGAGAAAATCGGCAAACGCTATCATTGGGATAGTTTTACTTCGAATTTAGAGTTGTTGTTGCGAGGAGGTCCGCCTCCGGCCCTTTCGGGCCGTAGGCCCGGAGGGAAGGACCGACGAAACAATCTTGTTTTTCTCGCCAGAGGCGGAGCCGCATGACGGCGTTCCATCCAAAAATCAGCGTCTTGGTGCCGGTTTATAACGGTGAACGATTTCTTGCCGAGGCGTTAGAAAGTGTTCTGAACCAATCTTTCCGCGATTTTGAGCTGATTGCCATTGACGACGGGTCTTCGGACCGCACCTGGGAAATTCTCCATGATTTTGCGTTCAAAGACAAAAGAGTGCGTATTTTTCAAAACGATGAAAATCTTGGACTTTCAAAAACACTCACGAGCGGATTTGCGAAATGTTCTGGAGACTATTTTGTCCGTCATGACGGCGATGATATTTCGCTCCCTGACCGGTTTGAGCGCCAAGTCAAATTCCTAGATCAAAATCCCAGTATAGGTGCGGTGGGAACGATGACGGAATATATCGGCCAGGACGGAATTTTTTTGGGCAAAGGCCATCAGGCCTGGTCTTGGAAAGAAATTCAGGCGCATCTTCTGATCATCAATTGTTTTTGTAATTCTTCGATGATGATGCGCTGCGAGCTGGTGAAAAAAGCCGGCGGCCTTTCATCTCCTTCAAAATGGGCGGAAGATTACGAATTTTTAGAGCGGTTTTCGCATATTTCGGAAATGGCGGTACTCCCCGAAATTTTATTTCATTACCGCTTTTGGGAAAATTATTTTACTCGAATCCATCGCAAGGAACAAATGTCCGATGCCTTTCAGATTTCACTAAGGGCCATCCGGCGCCGCCTGGGAAATCCTAATTTCGGGGAAGCAGCTTACCGGCGCTTTTGGTATTCCTATTTTGAACAGGAAGGATTAATTAACGATGAAAAAACGCAGCTTGAGCTGGGGGACAGCCATAAACTGCGCCCTCTTTGGGAATTTTTAAGCAAAGACGAAACTTTTCGAAAAGTTTGGGGGCATGCTTTTGATATTCAGCCTGTTCAATTTCAAAATGGCGCACAGAGAATTTATTATCTTTGTTCCGATTATTCGACGCCCAGTTGGGGAAGCGGGCTGCTTTATCATCATGTCGCGCTATTAAGAAAGTTGGGATTTGAGGCGTTTATTCTTCATGACAAATCACCCTTCCGCCTCAAATGGTTGGATACCGAAGTCCCGATTCAATATATTGACAGCCCGGATTTCTCATTGGCTCCGGAGGACATCCTGATTGTGCCGGAAGTGAATGTGAATGATTCATTCGCGGTGCAAGCAGAATGCCGCAAAATCGCTTTTATTCAAGGCAGTTTTCTAATCACGGCTAATCTTGAAGAGCCTCCGGATTATGCCGGTTCAGGGTATGAAGCCATGATGACGATTTTGCCGCATGCTGAGATTATTCTTAAAAAATATTTTGGCGGCATCCCGGTTCACGTGATTCCCCCTTTTGTGGCGCCGTATTTTTTTCTGTATCCGGAAGACGTCGAAAAAATACCTCGCAAAAATCAAATTCTTCTTTATTCGAAAAAAGATAGTCAGGATTACGGCATTTTCAAAAAAATGCTTTTGCGGGAGCTTTCCAAAATCAATATGGATCCGTCCGGCCCCGGCCCTTGGGAAATTCTCGAACTTGAGGGAATAACTCATATTGAAGTGGCTCTCGCCATGCGGCAGGCGTCTTTTTTTGTCAATTTGAACACCCATGAGGCATTCAATTCGACTGTTCCGGAAGCCATGGCGGCCGGGTGTGTTTGTATTTGTTATGAAGCGGTGGGCCCGAAAGACTTCCTGAAAGACGGAGAAAACGCATTCCTTTTTAACAATCATCACATTTATGAACTGCTCGGCTGTCTTTTGGATTTGATTCGTGATGAGAAAAAAAATCAAAAGAAAATAAAGCGTATGAGACTGGCTGCTTACCGAACGGCTTGCCAATACCGTCAAGAAAAAACGGAGCAAGCCTTGTCCTGTTTTTATGGGGAAACAGTTTCTCTATGAACGAATTTTTCTTTGACCCGGATCAATTAAAGTCGATTAGCTGGAAGTACCACCCGCATTACATGTCCAATCCGCCTTTTCCTCATGCCGTGATTGATAATTTTCTTCCTGAATGGATTTTAGATAAAGTGCTGGCCGAATTTCCCGGAAAGGATGAAATCGACTGGATTCATTATCAAGGCGCTCATGAACTGAAGTTGGAGTCAAAAGCTGAGAATGAACTTGGAAAAGCGACGCGGCATTTGATTGCGCAAATGAACAGTTCTGATTTTGTCAATTTTCTTGAAAATCTAAGCGGAGTCGAAGGGCTGATCAGCGACCCGCATCTTTTTGGCGGAGGGCTTCATCAAATCGAAAGAGGGGGCCATCTTAGCGTTCACGCAGATTTCAACTGGCATCCGCGTCTAAAACTTGACCGGCGGGTAAATCTTCTGCTTTATTTGAACAAAAATTGGAAAGAAGAGTACGGCGGGCATCTTGAGCTTTGGGACCGTGGCATGACCCATTGTGCCCAGAAAATCCTTCCTATTTTTAATCGTTGTGTGATTTTCAATTCTTCCGATTTTTCTTTTCATGGGCATCCGGATCCTTTGGATTGTCCTCCGGGATGGACGCGCAAATCTCTGGCCCTTTACTATTACACTCAGGGCCGGCCGGACCATGAAAAAAATCCAGCCATGCATTCTACGCTTTGGAAAAAACGGCCGCGGGACCATTGGCTGATAAATTTTTTGGACCGCTTGCGTGGTAAGTTCTGATGATTACGATGGTTCAAAATTTCTCTGTGATTATTCCTGCGCGAAACGCGGCTTCGACTTTGAGAGTTTGCCTCGAAGCGATTTTCAAATCCTCCCTCAAGCCTTATGAAGTGATCGTGATCGATGACGGTTCTTCGGACCAAACCGCAGAGATTGCCGCGTCTTATTCCTGCCGTGTGATCAGGGTCAATTTTGGAAAGGGCCCTATGCAGCCGCGTTTTGCCGGAGCGCGTGAAGCAAAAACCGACTTGTTTGTTTTTATCGATGCGGATGTGGTGGTTAAGGCTGGAACTTTTGCGAAAATTCTTGGGCATTTCAAAAATTCTGAAATAAGTGCCGTCACCGGCATTTTGGACCCCGCGGCGGGGCACGAAGATTTTTTCAGCGCTTATAAAAATGAATATATGAATTATATTTTCAAAAAGCAGCCAGCGCAGTCTGCATTTCTTTACGGGTCTCTTTGGGCCATCCGTAAAAATGATTTGGTCGAATTTGATCCGGTGTCCATTCCCTTTGGAAGCCTCGTCTCGGACAGCGAAATGGGAATGAGGCTTAATCGTGCCGGAAAAACAGTTTTATTAGACCATCAATTAGAAATCGAGCATTTCAAAAAATATACTTTTCTTAAAATTTTGCGTAATGATTTTGTCATTCCGTTTATGTTTTCGCAAATGTTTTTAGTTTATGCAGATTTCAAAAAAATCCGGGATAGTCGGGGATTTTCCCATACCCGGACCGGACAAGTCATAACTTCATTTTTAGCCTTTGCTGGATTCTTGAGTTTTTTTGCCGGATGGTTTCTCTTGGCATCTGCCGCATTGGCAGCCGTGATTTTCTATTGGTTTCCTTTTCTTAAATTTCTTATGAAAAAGCGCGGGATTATTTTTACGCTTAAAACCGCTATTTTCCTTCCTTTGGATGCTGCCGTGATGTTTTGCGGGATGATGGCGGGATTTGGTTTCGCGTTCCGGCCCCAAGGGCCGATAGGCCCGGGGGGAAGGGGCGAAGAATCTCAGGATGACAAGGATAAACCTTTGGTCAGCATTGTCATGCCAAGTTACAATTATGAAAAATACCTCGACCGCGCCATTCAATCGGTTTTGAATCAAACTTATCAAAATTTCGAATTAATTGTGATCGATGACGGTTCAAAAGATAATTCTCTTACCATTCTCGGACGGTATAAAAATTCTTATCCTAATCAGGTCAAAATTTTTACCCATTCTGAAAATGCCAATCGCGGGGTTGTGAAAAGTTATGAAGTCGCTTTTTCTAAAGTCCGGGGGGAATTGATCGCTTTCCTCGAAGCGGATGATTTCTGGTATCCCGCAAATCTCGAAGAAAAAATCGCAGCCTTCAAGAAGAACCCTGAAGCCGGCGTTGTCTTTTCAAGTTATCAGCCTACGGGAGATTTTTGGGCGGCGCTTTACTGGAAATTTTATCAGCTGGGAATACGATGGATGATCCCTGCGCGCAGGCCCGTTGATTTGTTCGGCCAGTTTGTCCGGCGTAATGCGGTTGCATCTTTTACTCACTTTATGATGCGCCGGCAATTCTTGGAACGTATTCCTTCTGCGCCTGTACAAATCAAAAATTTTGATTGGTGGGTGCTGGGGCATTTGAGCGTCGTCACTTCATTTTATTTTATTCCTAAAAAACTTACCGCTTGGAGAATTCACCGAAAGAGCTCCTGCTACGGCTGCGTTGGGCCTTTTGCGCTGGGGAGGCTCCGGTCTTTCCTCATGATTTATTATCAATCACTCCTTCAAAACATGGAGATTAATTCTGAAAAAAGGGAAAAGTTGGAAAATGCCTACGCGTTTCTTGAAGCCATGGGCGAAAGGAAGTGGGGATTTTTGTACAGCCGTATGATTCGCTATCCTTTCGAGACTTTACGTTTTTTGACTTTCGTGCTGTTTAGGAATTTAATGTTTTCGGTGAAAGGACAGGGCCTTTAATGGAACGCCAGATTGACATTATCATTCCAACTTTTGAGGCTTATGAACATGTTGTGCCTTGTGTGACAAGCGTGCTGAATCATATGGCCGGAATGAATTACCGTTTAATTTTGATTAATGATGCCAGCCGGGATGAGAGAATCGACAGTTTTTATCTTTCTTTGTCCGGCGAGAATATTCTTTATCTTAAAAACGAAAACAACCTTGGATTTGTTAAAAGCTGCAATCTCGGAATGAAGCAATCCGAGTTTAATGATGTCCTTCTCCTGAATACCGATACGCTGGTCACGAAAGACTGGCTGCTCAATCTCCAGCGTGCTGTTTATGCGCGCGAAAATATCGGCGGCGCTATTCCGCTTTCTAATTATGCTTCGGTTTATTCTGTCCCCGAACTTTCTCATTTAGATTCCGCAGGAATTCAAAAAGCCGGAGAAATTTTAAGCGCTTATCAAGAAAAAGAAATTCATGAAATTCCGACTGCGGTAGGGTTTTGTTTTTATATTAAACGGGAGGTGATCCGTAAAATCGGATTTTTTGATGAAATTTTCGGCCGGGGCTACGGCGAAGAAAATGATTTTTGCATGAAGGCGCGTGAGGCCGGTTACCGTTTTACGCTTGCCGCAAATTCTTTTGTTTATCACCACGGGCATATTTCCATGAAGGCGGCAGGCGTTTTGGGGTCGGGAGAATCCACCTTGGAGGTCCATGAACGAATTCTTAATCAGCGCTATCCTTATTATCGAGGCCTCAATGAAAAATATTTGAAAAGCGGCGTTTTTGAACAGCTTAAACAAAAAATCTTAAATCGTATCAAACGAGGATTTCGTGCTTCTCAGCCGAGAATTCTTTTTTATCTCCATCATCCCATCGACGGCCGAAGCACCGGCGGAACAGAATTTCATGTCAGTGATTTGGTCCGGTCGCTCGGCGGAATTTACACTTGTTATGTGACCTACATTCATAACAATCGTGTTTTTCTTGAAGAGTATGCGGGCCAATTTCATTCAACTTATACTTATAATTTACCGTGTCCACCGTTTTTTCTCTCTCTGAGAAACCCTCCGCTCGAAGAGCTTTATCAGAAAATCATGAGAGATTTCAGTATTGATCTTCTTCATATGCATCTGACCATGAATAACAGCCTGGATATTCTTTATGCGGCCAAATCCTTGGCCCTTCCAATTTTCATGTCCATTCATGATTATTACGCCATTTCTCCGGATTTTAATTTGCTCTATCAATTCAAAGATGGAAAGTGGCAGGGTGAGCGAGAACCGCTGATGGAATATTTCTTTGCCCATTACGGTGTTTGGGGGCTTGATGTCCGGTCTTGGCGCTGCGAAATGGCAAAGGCTTTTCAATTTGTGAATGAATTTATCTTTCCATCAGAATGCGCGTTAAAGGAATTTCGAAAAGTTTTTTGGCGGCCAAAGGGAATGAATGTGATTGAGCATAGCGCTCCCGCTTATTGCCAACAATCTCCCATGCATGGATGGAAGGACAAACCTTTTTCGGTTTGTTTCCTGGGGTACACGCAAGCTCCACAAAAAGGTTATGCGATGATTAAAAAAATCATACCACGCCTGCTTCATCAGAATATTCCCGTCCATATGCTGGGAACAGACGCGCGTCACTGGATAGAATTCCTCGGCAAAAAAAATTTTCATGTGCATGGCGCCTACCGCCGAGAAGAGGTGACGCATAGACTTCGGCTGATTAAACCCAATGTAATCGGATTAGTTTCTCCATGGCATGAAACCTATTCTTACACGTTGACGGAGTCTTGGGTTGCGGGCATTCCCGTCATTGCGGGGCCTCTCGGGGCAACGGCGGAAAGAGTTAAAAAACACGGCGGGGGTGTGGTGCTTAAAGATTTTGATCCGGCCGCATTTTTGAATGAAGTGCTGCGAATGAAACATCACAAGGAATTTTATCGAAAGGTAGTGGAAGAAGTAAACCGGTTGGAATTGAAATCAGCGGAGGAATCCAGAGAAGATTATCGAGAGCTTTACGAGACTTATTTAACCGCAGCTTCATTCGAGAAGAAAGAGTATGCAGACAAGATGCTGGAAAAAGAGGCTTTCCGTAAATTCCGGTCTTCCGCGGTTGCTAACAAAAGTGATCGATTCGCTAAATTTCATCATTTATTCGGTCTTTTCAGATTTCTATTACGTCAAACCGCGGGAAAAATGCTCTATTGGTATCTTGATTGTATTCTCCAAAAAACGGCATCAAAGGAGGAGTATTTTTCAATCCAACCTATTGATAACATTAGAGATGCGTCGATTATTCCGGCCCCAAAAACTGAATGTGAAATAGATATTTGCGCCGAATAGCCGGCTGATGTATTCTATAGCGCTTACACTATGAAACTAAAAGATATATTAAAAATTAAAGGATCAAAGGTTTGGACCATCCGGATGAATCAACCCCTGCTGGATGTCGTGCATCTTCTGGTCAATCAGAAAATAGGGGCCCTTATTGTTTTAAATGGAAAAAATCAGGTGGTAGGGATTATTTCCGAGAGAGATATTATGAGGGCCTGTTATGACAAGAGTAAAAATCTCGAGGAAATTCCGATTCATGCCTGGATGACTAAAAAAGTGTTTATCGCTTCTCCGGAAGATAACATTAAGGACGTTATGGCCACCATGACGGAGAAAAGAGTGCGGCATATTCCGGTGGTGGTGGAAGATGAACTTCAGGGCATTGTCTCCATCGGGGACATTGTCAAATCCCTCCTTCAGGATTCCCAGCATGAGCTCCAGTATTTGAAAGAATTCATGTACGGATCGGCCCCCGAATAAGACAGAAGAAGATGAAAAATTTAATCCATCGCCCCCAAGCTCAAGGCCTTTACGATCCTCAGTTTGAACATGATTCCTGCGGTGTGGGATTTGTTGTGGACGTAAAAGGCAGAAAATCTCATAAAATTGTCGAGAACGCACTCACTGTTTTGCTGAATCTTCGTCATCGCGGCGCTTGCGGCTGCGAAGCGAATACCGGCGACGGCGCTGGTATTCTTCTTCAAATCCCTCATGCTTATCTCAAGCAGGAGTGCGCTAAAAACGGCGTGAAAATTCCTTCGGTGCGCGAATACGGCGTCGGCATGGTTTATCTTTCTCCGGACGAGAATGAACGGCGCGCTTGCGAAAAAATCTTCGAACAAATTATTAAGGAAGAAGGCCAGCATTTTCTCGGCTGGCGTACGGTGAAAACAGAAAACCGAACGCTCGGTCCTACGGCGAAGGCGAGTGAGCCTATGGTCCGGCAAATTTACGTCGGAAGAAATCTTAAATTAAATAATGATGATGCGTTCGAGCGCAAACTCTATGTCATCCGCAAACGCGCCGAAAACGCTATTCGATATTCCGGCATAAAGGGCGGGAATTATTTTTATATTTCCAGCCTTTCCTACAAAACCATTATTTACAAAGGCATGTTGATGTCGGAGCAGGTGGAAGAATTTTTCCCTGAGCTCGCCGATCCCGCTGTGGAAACGGCGCTTGCACTGGTCCACTCACGTTTCAGCACGAATACTTTCCCGAGCTGGGACCGCGCCCATCCTTACCGCTACATTGCACATAATGGAGAAATCAATACGCTCCGCGGCAATGTGAATTGGATGCACGCGCGCCAAGCCATGTGCGCTTCGGACCTTTTTAAAGACGATATAAAAAAAATCATGCCCGTCATTGCAGCGGATGGAAGTGATTCGGCCATGTTTGATAATTGCCTGGAATTTCTTGTGCTGGGCGGACGTTCACTGCCGCACGCCATGATGATGATGGTTCCCGAGCCTTGGTCCAATCATGAAAGCATGAGCGATGAGAAAAAAGCCTTTTATGAATTTCATAGTTCCTTGATGGAACCGTGGGACGGTCCCGCTTCAATTGCGTTTACGGACGGAATTAAAATCGGTGCTGTGCTCGATAGAAACGGATTGAGGCCTTCCCGTTATTATGTGACTTCCGACGGCCTTGTGATTATGGCCTCCGAAGTTGGCGTGCTGGAAGTTCCACCGGAAAAAGTCATTCAAAAAGGACGCCTCCAGCCCGGACGCATGTTTTTAATCGATACCGAGGAAGGCCGCATTGTGGCAGATGATGAACTTAAGAAAAAAATCGCCACGGCCCAGCCTTATCGCGTTTGGCTTAAAGAAAACCTTATTCAATTGGATGATTTGCCCGAAGCTCAGCATGTTCAAGAACCGGATCATAAAACCGTTCTTCTGCGCCAGCAGGCATTCGGCTACACGTTTGAAGATTTGCGCATTTTGATGGCGCCGATGGCCAAAGACGGCGTCGAGCCGATTGGTTCAATGGGGACCGATACGCCGCTTGCGGTTTTGTCCAACAAGCCTCAGCTTCTTTACAATTATTTCAAACAGCTTTTTGCCCAGGTCACCAATCCTCCGATCGATTGTATTCGGGAAGAAATTATTACTTCAACTGAAACAACAATTGGTCCAGAACGCAATTTGCTTCAGCCCGAACCTAAAAGCGCGCGGCAAATCAAATTAAAAAGTCCTGTTCTTAGCAATGAAGAGTTTGAAAAGCTCCGCCAAATTAAACATACCGATTTTAAATCGGTCACACTTCCAATTTTGTATGATGCCAATGGCGGCGGCAAATCACTTGAAACGGCCATGGAAAAACTTTTTGAATTGGCCAGCCGGGCGATTCGAAATGGTGCTAATCTTTTGATTCTTTCCGATCGCGGAATCAATCACGATCACGCGGCAATCCCTGCGCTCTTAGCGGTTGCGGGCCTTCATCATCATTTAATTCGCGAAGGAACGCGTACCAAAGTTGGGCTTGTGCTCGAGTCCGGAGAGCCGCGCGAAGTGCATCATTTTGCACTTTTAATCGGATACGGCGTTGGCGCGGTCAATCCTTATCTTGCTTTCGAAACGCTGGATGATTTAATTCGCCAAGGGATTCTCAAAGATGTGGACCACAAAACCGCGGTGAAAAATTATTCCAAAGCTGTGGCCAAAGGCGTGGTTAAAACCATGTCCAAGATGGGAATTTCCACCATTCAAAGTTACGGCGGCGCCCAAATTTTTGAAGCCATCGGACTCAATCATTCTGTCGTGGATAAATATTTCACATGGACTCCTTCACGCATTGAAGGTGTCGATATCGAGGTTTTGGCGGAAGAAGTTTTAAGGCGCCATCGCCATGCCTTCCCGGAAAGGTCCGTGAATGGTCAAACGCTTGATCCCGGTGGACAATATCAATGGCGTAAAGACGGCGAATACCATCTCTTCAATCCCGAAACCGTCCACAAACTCCAGCTCGCCGTGCGCACAAAAAATTACAAAGTGTTTCAGGAATATTCCAAGGCCGTGAATGAACAGTCCCGGCATTACTGCACTTTGCGCGGGCTTTTGGAATTCAAATCTCCGGCCAGCCCGGTTCCGATTGAAGAGGTTGAGCCGGTTGAAGCGATTGTAAAGCGGTTTAAAAGCGGTGCCATGTCTTATGGCTCCATCAGCAAAGAGGCGCATGAAAGTCTGGCGATTGCAATGAATCGCATCGGCGGCAAAAGCAATACCGGCGAAGGCGGCGAAGATCCAGCACGATATGAACTGGATTCTAACGGGGATTCCCGCAACAGCGCCATTAAACAAGTCGCCTCCGGACGTTTCGGAGTGACAAGCCTTTATCTTGTAAAGGCCAAAGAACTTCAAATTAAAATGGCTCAGGGCGCGAAGCCTGGAGAAGGCGGCCAGCTTCCCGGTCAAAAAGTTTATCCTTGGATTGCGAAAGTACGGCATGCCACCCCGGGAGTCGGCTTGATTTCTCCGCCGCCTCACCATGATATTTATTCCATTGAAGATTTGGCGGAGCTGATTCATGATCTCAAAAATTCTAACACCCAAGCGCGCATCAGTGTGAAACTCGTGGCCGAAGTCGGAGTGGGCACCATCGCGGCCGGCGTGGCAAAAGCTCATGCGGACGTGGTTTTAATCAGCGGACATGACGGCGGGACCGGCGCATCGCCGCAATCCAGTATCAAGCATGCCGGAATTCCGTGGGAACTTGGATTGGCCGAAACTCATCAAACGCTTGTCTTAAATAATTTACGAAGCCGTATCGTAGTGGAAACGGACGGCCAGCTCAAAACCGGCCGTGACGTGGCGATTGCCGCACTTCTCGGTGCCGAAGAATTCGGATTTGCCACTGCGCCGCTTGTGGCGCTCGGCTGCATCATGATGCGTGTTTGCCATTTGAATACTTGCCCTGTCGGTGTGGCGACACAAGATCCGGTTTTAAGGAAAAAATTCTCCGGCGATCCTGAGCATGCGGTGAATTTTATGTTTTTTATTGCCCAGGAGCTTCGCGAAATTATGGCGCAGCTTGGTTTCCGCAAATTAAGCGAAATGATCGGGCGCACCGACAAACTCGAAATGAAAAAAGCAGTGGACCACTGGAAAACGCGCGGGTTGGATTATTCCAAAATTCTTTGTCAGCCGGATGTTTCGCCGGAAGTGGGACGTTACTGCCAAATTCCTCAGGACCACGGTTTGGATAAAGCGCTCGATAACACAACACTATTAAAAATTTGCGAACCGGCCCTTAAAAACGGTGAAAAAGTCAAAGCCGAAATTCCGATTAAAAATACCAATCGTGTGGTGGGCACCATCACAGGAAGCGAACTTACGCGCCGTCACGGTGCCAAAGGTCTGCCGGACGATACGATTCATTTAAAATTTAAAGGTTCCGCCGGGCAAAGTTTCGGCGCATTTGTGCCGCCGGGCATGACGCTCGAACTTGAAGGCGATGCCAACGATTATGTCGGCAAAGGACTTTCCGGCGGAAAAATTATTGTTTATCCGCATAAAGGCTCCACCTTTGTTCCCGAAGAAAATATTATTATCGGAAATGTGGCGTTTTACGGCGCTACGGCAGGCGAGGCGTATATCCGCGGTATGGCAGGCGAGCGGTTTTGTGTCCGTAATAGCGGAGTGAATGCCGTGGTGGAATCTGTCGGCGATCACGGCTGTGAATATATGACGGGCGGCCGTGTGGTGGTGATCGGGCCGACGGGACGGAATTTTGCGGCCGGAATGTCGGGCGGTGTGGCGTATGTGCTTGATGTGGCCGGAACATTCCCTCCGCTTTGCAATCAGCAAATGGTGGGATTGGAAAAATTGGAAAGCCCTGAAGAAATTGCGGAAATAAAACGTATGATCGAAAATCACGCCAAATTTACGGAAAGCCGCCGCGCTAAACACATCCTCGATTTGTGGGACGACATGGTCCCGAAATTTGTGAAAGTCCTTCCGAAAGATTATAAGCGGGTGCGGCTCGCCCTGGAACGCGTCAAAAGCGCAGGCCTCACCGGCGAACAAGCCATTATGGCCGCGTTTGAAGAAAATTCCCGCGATCTCTCCCGAGTAGGTGGAAATTAATTAAGATGGGAAAGCCGACCGGATTTATCGAAATACCTCGTGA
>JACPXL010000073.1 GCA_016196555.1 Candidatus Omnitrophota bacterium | reverse complement strand
TCTGTCTTCTCAATGGAAAAATGTTTTTGCGTTTTTAATCTTGGTTTTAATTCTTCTTTTCCGTCCTTCGGGTTTATTGGGAGCCCGGGTTTCTAAAAAAGTATGACGGCCAAAAAAAAGAAAGCTATCAGTTTTAAAATCCTTCCGGAAATGTTTTTTTTCTTGGCGTTTCTTTTTCCTCTGCTGGACCGCAATCCCTATCATATCGATGTTCTGGTCACCGCCGGGATTTTTATGCTTTTAGCTCTCGGCCTCAATGTGATTGTGGGTTTTGCCGGAATTCTCAATTTGGGTTATGCGGCGCTTTTTGCAATGGGAGCTTATACTTACGCGCTTGTGAATCATCATCTTCATATTCCCTTTTGGGGAGGAATGATTATAAGCGCATTTGCCACCGCAGCATTTGGGATGCTTTTTGCTTTTCCTGCGCTTCGCTTGTCCGGTGATTATCTGGCCATCGTCACTCTTGGTTTTGGCGAAATTGTCCGGATTGCCCTCAATAATCTCGATGAAATTACCGGCGGGCCGAACGGCTTTTCCGGGATTGACCATCCCGCGATTGGATTTTTAAATTACGAATTCGGAGTTCGCTCAGCACCTTATTACTATTTACTGCTCGTTCTTATTTTTCTCGTTGTCTTAGCGCTGCGGCGACTGGAATTTTCACCCCTTGGCCGGGCCTGGGTGGCCATGCGTGAGGATGAATTGGCGGCTTCTTCGATGGGAGTTAATTTAATGGGAGCCAAGCTGTGGGCTTTTGCCATCGGAGGTTTTATTGCCGGAATCGCAGGAGCGGTTTTTGGAAGCAAACAGGGGACCGTTTCACCCGACAGTTTTGATTTTGTGGTTTCCGTGATGGTGCTTGCCATGGTAGTTCTGGGCGGTTTGGGAAATATTTTTGGCGCGATTTTGGGCGCCTTCATCTTGAGCCTGCTGCCCGAATTTCTACGCGGTTTCGATACTTATCGCATGCTTCTTTTTGGAATTTCCATGATTATCATTATGCTGATTCGTCCGCAGGGAATTTTGCCCGAGGTGCGCCATTCGGAAGAATTTCAGAAAAAGCCGGCGGAGCCGCTTTCATGAAAGGCGGAAACGGACTTTCAGAATTCCCCATTTTAAATGTGGAAAATGTGACCAAGCGTTTTGGCGGAGTGACGGCACTTGAGAACATTAGTTTTTCGGTTCAGCGCGGCAGTATTGTCAGCCTGATTGGGCCGAACGGCGCGGGGAAAACCACGCTTTTTAATTGTATTACCGGATTGGCCTCGCCCGAAGAAGGCTCAATTTATTATGGGGAACAGGTCCTTTTAAATCGTTTGGACCCTCACGATATTATCGGAAAAGGGATTGCGCGCACCTTTCAAACGATTCGTCTATTCAAACATATGACGGCGTTTGAAAATGTCCTGGTAGGGATGCATGTGCGGACGCGCTTAAATTTATTGGATTCTCTTCTTTCCACCCGCCGTTTTAAAGTGACTGAAAAACGTCTTAACACTCATGGGCATCGCCTTCTCGCCTTTTTTGGCTTAAGCGGAAGGGCCCATGATCTGGCGCTTAACCTTTCCTACGGCCATCAAAGAAAACTTGAAATGGCAAGGGCTTTGGCCTCGGATCCGAAACTGCTTTTGCTGGATGAGCCGGCCGCCGGCATGAATCCCAAAGAAAAAAAAGAACTTTTGGACCTTATACGCTCGATTCGCGACAACGGAGTGACCATTCTTTTAATTGAGCATGATATGAAAGTGGTCATGCCCGTCTCAGATAATATTGTCGTGTTTGATTATGGAAAAAAAATTGCCGAAGGCAAACCGGTGGAAATTCAAAATCATCCGCGTGTGATCGAGGCCTATTTGGGCCGCAGAGGGCATCGTTAATGTTAGAAGTTTCCGAGCTTCATTCCGGATATGGGCGGATTGAAATTCTCAAAGGAATTGAATTGACGGTCCCGGCAGGGAAGATCGTTTCGCTGATAGGGTCCAACGGGGCAGGGAAAACAACCTTCCTGATGACGCTTTCCGGTCTTGTTTCGGCCCGCAAGGGAAATATTCTTTTTGAAGGAGAGAAAATTGAAAAGCTTCAGCCGGACGCCATTGTGCGGCGGGGAATTGTCCAAGTCCCGGAAGGAAGGCGTATTTTCCCGCATTTGACCGTGGGAGAAAATCTTGATCTGGGAGCTTATACCCGGCGTGATAAGGAAGTCGCCAGAGACCGCACAGAAATGCTTTCGCTTTTTCCGATTTTGGAAAAACGTTTGAAATCACTCGCAGGGAATTTAAGCGGCGGCGAACAGCAAATGCTGGCCATGGCGCGTTCTTTGATGGCGCGGCCGCGGCTGCTCCTTCTCGATGAACCCAGCCTTGGGCTTGCGCCAAAGGTTATCGAACAGGTCTTTCTATTAATACGCAAAATTAACGAGCGCGGGATCACGATTTTGCTGGTGGAACAGAACGCCTGGAAAGCGCTTGAGCTTTCCGATTACGGCTATGTGATTGAGAGCGGACGTATTCAATTAAAAGGGCCCAGCGGAGAATTGCTTGTCAATCCGATGGTCAAGCGCGCCTATTTAGGGGAGTTGGAGTGACAAAATCCTTAATTTTTTTCGTGCTTCATCTTGACCAATGAGATAGAATCCCCACCTGTAGGACGCCGCAGCCATAGGCTAAGGCGCAGTAAAAAAATAAATCAAGGAGAAAGAGTCATGCCAGAGATCACAGAAGTTTTCGGTTCAAATGTTTTTAACGACAAAATCATGAAAGAAAGACTTCCAAAGGAAACTTATAAATCCCTAAGGAAAACCATAGAACAAGGTCATCCGATGACAGTTGAAGTGGCCAATGTTGTTGCCAATGCCATGAAAGACTGGGCCATTGAAAAAGGGGCAACGCATTACACGCATTGGTTTCAGCCTCTTACCGGTAAGACTGCAGAAAAACACGATGCCTTTATCTCGCCTACCCCCGATGGCAGCGTTATTATGGAATTTTCCGGAAAACAACTTATTCAGGGCGAACCTGATGCGTCTTCTTTTCCGAGCGGTGGTTTAAGAGCTACTTTTGAAGCCCGCGGATACACGGCTTGGGACTGCACTTCCTCAGCCTTTTTGAAAACGGATGATGCGGGAAATGTCACGCTCACAATTCCGACAGCTTTTTGTTCTTATACGGGTGAAGCGCTCGACAAAAAAACTCCGCTCCTTCGTTCAATGGATGCCGTATCAAAACAAGCGCTCAGAGTTTTGCGTGTGATGGGAAATAAAACGTCGACGCGTGTTGCTTCAACGGTTGGACCTGAACAAGAATATTTTTTGATTGATAAAAAATATTACGATAAGCGTTTGGATTTGATCACTACCGGCCGCACTCTTTTCGGCGCCCCAGCCCCCAAAGGCCAAGAACTCGAAGACCAGTATTTTGGGGCCATTAAAGACCGCGTTTCTAAGTTCATGAAAGATTTGGATACGGAACTTTGGAAAATGGGTGTTTCCGCAAAAACAAAGCATAATGAAGTGGCGCCGGCCCAGTTTGAAATGGCCCCGATTTTTTCAACCACCAATATTGCAGCTGACCACAATCAGCTTGTGATGGAGTGTTTGCAGAAAGTTGCCCTTCGCCATGGTTTGGTGTGCTTGCTTTATGAGAAACCGTATGCGGGAGTGAATGGATCGGGAAAACACAACAACTGGTCCCTCGCAACCGATGATGGAGTCAACCTCCTCGAGCCAGGCAATACGCCTCATGATAACGAGCAATTTTTGCTTTTCCTTAGTGCGGTTATCATTGCGGTAGACCGGCATGCGGATAAACTCCGTGCAGGTGCTGCGAATCCTGGTAATGATTTAAGGCTTGGAGCCAATGAAGCACCTCCGGCCATCATTTCCATTTTTATGGGAGAAGAGCTGACGGATATTTTGATGGCGCTTGGACAAAGCAAAAAGGCGCATTCCCGCGGTCAGCACTATCTCAATATCGGCGTTGACTCACTTCCGTCGCTGCCGAAAGATAATACCGACAGAAACCGGACTTCTCCTTTTGCCTTTACAGGTAATAAGTTTGAATTCCGTATGGTCCCTTCTTCGGCCTCGATTTCCGGCCCGAATACTGTTCTTAACACCATTGTCGCCGAATCCCTTGATCAAATCGCAACCCGGCTTGAAAAAGCTAAGGACATCAATAAGGAAGCGGCAGCCATTGTGCGTGAGACGGTCAAAGAACATGGCCGCATTATTTTTAATGGGAACAATTATTCGGAAGATTGGGTGAAAGAAGCAAAAAAACGTGATCTTCCCAATATTCGCTCAACGGTAGAAGCCTTGGCCGCTATGGCCAATGCATCGGCCGTGAAGCTCTTTGAGAAATACAAAGTGCTTTCCAAGGAAGAGCTGCATTCCCGCTATGAGATTTATCTCGAGCAGTACGCTAAGCATGTTAATATTGAAGCGCAGGCTTCGATTGATATGGTGAAGCGGCTGTTCATCCCGGCGGTGATCCGTTATACCGCTGAATTGGCGGAAACTGTCGCTAAATTGAAATCCGCAAGTGCGAGCGCAATCGTTCAAAAAGAATTGTTAAAAAAGGTATCAGACTTTTTGGCGGATGCGAACAAGAAATTGGCTAAGCTCGAAGCGGAGACCAAAAAGGCGCAGGGTATTTCCGAAGCGCTTCATAAAGCTGAAGCCTATCGTGACAAGGTCTTTACCGCTCAGGGTGAATTGCGCAAGGATATTGATTCCCTTGAGCAAATTTTACCGGCGAGTGAATGGCCTGTGCCGACTTATGCGGAGATGCTTTTTAAGCTTTAAGATTGATTGTCAAAAGTAATTAAAAGGCGCTGCTGCAGATTAACCTGCGGCAGCGCCTTTTTGTTGAATAAAACCCCCTAGATTGCTTATCATCTGGAGTATGCAAAAATTGAAAGTTTCTATTCATACCTTCGGCTGACCGTTGGCAGTACTATACACGGGCTCGCAAGCGAAGTGATTGCTGCGGTTTATGGATTTTAAAACGTATGGCGTCGATGTCGAATAAAGCCCCTTTCCTTCTCTCAAAAATAGCATTTGCTTTTATTTGTCCTCCCCTATAAAATGTCCGCTAAATAGAGGACATTAACAAATAGAGGACATTTATCAATGAAGCCTATTTTTAGTGATAAAGCCACATTGATTTTGCGCCAGATGCTTCAGAGTCCCGGCCGGGAATGGGTCGTGAGGGATTTTGAAAGAGAGCTGGGGGTCGGACGTGGGTGGGCAGCCAAAGTCCTGGCCTTATTGCGGGGAAAAGGATACCTGAAAGGGGAAGCCCGGGGGCGGGCAGCTTTTGCAGTTTTGCGGAACGGTGATGATCTCATTCAGGAATGGACCCGGTACTATGATTTTGCGCTCAATCGGACTCATGCCTATTACACTGCCGATTCCAATATTCTTCCCAAAATTAAACGCTTCTTCACTCAATCCAAAACAGATGCCTATGCTTTAACTTTGCACACCGGAGCCAATCTGATCACAAATTTTGTCCGTACTCCCAATGTTTACCTTTATCTCCACCCGGAGAACTTTAAAAGAATTTCCCTAGAACTGAGACAAACTCTTGATCTGAAAGAGCTGAGACAAGGAGGGAATGTTCATCTGATCGAACCCTACTATAAAAAATCCGTATTTTTTGGACTTCAAAAGATCAAAGGATATCCTCTAGTCTCCAATCTGCAGCTTTATCTTGACCTTTATCATTTTCCGGAACGCGGCCGTGAGCATGCCGACTATTTAAAGCGCATTTTGACGAAAAAAGGAGAAAGTTTTGCCCCAAAAATCGAAGCCGCTTGATCTTTTACTGAAGGTTCTTGAGGATCTTCACGATTTTCTTCCTTATCTTGTCCTGGTCGGCGGATGGGTGCCTTATCTTTATTCCCGGTATCTTTGGAAAGGGATCCGGCATGAACCGCTGACAACCGTGGATATTGATTTCGGTTTCAAGGAAGCGCCCGCCGGAAAATCTGAAACTATCGCTGATTGTGTCCGAAAGAAACATTATGGCGAACATCATCTTTCGATGGATCGCTCTATCCCGTTTGTACCCGTTGTCCACCTTGGAAAGGAGGATTTACGGGCTGACGTCGAATTTATTACCTCACCCGAAACTTCTGAAACGGTAAAGAAAAAACTTGTTGGGCAGGAAATAAAGGTCAACGAAATCAAAGATTTTGAAATTTTGCTCGAATCGCCGATCAAGATCAATGTCGAAGGAAAAACAGTAAACATGCCCAAACCTTCGATCTTTACTTTCCATAAATTGCTTACGTTTAATCAACGTGAAAGGTTGGACAAGCAGCAAAAGGATCTTTACTACGCTTATTATGTCCTTTTCTTCAGTCCAGAAAAGGAACGGCTGGCTCAGGAGATTTCAGGCCATATTGTTAAATTCAAGCAAGGCCGATCCGTTAAGGAGAATATCCAAAAATATTTCGAGGACCCCTATGCGAAAGGCCCCACGTTTATTATGGCAGGCACCGGCGGCTCCGCAATGCGGACTTTGGTTCCCGATATCCGGCAAGATGCTTATGAGCGGATATCGAGCCTGATTCATCAATGAAGTGTGAATGATCTGATGGCGGATTGGCGGCTGGCAGTTGAAGGTCAAAATTACCAACTCTATGTAGAGTTCAAAGGCTCAAAAAAACGGTTATTTAACGTTAAGCCCTATTTGAAAAGAGGTATCTTTAAGGAGCTGCAGAACCCGAAATATTTCAGTAAGGTTCGCATTATCTGGGGAGGCGTGGAGTGGCCTCATCAACAAGATCTTAGCGCTGAAACGCTCTATTACTCAGGCATTCCTGTTAAAAACTCCAAACGGCAAGCCTCTTCCAATTAAAAGCTTTGAACCCTAGGCTTGCCTAATTGAGAGAGATGACCTTCCTCCACTGGAATCCCTAGACAGAAATTTTCGGCTTTTGTCGTATAGGCGACACTTTGGATCCGCATTGGCTGGTCGCTTAGATTACACAAAAATTGGAAGATTTTTTTAATGGGCTTAGCGGGAGCCATCCTGATTTATGCGGGGCGTCACCTTTGGTTTAGCGTCGGATTGATGTGGACTGGAGCCGCGATGCTCATTGGTGCATCACTTTGGAATCTGATTGCTAAATCGAGATGCGGTCAATGCAACGCATAAATTTGGAAAAGGTTGGTCATGAATCTTAAATCCATCATTAAATGTCCCCGGTGTGGTTACGAATCAGAAGAACAGATGCCTACAGATCAGTGTGTCTTTTTTTATCCCTGTAAGAATTGCAAGTCAACTCTCCGGCCGAAGAAAGGCGACTGCTGTGTCTTTTGTTCTTACGGAAGTATCAAATGTCCTTCCAAGCAGAAAGCATAAAATAAAGATCGATAGAAAGAAATATTGAGTTTTGCCGATATTTAAGATATGCTTATCCGAATTAAGGGGATCTATTTCCTATGATTTATTCCAAGACTTGTGAATATGCCCTGCGGGCGCTGGGTCATCTGGCTTCCAAAGAGAGAGGATCGCTGACCATGATTCCCGAGGTGAGCCGGAAGACCGGCGTGCCGGCGCCTTATATCGCCAAAATTTTTCAAACCCTGGTGCGCGGCGGGATCCTGGAATCGCAGCGCGGACCGTGCGGGGGATTTGCTTTTCGAAAGTCTCCGGAAACGATTTCTCTTTTTGAAGTGGTTCAGGTCATTGACAATGTCTCGCCCCTTGTCAATCAATGTGTGATGGGACTGAATGAATGTTCCTCCGCGAATGCCTGCCCCCTTCATTTGATATGGAGCAGGGCGAAGGAAAATATTTTGCAATGCCTTAAGACCACAACGCTGAATCAAATGAGAAAAAAAGTCGGGAGACTGCGTTACCGTAAATTGATGCGGTCCCGGCTGCAAGCGGTAACCGCGTCATGAACATAAAAACAACTTCCGGGCCTATCCGAGAGAACATTTGGCTGAATATTATTTTTTTCAGCGGCACAACCGTTGCTGCGCTGATCGGATGCCCTTTTTATCTATCCCGGTTTGGGATTTCTTCATCTGAAATTTTTCTCTTTATCTTTTATTTATGGGCCACGGGGATCAGTGTCACGGCCGGCTATCACCGTTTATTTTCGCACGTTACGTACAAGGCCCATCCTCTCGTCGAGTTTTTCTTTCTTTTCTTCGGTGCCGCGGCTTTCGAGATGTCGGCGCTTGGATGGTCTTCGCAGCACCGGGACCATCACCGTTACGTGGATACGGAGAACGATCCCTACAATATTAAAAAGGGATTTTTCTATGCCCATATCGGCTGGCTTATTTTCTGGAAACACCGGTCGAATCTGGACAATGTCCGAGACCTTCAAAAAAATAGTCTCGTCATGCATCAGGACAAGCATTATCTCCTTTGGGCCGTCTCGAGCGGGATTCTGATGCCGCTGGTCCTCGGTTTTTTAAGCGGGCATCTTCTGGGGGCTTTTCTTTTCAGCATATGCCTGAGACTCACCGTGGTCTATCACAGCACTTTTGCCATCAATTCAGTTTGCCACATGTTCGGTAAGGCCACCTACGATATTTACGCAACCGCGAAAGATCATTGGCTGGTCGCCTTTCTGACCAACGGGGAGGGCTATCACAATTTTCATCACCGTTTTCCGGGCGATTACCGCAATGGAGTACGCTGGTATCAATGGGACCCCAGCAAATGGCTGATTGGCTTTCTTTCGTGGTTTGGACTGAGCCGGGATTTGAAACGTGTTTCTGATTTCCGTATTCTTGAAGCAAGACTGGCAGCGGAACAACAGATGGCGCGCGATTCCGCGGATAAGATTTTCGAAAGTACGAATGTCGCAGAAAATGAATGAGTGACATTGGATTCATTTACAATTAATCTATTGCATCGGGCATGACGATTCTAGGACACCTAACATGGAGGGGTTCAACATGGCAAAGCCAGCAAATAACAGCGGATTTGGGTGGAATAAACCCGCGGCAATGAAACTATCAGAGCCGGAGCTTAC
>JACPXL010000074.1 GCA_016196555.1 Candidatus Omnitrophota bacterium | reverse complement strand
GCCCTCCGGTCGCTCTTTCATCTGGACCAAGACGAGTGAAATCCTCCATCCGTATCGGAACGCGGGGAAGCCAGTTGGCGCTTTATCAGGCCGAGCTTGTCAAAACCCGTATCAGCCAGGATTTTCCGCTCGTCACGGTTGAGATTGTTAAAATCAAAACAAGCGGCGATATGATACGCCGCGGCGGCACGGCCCCTTTTGAAACCAAACGGATTTATACACGCGAAATTGAAGACGCTCTTTTAAAAAGTGAAATTGATTTGGCCGTGCATAGCGCCAAAGATCTTGCGGCAATCATGCCGGACGGACTCAAAATCGGAGCGGTGCTTGAGCGCGAAGACCCGCGTGATTGTCTCGTCAGCCGTGACAAGAAAAAACTTTCCGAGCTTCCGCTGGGCGCGCGCATCGGCACGAGTTCTCTCAGGCGAAAAATGCAGCTCCTTCGCTGGAATGCCGAGCTGATTGTCGAAGAAATTCACGGCAATGTGGATACGCGTATACGAAAAATCGATGACGGAGAATTCGACGCCGTTGTTCTTGCCTATGCCGGGATCAAACGCATTGGTTTCGGAAATTGTGTGAGTGAAATTTTTCCGGAAGATACTTTTTATCCGGCGCCGGGACAGGGTGTGATTGCGGTCCAAAGCCGTGTGAATGACCAAGAAGTGGATGAAATTCTTGAGCCTTTGCATCACGCGCTGAGCGGGAAAAGACTGGACTGCGAACGCGCCTTTTTGCGCCGGCTTGAAGGCGGATGTCAGCTTCCCTGCGGCGTGACGACGGCGGTTCATAATGGGCGGATTACTGCCCGCGGAGCGCTTTTTGCCACGGAAGGGCATGAATGGGTGGAGCAAAGAATCGAAGGCACCCTCGATCAGGCGGCCCATCTTGGCGAAAATCTCGCGAATTTAATTTTAGCAAACGGTGGCCGAGTGATTCTGGAAAAAATAAAACAGAATGTGCGGCCGACTCTTCGTCATCCTGAGCGGAGCGAAGGATCTCAGTTGTGAGATTCTTCACCGCCTCGTGCTTTTTACTGCCCTCGCAGAGGGTCGGCGGTTCAGAATGACGGAAAAGCCAAAGGAACAATGAAAAAAAACGGGACGGTTTATCTTGTGGGTGCAGGGCCGGGTGATTCCGGGCTGCTGACTTTGCGCGGCGCTATGCTGTTGGCCAAAGCGGATGTCGTCGTGTATGACCGGCTGGTCAATCCTGAAATCCTTGCTTTTGCGGCCCGCGCTGAAAAAATTTATGCCGGCAAAAAAAGCAGTGATGAGGAAGACAGCGAAAAAGGCGGAAATATTCGCCAGCAGCAAATCAATCGTATACTTGTCCGAATTGCCAAAAAAGGCAAAATCGTGGTCCGGCTTAAAGGCGGCGATCCGTTTATTTTTGGCCGCGGCGCCGAAGAAGCTTCTTATCTCAAAGATCATCATGTCCCGTTTGAAATTGTTCCGGGCGTAAGCGCCGGATATGCGGTACCGGCTTATGCGGGAATTCCGGTCACCGATAGAAAATTGTCTTCAGCCGTGCTCTTTGCCACGGCGCATGAAGATCCGCACAAAAAAATGTCCTCTCTTGATTGGAAAAAATTCGCCTCTTTTAACGGGACTCTGGTTGCTTTTATGGGAATTAAAAGATTGGCTTCCATTGTAAAATCCCTGAAAGACGGGGGAAAATCACTGCAAACACCCGTAAGTGTGATTGAATGGGGAACGCTTCCGCGGCAGCGTGTGGCGGAAGGAAATCTCGGCGGCATTCTTCAAAAGGTGAAGTCCCAGCGCATGAGCTCGCCGGCCCTCATGATTATCGGAGAGGTCAATCGTTACCGGAAAAAACTCAATTGGTTTTCGGGCGTCAAAAATTCCGCCGAAAAAAAACCGCTCTCGGGGAAAACCGTGCTCATCACCCGCGCGCGCACCCAGGCGAGCGGGCTTCGACGTATTCTTGAAAATGAAGGGGCCCGTGTGATGGAATTTCCCGCGATTCAAATTGAACCGCCCAAAAATTGGCAGGATTTGGACCGGGCAGTCAAGAGCATCAAAAGTTTCGATTGGGTTATTTTTACAAGTGTTCACGGCGTTTCTTATTTTTTTGCCCGGCTGCGTGAAAACAAAAAAGATGCGCGCAATCTTGCTCATCTCAAAATTGCGGCAATCGGTGATGCGACGGCAGGGGCATTGCGGGAGAACGGAATTTTCGCCGACCTTGTTCCCAAAAAATTTACTTCTGAAGCCTTGATCGCTGAATTCAAACAGCGCAATCAAATTTCCGGCCAGAGATTTCTTCTTCCGCGCACCGATATTGCCCCAAAATTTTTAAAGGACGAACTTGAGAAGCAAGGCGGTTTTGTGTCCGAGGTGGTGGCTTACCGCACCGTCCCAGCCGGGAACCGGAACAGCAAATTGGAACGCTTGATCAAATCCGAGAAAATCGATTATATTACGTTCACCAGTTCATCCACGGTCAAAAATTTCTTTGAGGCGCTGAACCGGGCAAAAGGCTCTGTGGCGGCAAAAAGCCGGCTTATTTCCATTGGTCCTGTGACCACTAACACTCTGCTGGATTTCGGATTAAGACCTTATCGTGAAGCCCGGGAGCACACTCTTTTAGGACTGGTTGAGGCCATGACTCATGCAAAATAACGAATCTTTTCCTGCTACGCGTTTGCGGCGCCTTCGCGGCAGCGCACCTTTAAGACGGCTCGTGCGCGAGACCCGCCTTTCACTCGATCAATTCATCATGCCTTATTTTGTGAGGGAAGGCCGCGGCATTGTGGAACCTATCGAAGCCATGCCGGGCATTTCTCGCTTTTCGCCGGATTCCCTTCTTCCGGAATTAGAAGAATTAGTCGAAGCAGGAATTCATTCCATGATTCTTTTTGGTATTCCGGATTTAAAAGATGAAAAAGCCAGCCAAGCCTGGTCGCGCGAAGGCATTATTCAAAAAACCCTGCGTGCCGTAAAAAAGCAATTCCCCGACCTTTTAGTCATCACCGATATTTGCCTTTGTGCTTATACGCGTCACGGCCACTGCGGGCTTGTGAATGAAAAAGGGGAAATCGATAACGACAGTTCAATCCGGCTTCTTGCCGATGTTGCGCTTTCCCACGCCGAAGCGGGTGCGGATTTGGTTGCGCCCAGCGACATGATGGATGGCCGCGTGAAAGCGATTCGTTCTGCGCTTGATGTGAAAGGATTTCAGAATCTTCCGGTGATGAGTTATGCGGCAAAATACGCCTCGGCTTTTTACGGGCCTTTTCGCGAAGCAGCGCACAGCGCACCCGCTTCCGGAGACAGAAAAACTTATCAAATGGACCCGGCTAATCGCAAAGAAGCCATGCGCGAAATCTCCCTGGATCTTGCAGAAGGCGCCGACATCATTATGGTCAAACCCGCACTGGCTTATTTGGACATAATTCGCGAGGCCTCTCAAAAATTTGATGTTCCAATTGCGGCTTATTCCGTAAGCGGTGAATATTCCATGATCAAGGCCGCCAGTGAAAAAGGAATGGTGGATGAAAGAAATATGGTCATGGAAACCATGACCTCTCTGGCCCGTGCCGGAGCGGGTATTTTTCTCACCTATTATGCCAAACAAATCGCCCTTTGGAATAACGAGCCTGGATTCGCTCTAACCTCATTAGTATCAAATAGTTAAAACTATTTCCCCGCCTTATTTGAAAAGGCCTTTCCGCACAGCTATACTTCTAGCTAGAGTTCGATTTTAAAAAGGGGGCAGTATGGCGGTCCGCGGAAGGCAGAGCTTTTCCGTACTTGTGGTGGAAAATGATCTTGAGATTTTCTCCCGCCTGCAAAAAGAATTCGAAGAAAATAAGCATTTTTTTTCTCGTTTTGATCATGCCCTGAATCTTGAAGAGGCCTATCAGAAACTCGCTGAAAATTCCTACGATTTACTTTTGGTCGAATCCCAAATCGACGGCCAATCCGGTTTGAGCATTTTGACGCAGTTTAATCAAAACTATCCCCAAATCCCTTTTATTTTAATGACCCCCATTCACGATGATGAATTGGTGCGTGAAGCCGTGCGTCAGGGAGTGGCGGATGTGATTGTGCGAAACAGCGAAGATTTTACGGACCTCGCGCGTCAGCTCAGAGAATCATGCAAAAAATTCAAAAAAAATGCTCCCAAAAAAGTTTTCACTCAAAAGAAAGAAAGAGCACAAAAACTTGCGATCCGCGACGAATTGACGGGTCTTTTAAATCACAGTTATCTTCACGAACGTGTAGTCGAGGAATTTTCACGCGCCTTTCGCCATAAATATCCTGTGTCCTGTCTGCTGGTCGACATTGACCACTTTAAGACATTTAATGAAAAAGAAGGATACCGCATTGGAGACAGCATTCTCAAACAATGCGCCCATATTCTTTTTGACAATTGCCGTTTGAGCGATCTTGTGGCCCGTTATGGCGGGGAAGAATTTGCTTTGATTCTGCCGAATGTCGATTATAAAGGCGCCGCGCATCTGGCGGCCCGTTTGAAGGCGACCTTCGCCGAACATGTTTTTAAAGTGGGCCAGCTGGAATTTAATCTCACCGTTTCTATCGGCATTTCTGCTTTTCCCGAAGATTCCATGCAAAATCGCTGCGAACTGATGACCTATGCCGGACAGGCCCTGCTGCGCTCCAAAGTCGGAGGCCGTAACCGCGTGACCCTTTATAAAGACATCATGTCTGTCTTCACAGAAGGCATGCCGAGTTTTAAAATCAGCGACGATAAAATTATGAATTTTCAGCGCCATCTTTCCGAAATTTCCGACACCGCCCGGCGCGGGTATCTCGATGCCTCCAAAGCCATGATCCTGGCGCTTGAAAGCAAAGACCGTTTCACGGCAGGTCATGCGGCGAGCTGCGCCAAATATTCCATGCAGGTGGCTGAAATCATGGGCATGACTTTGGATGAAGCCGAAGTGGTGGAGCATGCGGCGCTTCTTCATGATGTTGGGAAAATCTGCATTCCTGACAGCATTCTTTTGAAACAGGGGAAATTGACTTTCTCGGAATATGAACTCATGAAGCAGCACCCTTACATGGGCTATAAAATTTTGAAGCCCATTAAATTTTTACAGGAAGAGGCCGTGCTGGTGCTGCATCATCATGAATGGTTTAACGGGGAAGGATATCCATGCCGCCTGAAGGGGAATGAAATCCCGCTGGGTGCGCGCATCATTGCCGTGATTGACTCCTATGACACCATCCGCATTGCGGGCGGCCGTTACAAAAAAACCATGACTATTGAAGATGCCGTCAATGAACTCATTGTGTGTTCGGGGACACAGTTTGATCCCGAAGTTGTGAAGGCCTTTATCGGCGTTCTCAAAGAACGCAAAGAACTTACCTCCGAGAATTATCAGAAAGACCGCCTCGAGAAGCTCATCGAACAAGTCCATCTCGCGTAAATTAGCTTGAGCTTGGCAATATTCCGTGGATAATACGCTCTTACCATGGGAATCGAAGCCTTTCCCGAAATCGAAAGTTTTCAAAAACTTCCCCGACAAGTCATTGTCAAAGGGGGGGCCTCCAGCTTCGAGCACGACAAAGGTGCCGAATTGCGCGGGATTGTCATCAATAATATCGGGCATTCCATACGCGATTTGCGCGTAAGCGTCGTCATTTTCGATAAAAATAAAATCCCGGCCCTCAGCACGAGCATGGCCCCTGAGCCGGAAATATTGCCGCAAGGCGGCATCGCCAACTTCACCTTCCGCATCAGCGAATACCCCGAACGCATTCTCGATTATCATCTGTATACCAATTGGAAATTTGATGAAGAACTCTAAAACCGATTTATCGCAAACCGTTGTTTCCCAATCGGCGATTGACGTTCTTTTGCAGGAAAACAGAAAATTTCCCCCGCCCGCGGATTTTCAAAAAAATGCCTGGATCAAAGACGAAGCCATTTATGAAAAAGCCGCTAAAGATCCCGAGGCTTATTGGGCGGCTTGGGCTTCCGAACTTCAATGGATGAAGCCGTGGAAAAAAATCCTCGATTGGAAACCGCCGCATGCCGAATGGTTTGTCGGCGGAAAAATCAATGCCTCGGTCAATTGTGTGGACCGCCACGTTTTTTCCCAGACCGGCCATCATGATAAGCGCAACAAAGCCGCCGTGATTTGGGAAGGTGAGCCGGGCGATACACGCACACTGACTTATTGGGACCTTTACCGCGAAGTCAATCAATGCGCCAATGTCCTGAAAAAATTGGGCATTCAAAAAGGCGACTGCGTAGGACTTTATCTTCCGCTCATCCCCGAACTTCTTATTGCCTGCCTGGCTTGCGCCCGTCTTGGCGCGGTCCATAGCGTGGTATTCGGAGGATTCAGCGCCGAATCTTTGCGTGACCGCATGAACGACGCTCAGGCCAAACTTGTGATCACGGCAGATTTTGGATGGAGGCGCGGCAATCAAATCCATTTGAAAAAAGTGACTGATGAAGCTTTACAAGGCGTCAACTCGGTCAAAAATGTCATTGTTGTCCAGCGTTCCGCCAATTCTGGCTTTCAATGTGCTTTTCAGGAAGGGCGCGACTATTGGTGGCATCAATTAATGAAAGAGGCAGACTCTTATTGCGAGCCGGCTGAAACCGATGCCGAAGACATGTTGTTTATTCTCTATACTTCCGGGACCACGGGAAAACCCAAAGGGATTGTTCATACAACCGGCGGCTATCTGACCGGGGTTTATGCTACCACCAAATGGATTTTCGATTTAAAAGATGAAGATGTTTATTGGTGTACGGCGGATATCGGATGGATTACAGGGCATAGTTATGTGATTTATGGGCCGCTTTCGAATGGGGCCACGGTTTTAATGTATGAAGGTGCGCCTGACTGGCCCGAGAAAAATCGCTTTTGGAAATTAATCGAAAAATACGGCGTTACGATTTTTTATACGGCACCGACCGCCATTCGCGCATTCATGAAATGGGGAAACGATTTTCCGGCCGGCTGCGATCTTTCTTCGCTGCGTCTCCTGGGATCAGTGGGCGAGCCCATTAACCCCGAGGCCTGGATGTGGTATCAGGAGCATATCGGCCGCAAGAAATGCCCGGTGGTGGACACTTGGTGGCAGACTGAAACCGGGTCGATTCTCATTTCACCTTTGCCGGGCATGACCGTCACGAAACCGGGTTCCGCCACAAAACCGTTTCCCGGAATTTCTGCGGAGATTTTGAATGAGGCCGGCGAACGCATCGAAACCGGCGGCGGTTATGTGGCATTGACAAAACCTTGGCCGTCTATGCTTCGCACGATTTTTAATGATGACGAAAGATACGTAAAACAATATTGGTCGAAGTGGCCTTCCAAAAAAGATGTTTATTTTGCCGGTGACGGGGCCAATCGCGATCAGGAAGGTTATTTTTGGTTTATGGGTCGGGTCGATGACGTGATGAATGTGGCCGGCCATCGGATTGGGACGATGGAAGTGGAAAGCGCGCTTGTGGACCATCCTGCAGTCGCGGAAGCCGCCGTGGTTGGGAAAGCTCATGACATCAAAGGGCAGGCCGTGGCGGCGTTTGTGACGCTGAAAAGCGGCCACAAACCCAGCGAGGAACTTGCCAAGGCCTTGAAAGAACACGTGGCAAAAAAAATCGGCTCGATCGCGCGTCCTGAAGCAGTTCTTTTTTCGGCGGACCTTCCCAAAACCCGGTCCGGAAAAATTATGCGCCGTCTTTTGCGCGACATCGCAGAGGGCAAGGCCCTGGGCGATACGACGACACTGGCGGACCCTGCCGTAGTCGAAAATCTCAAAAAACAATATGAATCCCTTGAATCTTAATGCTGTCATTGCGAAGCAATCCCGGTTTTGAGATTGCTTCGTCGGCCTGCGGCCTCCTCGCAATGACAAATAAAACAAAATCTCTTTTCTCTCTCGCTCAAAAATATATTCCCTCCGGAGTCAATTCTCCCGTGCGCGCTTTTAAGGCTGTTGGCGGTGCACCGGTTTTCATACGCAAAGGCAAAAGCCCTTTTCTTTGGGATGAATCCGGGAAAAAATATATCGATTTTTGCATGTCCTGGGGAGCGCTTATTTTTGGCCACAGTCCTGCCGGATTAATTCAAACCCTTCGCCGTGAAATTGAGTACGGTACAAGTTTCGGCGCCGCGACGCAAAAAGAAGTGAAGCTTGCGCGCGAAATAAATTCATTTTTTCCTTCCATGGAAAAAATTCGTTTGGTTTCATCCGGCACGGAAGCCGTGATGTCGGCGATACGGCTTGCACGCGGATTCACCGGCCGCAAAAAAATTCTCAAAATTGACGGAGGTTATCATGGCCATGCCGACAGTCTTTTGGTGAAAGCGGGTTCGGGTGCCGCCACATTCGGAATTCCGGACTCCGCCGGCGTTCCTGATGAACTCGCGCGGCTTACGCTCAGCATTCCTTTTAATGATATGAACGCCCTGGAAAAAGTTTTCAAAAAAGAAGGACGGAATCTCGCGGCGTTTATTTTAGAGCCGGTGCCGGCCAATATGGGAGTGATTTTGCCGAAAGCCGGGTATTTGGAAGCGGCGCGAAAGCTGACCAAAAAATACGGCGCTCTTTTAATTTTCGATGAAGTGATTACGGGTTTTCGTATTTCGCGCGGCGGCGCGCAGCAGTCTTTCGGAATTCAGCCTGATTTGACCACTTTGGGGAAAATTCTTGGCGGGGGACTTCCGATCGCCGCTTTCGGCGGCCGTTCCAAAATCATGGACCAACTCGCCCCGGCCGGGCCGGTGTATCAGGCGGGGACTTTATCGGGAAATCCTATGGCCGTGACCGCAGCCTTGTGGATGCTGCAAGCCCTGAAAAGCCGGGATTTTGATTCGCTCAGCCGTCATGCGGTGGGATTGACGGCAGGGCTTAGAAAATGGATTCGCGAAAACGATTTGCCGCTTTGTGTGAATGCAATGGGCTCTATGTTCACTTTATTTTTTACACACGGTCCTGTGACCGATTATGCCAGCGCAAAAAAATCCGACACTGAGCGCTACGCCAAATTTTTTCACGCCGCACTCAAAGCCGGAATTTATCTGGCCCCTTCCCAATTCGAAGCTAATTTTATTTCTTCCGCGCACACTCCCGCTCAGTTAAAAAGCACGCTAAGAATTTTTCAGAAAATTCTGGGTAGGAATTAACGACGGTGAGGTTTTTTGAAGTTTTGGAAGAGAATAATGCTTCCAAAAACAATGACAATAGAGCCGAAAAGTATTGACAGATAAACGATAGCGCCTTCCATTAATTTTTCCCTTTTCTGAGTAAGTAGCTTATCACAATTCCAATCCAAAATATAGAACTGCCGAACGCGGCAGCATCCAAGTTAGCCTTCTCTGATAAAAGTTGTCCAAAAACTAGAGCTGCAGCGCTTAGATTGGCTAGATCCATAACCTTATCAGCATAGAATTCTCCGTGTGTTTGCATGCGAAAGTATAGTTGGAAGCTAAAAAGCAGTCAAGTATTATAATCATATAAAATATGGTTATAGATTATATTATTATCTGCTTCTTAAGAGAGTTTCTAAGTGGGCAGTGACGCAGTGGGGAAGAACATCGAGATTGTAGCCGCCCTCCAGAAGAGAGAGAATTTTCCCGCCTGCCGAATGATCGGCGATTTCCATGGCACGCTCCGTCATCCATCCGAAAAATTCCGTGCTCAGTGAAATCTGTGCCAGCGGATCTGCCGCGTGGGCATCGAATCCGGCTGAAATGAGCACTGCATCCGGCTTGAATTTTTTGGCGGCCGGCATGATTTTTTTCGCGAACACGCTGTCATAATCCTGGTCCGTCGAGCCGCCTTGCATGGGGCAATTCAGGGTTGCGCCTTTGCCGCGGCCCACTCCGGTTTCCTCTGCGCGGCCGGTCCCCGGATAAAACGGGAATTGATGAAGGCTGATATAAAAAACCGAAGGGTCTTCTTCGAAAGTGTGCTGCGTGCCATTGCCATGATGCACATCCCAATCGAGAATTAAAATTTTTTCAAGGCGGTGCTGCTTTTGAAGGTAGCGCGCCAAAATCGCAATATTATTGAAAAGACAAAATCCCATGGCGTATTCTCGTTCGGCATGATGGCCCGGCGGGCGGACCAGCGCGAATCCATTTCGAATTTTTCCGGCCATCATTTGATCGGCGAGTGTGAGCGCTCCTCCGGCCGCAAGTTTGGCAATCTCAAAAGACTTTTCCGAAATCATCACATCGCGCGTATCTAAATAAGCAAATCCGCTTTTGACCACTTCCTCCGCACGGCGTATATATTCGGAAGAGTGAACCGTTTCAAGCCACTTTTCTTCCGCTGGTTCAGGGCGAAAATTTTTCAGCTTAGAAAACCACGGCAGAGTTTTTAAATGGAAAATGATGGCTTCGAGTCTTGCGGGGGATTCGGGATGCCCTTTGCCCGTGTCATGCTCTTGATACCGCGCGTCATAAACAAGTCCTGTGACCATGCCGCATTTTAGCAAAGTATGTTATCATCACCAACCATGAAACCTTTTGCCAAGAGAACAAATTGGGAAATAGGGGCCAATGCGCTTACGCTGGCAGTCGAGGCCTATAGAAAAAGCGGAAAACCTTTTTTTGATTTGATTCAGTCCAATCCTACCCATTGCCAATTCGATTATTTGAAACCGGAGCTTCTCAAAAATTTGGAAGATGAACGCAATCTTGCCTATCACCCCAATCCGCGCGGAATGCTGCATGCTCGCGAAACCATCGCGCTTTATTATGAAAATATGGGCTTGAGCATTTCTCCCGAGCAGATTTTTGTCACGGCCGGCACAAGTGAAGCCTATTCTTTTGTCTTTCGCCTTTTAGCCAATCCAGACGACACTGTCCTCGCGCCCCAGCCGAGCTATCCGCTTTTGGATTATCTGGCCGGCCTGAATGATGTGAAAGTGATTCGCTATCCGCTGTCATTGCGAGCCCCGCAGGGGCGAAGCAATCCCGGTTTTGAGATTGCTTCGTCGTCCTTTCGGACTCCTCGCAATGACAGAGAATTCAAAAATCCCAAGGCCGTCATGCTCATTCATCCCAATAATCCCACGGGCAATTATGTGACAAAATCCGAACTCGAATTCATCCGGAAATTTTGCCGAAAAACCAATGCGGCCGTCATTTCCGACGAAGTCTTTCTGGATTTTTGTTTTAAAGAAACTCCGGAGCAGGCGCCGAGCTTTGCCGGCGAAAAAGAAATACTGACTTTTACACTATCCGGAATTTCAAAAATACTCGGCCTTCCGCAAATGAAAATTTCATGGATTGTGGTGAATGGACCCGGCGATTTGGTCCAAGAGGCAATGAGCCGTCTGGAAATTATTGCGGACACCTATTTGTCGGTTTCAACCCCTTCTCAAAATGCCCTTGAAGCGTGGTTTGAATGGCATCCTGCGATTCAATCCGAAATTCTCGAGAGAATTTTTGAAAACCGGCAGTTTCTGGCAAAGCACTTTCCGATTTTAGAAGCCGAAGGCGGCTGGTATGCCATGCTTCAAATCCCCGGGGCCCAATCCGATGAAGAAATCACGCTAAAACTTTTGCAGGAAGAAGACGTTTTTGTGCATCCGGGATATTTTTATGAAACAGAAGGAAATTATCTGATTCTAAGCCTGATCACAGCGCCCGAAATTTTTCAGGAAGGCGTCAGCCGGCTGAAAAAACTGTCATTCTGACGGCGGTCATTGATGGCTGTCCGTCATTTCGTAAATCGATTGACTTTCGCCGGTGTCCGTAAATTCGCCCTTTGGCGTGGAAGAAAAACTGCTGGTTTTTGTGACCTTCGCCACCGTCACCCCATTTTTCCAATCAAAATATTCGGTTTCATCAATCGTGGCTTGAATATTCATCGTGATGGTTTTAAAAAGTACCTTGATGGTTTCCTGTTTGGTCTGCGAAGAACGCGTTTGAATGACGGCCACGGGGCGGTCCTTGACTGTGGCAAATCCGGTAAGCTTGCTTGTCGCGCGCGTCACATAGGGCGTAGGATTTTTTTGTTTGACGAGTTTGGACTGAAGATGAAGCGAAAGGGATTCTTCATAATTCCAGGTGTCGCCGGCTTTGACCGGCCCTTCGGGGAAAAGAGGGGTACGGCTCCAGGCCTCAACTTGAAAAGTCCCGATTTTGGATTTGTGAAATCCGCGGATAAATTTCACAATTTCACCGCGGTCTGAAATTTCCGTTTCTTCCAGCATATTCCCGCCGCCATTTTCGATCAACGTTTCGGATTTGAGCAGGAAATGGGAGGTCCCTTCGATGGGCTGATAATGATCTTTTTGCCGGCGTATCATTTCTACTTTAAGGCCGTTCGTATTTTTGATCTGCGCGAACATCACCGTCTTTTCTACGGCGGAAGAAATTCCGCCCGGAGGGGAAAGGAAGCGGAGAGTAATTCCGGCAGCTTCTTCGGGTGTGGGTTCACGGCTTACAATCCCAAGCCGCACGGCTGGATCGTCGAATTGAACCGGGCCCTGCTGAAACATCAGCCCTACACATCCGCAGAAACTGAACGCTAACAGGACACCCCAAAAGCCAAGATTTTTGAAAAGTCTCATCGCAGCTAAATTCTAGCATGACTTCGGAAGGTTTTCTCACATATAATAGCCCGCTTATGAAACGTGTGGCCCTTACGATTGCAGGATCCGACCCTTCGGGTGGAGCGGGCGTTCAAGCCGATTTAAAGACCTTTCATCAAATGGGGGTTTACGGCATGAGTGTGCTCACACTCCTGACCGTTCAAAATACTCAGCGCCTGGACCAGGTCACAATCCTCGATGTGGATCTTGTCATCAAACAGCTCGATAGCATTTTGGAAGATATTACGCCGCATGCCGCCAAAACTGGAGCACTCGGTTCAGCCGGAATTATCGAGGCGCTCGCTGAACGTGCCGCCCATTTTAATTTCCCATTGATTGTTGATCCTGTCATAACCAGTAAACACGGCGGCACTTTAATGGAAGAAAAGGCTCTCCAGATTTTGCGTGAAAAATTCCTCCGCCATGTTTTTCTTATTACCCCCAATCTTGAAGAAGCAGAAAAAATTTCAGGGATTGCGATCGGGGATGATATGTCTTTTCGCCGCGCCGCCAAAACCATTGCCGGTTTTGGGCCCAAGGCGGTTTTAATCAAAGGAGGACATCTTCCGGGCGATGCCGCGGACCTTTTGTTTTATCAGGGGGAATTCCACACCTTTTCCGAATCCCGGGTTTTGACCGAACACACCCACGGCACAGGCTGTACGTATTCGGCAGCGATCACCGCGAATTTGGCCCGGGGAATGGATTTGGTCACCGCGGTGGGCGAAGCCAAAAAATACATTACCCATGCGATTCAGACCAGCCCCGGCCTTGGCCGCGGCATGGGTCCGGTGAATCATCAAGCTACGAAAGGGGCCCAATGAATAAAATTAAGCCCGGCAAAGAAGCCATGCTGATTTGTGACAGCATTATTACGGAAGTGACTACGAATAAAAAAAGCCTGATCGGTATTTTTGAAGAAATCGCCACGACGCAATTTCCTTTTCGCCACGCATCGCTCAGCGTGTACGTAAAATTCACCGGCGCCATGGGAGAATATCAATTCAAACTGGAGCTTGTGGATTTGCAGACCGGCGATGTGAACGGCCGCGGCGTGATCGGGCCCCTCAAAATGGCGGACAAACTGGCTTCTTATGAATTGGTTTTCAATCTCAAAGGCCTGGAATTTAAACATCCCGGTAAATATGAATTCCGGATTTTTGCCGACGAAGAACTTTTCGGCACCAAATCCTTCGCCATTTTGCAGCATCAAACGCAGCAGCCACCCCCCTCGCCTCCCGCTTAATGAAAATCCGTTTTTCATTCGGCTGGATTCAAGGTCCCGCCGGGCGCTCAGCTTTTAAAGATAAAAATGCCTTTGCCCTTTTCGAAGAATATCTGAAAAGGATTTCCCGTTTTTCATCCTTTGAAGTCGGAAGGTGGAATGATGCGCGCCCTTCCAAAGAGGGCACGAAAAAAATCTGGTTCTGCGAACGCAAAGGAAAAGAAATTTCCTCGGAAGAATTGTCCTCTAAACTCGCTCAAATTTTAAATGACGGCGTTAAAGAGCTCGAAATTGTGATCGGCGGCCCGGACGGCTTGGATAAAACCGAAATTGAGAAAGCCAATCCGGATTTTCTCTGGAGTTTCGGGCCCCTGACTTTACCGCATGAGCTGGCTGCGGTCGTCGCCTCCGAGCAAATTTACCGTGCCTGGTCCATTCTGCGCAATCTGCCGTATCATAATACCCATTAACTCGTCATTCTGAGGCCGAAGGCCGAAGAATCTCGCGAGATCCTTCGCTTCGCTCAGGATGACGAATAAGATTCTTAATTGCTGTAAGTTATTATCCCTGTTATAATTTCCATTCTGTCATGAAAGCAGCCGCCACTCTCGAAGAAATCTATGCCCCAGTCGAATCGCGCCTTCAGGCGATTCCCGAAACCATTCTGGAAATTCTTTCCACGCCCAATGAACTCGCGGCCGATGTCATACGCTATTTTTTTTCCGGCAAAGGGAAATTACTTCGTCCGGCCCTGACACTTCTGGGCGCTGAATTAAAATCTACGGATGAAGGGCTTGAGCCGCGTCTTCTCAAACTCGCCTCTTCCTATGAAATTTTTCACGGCGCCACACTGATTCACGACGATATTATCGATTCTGCGTACCTAAGGCGGAATATTCCCACCATCAATGTCAAATGGGGCCCCGAAGTGGCGGTGCTGGTGGGGGATTATTTGCATGACAAAGCCATTGCCGCAATTTTTGAAAATGGAAACCCGTCCATTGTTTCTACCTTTTTGAAAACCGCCGGAGAAGTCTGCGACGGCGAAATCCACGAACTCAAAGAAAAAGATAATTTTGTTTTGAGCGAAGCCGAATACCTTGCCATTATTGAGAAAAAAACCGCGTCGCTTCTGGCCTGCGCGCTTGAATCGGGGGCAATTCTGGGGGGCGCCAATTCCGCCGAGATTCACGCCCTCCGGCGTTTCGGCCGGGATTTCGGCATTGCCTTTCAAATTGTGGACGACTGCCTGGATTTCACCGGTAATGAGCATGAATTCGGAAAAACCCTGGGCGCGGATTGTTTCGCCGGTGTGCTCACACTTCCTTTAATACGGCTTTTTGAAATTCTCGAACCTGCCAAAAAAGGCGAATTGATGCAGCTTTTTAAATCCGAAACCCCCGGAAAATTCCAAACTTTGCTGGATAAAGTGCGCGATTCGGGCGCCATTGATTACGCCATGGAAAAGGCCAAAAAATACAGCGCGGCAGCAAGAAATGACCTGGATGTTTTCAGCGATTCGCCAGCCAAACGAAGCTTCGAGCGCCTTGTTGATTACGTGCTCGAGCGCAATCGCTAATGAAACCTTGTCATCCTGAACGAAGTGCACATTTTCGGAGAAGAACCTCCAGTTCTTCCCGAAAAGTACTCGCGCAAAAGGCGCGCGGTGAAGGATCTCGCTCCGAGATTCTTCAGCCTTCGGCTTCAGAATGACAAACGTTATTTATGCTCTTCATTGTTCCTACCCCCATCGGTAATTTGCGCGACATCACTTTTCGCGCCGTGGATATATTGAAATCATGCGATTTTATTATTTGCGAAGACACGCGCCAGACCCGCAAACTCCTGGATGCTTATGAAATTCAAAAAACTATGATCAGCTTTCACGAACACAGCGCGAAAATGAAAATCGAAAAAATTTTATACTCTTTGCGCGAAGGACAATCCGCGGCCTTGGTTTCAGACGGCGGCACACCGCTTATTTCCGATCCAGGATTTGAGCTCGTGCGGGCCGCTTTGCGGGAGGGGATTCAAGTCGAATCCCTGCCCGGGCCGTGCGCGCTGATCACCGCGCTGGCGGCAAGCGGTCTTGCCGTGGATTCTTTCTCTTTTTTCGGATTTCCTCCGGCAAAACCCGCCGGTCGTCGTAATTTTTTCTCCGACCTCAAAGAGCGCGAAGAAACTTTGATTTTTTACGAATCTCCTTTCCGTGTTTTGCAAACCTTAAACGACATGAAAGAAATTTTCGGAGAGCGCGAAGCGGTCGTCGGCCGTGAACTGACAAAAAAATTCGAAGAATATCAGCGAGGGACGCTCACAACACTCATCGAGAATTTTTCTAAGAAAAAAGCCATCGGCGAATTTGTAATTCTTGTCAGCGGTGCCGGCCGTAAGGCGGTATTATGATTCGATTGGCGCTGTTTGTTTCCGGAAGCGGGACGAACATGGAGAATATTATCAAAGAAATTCAAGCCGGCCGTATTCCGGCCGCGGCGGAACTCGTGATTTCAGACAACCCCGAAGCCCCGGCCATTCAAAAGGCCGAACAACTTGGCGTGACCGTGCGCGTGGTGGACAGAAAAAAATTCAAAACAAAGCAGGAATTTGAAAACGAAATGATTTGGTATCTTCGAGAGCATAAAATTGATTACATCGCGCTGGCCGGTTTCATGAAAATATTGAGCCGCGAATTCGTCCAAAGCCATTGGGGGAGAATCATCAATGTCCACCCTTCGCTCCTGCCCGCTTTCCCGGGCGCCCATTCCATTCGCGATGCTTTTGAGGCCAAAGCCAGCGAGACCGGCGTTACGGTCCATTTTGTCGATACGGGCGTGGATTCGGGGCAAATCATCTTACAGAAGAAGATTTCCGTGGCCAGTGACGATACACTTGACAGTCTCGAGGCGAAAATCCATCATATTGAATACGAAATTTATCCGGAAGCCTTGCGGCAGGTATTTGCGGGAGCAGTTAAGCCTACTAAAAAGGAATCATAAATATGAAAAAATTTCAAAATATCGTCATTCTGAAGGAATCCGAAGGACGACTGAAGAATCTCGCGAGATCCTTCGGCCCTGCGGGCCTCGGGATGACGATGGGACTCTGTCTTTTTCTCCTCTCCGGATGCCGCATCGAATTTCACGCCCAATCGATTGTGCGCGACGACGGCTCCATCGAACGTTCCACCAGTTACCGCGCCCAGGACAAATCTGACCGCGAAGAACTCTCACTGCGCTACGAACTTCCTGAGGGGGGCGACTGGAAAGATACGCCGGTCAATATTTTCAAATTCCTTTTAAAAGGTCCGGAAGTGCAAATGCTTTCCAGTTATGAAACCAAGCGCGTGATTCCGGCCGGCAGCGGTTCGGTTTCGGATTTCAAGCGTTTCACTCTGGCCAAAGATAAAGCCGCCACGAATGCCTTTCGCGTCCGGGTCAAAAATTGGTGGGTGGTCAAATGGTTTGATTATGAAGAAAGATTTACGGATGTGATTGATCCGGCCAAAATCAAACTCGTGATTGACCGCGTCATGGAAAAAGGCCTCGCCACTTTTCAAACTGAACTGGGCACACGGCTTGGCAAGCCCGAGCTTGTGGATCGAATTATTCCCGAGGTCAAATCGCATTACGAAGGGCTTCTCAACCGCTATTACGATCTAGTGAGTGAAAAGGGCTGGGATTTCAAAGGCGTGGAAGAGCTCAGCCAGGAAGTACAAAAAGAATTTACTTCCGAGAGCGCCTCAAAGTTTTTGACCGAAAAATTTCCGGAACTCGACAACGAGCCCAGCCGCAAAGCCATTAGTGAGGCCTTTCATGCCACGGGCGCCATGATGGACACCTGGCTCAGCCAGGATGCCGAGCTTCAAGCCTACGGCCAGGACATTTTTGGGGTCCACGGTTTTCCTGTTTTCCAGGCCTATGATTTCAAAGTCGGCGTAAAAATGCCGGGCCGTATTCTCCGCACCAACGCCGGAGAAAAAAATGGCGGCATGCAGGTCTGGCAATTTTCGGCAGAGAATCTGACGCAAGTGATCCATGTTGAATCCCGCAAAGTTTACCCGGTGAGAATCGTCATCGCCGGCGCTGTCCTCTTCCTGCTTTTCCTCTTTTTGACGCGTCTGGGCAAACCCGGAGACGCGCCAAAGCCTAAAAAGAAAAATAAAAAGTAAAACAATTTCAGAAAGGACATTTTTTCATGAGTGCCGCAAAAATAAAGTCTGTCAAAGGTCGTGAAATTCTTGATTCCCGCGGGAATCCTACCGTCGAAGTCGAAATCTTTCTTGAGAATGGAATTTGGGGCCGTGCTGCGGTCCCGAGCGGGGCCTCCACCGGCGAACACGAGGCCGCGGAACTTCGCGACGGTGATAAAAAACGATATCTCGGCAAAGGCGTGCTCAAGGCCGCTGCCAATGTGAACGGAGAAATTCAAAAAGCCCTTATTGGGAAGGATGTTTTTGCGCAGGAAGAACTCGACCGGCTTTTGATTAAACTCGACGGCACGGAAAACAAATCCCGGCTTGGGGCCAACGCCCTTCTTGGCGCTTCTTTGGCTGCCGCCCACGCCGCGGCCAATGCCAAAGGCCTTCCTTTATATGAATACCTGGGCGGTCCGAATGCGAATCTCCTGCCGGTTCCGATGATGAATATCATCAACGGGGGGGTCCATGCCGACAACAATGTGGACCTTCAGGAATTCATGATTATGCCTTTCGGTGCACAAAAATTTTCTGATGCCTTGCGCATGGGCGCGGAAGTTTTTCATCATTTGAAAAAAATTCTTCATCACAAAAAACTTTCCACGGCGGTGGGAGATGAAGGCGGATTTGCGCCGGACCTTAAATCCAACGAAGAAGCTCTCGATGTGATTATGCAGGCCATTGAAGCAGCGGGATTCAAACCTGGAACAGAAATCAAAATCGCGCTTGATCCGGCCAGTTCAAGTTTTTACGGCCAGGACAAAACCGGCTCCAATAAAAATCCCGGCAAGTACGTCCTGAAGGCCGAAGCTCAGAGCGTAAAGTCCGGCGAGCAAATGGTGGATTTTTACGCGCGCCTTTGCGAGCGCTACCCGATTTTCTCAATCGAAGACGGCGTGGCCGAAGACGATTGGGACGCTTGGCGTATTCTCACGCAAAAACTGGGCGACAAAGTCCAGCTTGTGGGCGACGATCTTTTTGTCACCAACACCAAAAGGCTTGAGCGCGGCATCAAAGAAAAAGTGGCCAATTCCATTTTGATTAAGGTCAATCAAATCGGAACGCTCACGGAGACCATCGAAGCCGTGAAACTGGCGCATCGTCACGGTTATACCGCCGTCATGAGTCACCGCAGCGGTGAAACTGAAGACACCACCATTGCCGACCTCGCGGTGGCGCTTGCGACCGGCCAAATTAAAACCGGTTCGACTTCACGCACGGATCGTATCGCTAAATACAATCAACTTCTGAGAATCGAAGAGCGGCTCGGCAAAAAAGCTGTTTACGCCGGCACGCAGATTTTGGCCGCTTCGCGTTCGTGAGAAAATCATTTCTCTTTCTCTGGCTGACGATTGCCGGGCTGATTCTTTTTTTCTGGTTTTATTTTCCCAGCGTGTCGCATTACCGGGATTTAAAAATCGAGGAAGACACCCTCCGCCGCGAATTGGGGGAGATGGATGAAAAAATCCGCGAACTTACGCGCGAGCGCGATCTCCTGAAAAATGACATGACTTATCTCGAAAAAGTGATTCGGGATGAGCTCGGCCTTGTGAAGCCCGGAGAAATTGTTTATAAATTTGTGCCGGACAACACGCCTAAAACTCCGCCTCCTCCGGCGCAGGACCGCGAAGCCGAAGGCAATGCTGCTCTAAATCCCGAAACCCCGCTTCCTTCTCCTTCGATTTCTCCCTCACCGATCCCAACCCCAACCAAAAAGTCTGCTCCGGTTTATCCGCGCCAGGAAACCCGCTAAATTTTTTCTGTGTTTTTTGAAGAAGGGACCAGCCTGAGGAAAAGATAAAGAAGGAAAACGCAAAGCGCAGAAATAGAAGCGCTCAGCGTAAAAGCGGTTTGGGACCCAAACCTTTGCCAAATCGTCCCGAAAAGCAGGCTGGCCGGGAGCGCCATCATCCCCACCACAAAATAATACCAGCCAAAAGCCTGGCCACGCATGGAGGGATCAGCATAATCGGCGAGAATGGCGCGCTCGGTTCCTTCCGTGAAGCCGTAAAAAAATCCGTAACAGGCAAAAAGCGCCCAGGCCTGCCACGCTTCGGTGGCCCTGCCGAACCCAAGATAAACCAAGGTGTAGACAATCCAGCCCATAAGCATGGTTTTGCGCCTTCCGATTTTGTCCGAAAGAATGCCGAAAGGCAAAACCGCGAAGGCTTTGACTCCCTGCAGAATCGCCCAAAGAATGGGCAGGAATTTGGTCGGCACACCCAGTTCTTGCGCCCGCAAAATCAAAAAGGCGTCGGAAGAACAGCTCAAAATAAAAAGGCAAAGAATGAAAAGATAAATGCGCAATTTTCCGGAAGGAAATTTAATTTGAAACTTACCGGCGGAGACACGTTTTTCATGAGGAATAGTTTCGCGCACTTTCCAAAAAATCAGGGCCACGGCCAAAATTCCAGGAAGGGAAGCGATTAAAAAAAGTTTACGCAAATCTGTGATAAAAAATGCCAGCAAAAATGTGGCAATCAAAGGCCCGAGCATGGCTCCCGCATTGTCCATGGAACGCTGCAAACCGTAAGCTTTGCCGCGCTCGGCGGGATCGACGGAATCGGCAATCAGGGAATCGCGCGGCGAAGTTCTAAGGCCTTTGCCCATGCGGTCGCTAAAACGGACGAAAAAAACCACCCACGGTGTCCAGGCCGCGGCCAAAATAGGTTTAATCAGGGAAGAAAGGCTGTAGCCGGCGAGTACAATTTTACTGCGGTCGCGGGTGCGGTCCGCCAAAATTCCCGAAAAAAGCATGAAAAACGCGGCGGTAGAATCCGCAAACCCTTCGATGAGTCCTAGAAACCCTTTTTCGGCGCCTAAATATTGAGTCAGGAAAATGGGGAGGAGCGGGAAAATCATATCGGTGGAAATATCGGTAAGAAAACTGACCCATCCGAAAGTCCAGACCAGTCCGGGAATGGATTTGTTTTTCATCGGTGAAATTTCCCCGGCCGCCATCATACAATAAAAATAAATAGCGGGCCATGAAGATTCGTGTAAAAATAAACTATGCCGAAAATTCTGATTATTTACAATGCCAAGTCCGGCCATAAGCAGGTGAAATTCTCCGCTTATTGCGAAGCCCTTACCAAGGGCGGAGCTGAAATCGAAGTTCGCACCATTGCCCCGCGCTTTAATCTGAAGGACCTTCTTGCCGATGCCGGTAATTTCGAGCGCGTGGTGGTGGCCGGCGGTGACGGGACTGTGTCTGCCGCGGCGGGGCTTTTACAGAATACGGGAATGCCGATTGTGGCTTATCCGGGAGGCACAGCCAGTCTTCTGGCGCTTAATTTAGGCATGCCCGCAAATGCGGAAGCGCTGGCTGAAATCACTTTAAATGGCCGGGCGGTCCCCACGGACCTGGGTGAAATCGAATACCTTCATTATTCGCGCCGCGATAATTTCCGCCGTCGTTTTTTACGGCGAAAGGTGGAAGGAAAGCGCGACAAAATATATTTTTCCGTGATGGCCGGCTGCGGCTTTTCGGCCCAAATGGTGAGCCGCGCCCAGTCTTTAAAACCGCAATGGGGCCAGGCCGCTTACTGGCTGAGCGCATTCCTGAGTCTTTTTCCCCGGCGCGCGGAATTTCACCTTTTGATGGACGGACGCGAAGTCGTCACGGAGGGCCTCGGCATTCTTATTATTAATTTTGAAAAAATCCAATTTGATCTCAAGCTGGTCGGCAAAGCACATGCGCGTGATGGCAAGGTGGAAATTATGATCATTAAATCGCGCAGCCTGTTCGGCCTGATTCCGGTTTTGTGGGCGGCCATTTGCGAGCGTTTGGGATTTCCCCGGCATCATGTGCCCGAAGTCATGGAAACTTATCAGACCAGTGAAATTGAGATCGCGAGTTTGCCTTCGCTGCGGCTGCAATATGACGGCGAAATTTTGAAAAAGACGGGCAGATTCAAAGTGCGGGTTTGTCGGGGCGCGGCAATGTTTGTTTATGGGGCGGAAGAACTCACAAAAGTGACAAATCCCGGCGCCGGCCAGAACCAAGAAACCCATTGAATTAGCCGGGTCAATCCCTTAGAATACCCCTCATTCGAGTTACCTTCCTACTTATCGTAGTCATTCCAAATTACGGCGCGGGGTGGAGCAGTCCGGTAGCTCGTTGGGCTCAAGTTGGGCTGGTCAGCCGGTAACGGTTGATTGATAACCTGTCAAAGTCGGTGAAGCCTTAACCCGGAAGTTCGGGAGTGGTAATACCGAGCCAAGCCTGTCGGAAACGACGGGAAGGTGTAGAGACTAGACGGCAGGCATCCGTAGGATGTGTGCGGATGAAGGTATAGTCCAGACTACAAATCCGCGAATCGCAGAGCAGCGAAAGCTGTAGTAGGATGCATAACCCAAAGGTCACAGGTTCAAATCCTGTCCCCGCTACCAATTGTAAAAAGGCCCGTCAGAAATGACGGGCTTTTTTATTGGAAATAAATATAATATTTTCCATTCGGGTTGCAGACATCCCAGCGGATATTTCGGTTTGTCCTGCAGAAAAATCGGATAAATCCTTTCCAGGACTTATGGCCGTCCCGCGGCCGATACGATTTTCCCTCCAAAAAATTAATTTAGGAGGGAAGCTCATGCTTACCAAAGAAACTTCTGATACAAAATTAAAATCTGATATTTCTGAAAGTTTTGTCGTTACCAAACTGTTGAAATTAGGTTGTGAAGTCCTGCGTCCTGTTGGAGACCGGCTTCCTTATGATTTGGTAATTGCCGTGAAAGGAAAATTCATAAAGATACAAATTAAAAGTGCGTGGCATTGCCAAGGAAGTTATTTTGTTGATACACGTCGAACGAAGACCAACCGACGGAGAATGTTGAGGGCTTTATACGGTCTTGGAGATTTCGATTTTGCTATTTGTTATATCGAAAATCTTGATATTTGCTATGTCCTACCCATTGTGGAATTTTTATCTTACAAAAGCGCGATTGCATTGGTTGAATCCGAAAAACGGCAACGCAAACCAAAATCACATATTTTTCGGGAAGCCTGGCATTTGCTTGAATAATGGGTGGGACCTTGTGGCGAACACGCTTGGCGGGGCAATCAGTGTTTTGCGGGCCCGTCTGGGACGGAAAGTTTTACGATTTTGAAATCGTAAACCCTGCTTCGTCAGATAAGCTTTAGCGCTTTGCAGCTTCTTTTTCCTTACTTCGGTCTTTAATTTCCCCAATGACCCAAGTATAGGATTTCAAAACTTCTTCATATTGCTGGCGTATCGGATCTCTGAGGCTTTCCGGAAGGTCGCTCCCCAAAAGATTTTTGTAGGATTTCACGGCTTCTTCCTCACCGGTACGGACCGCATTGAGTACCGCAAGATCATCTTGCGAGACTGCGGACTTTGTATCGATCCAGGCGCGATGAAGGGCGCCGGCCATAGAACCGCTTTTATCATAGTCTTCACCGATTGCTGCCAGCTGGGCCTGAAGATCTTCACGGAACTTTTTGCGTTCCTCGGATTGCTTCATAAACCGTGCTTTGAGATCAGCGTCTTTAACCTGCTCAGCGGATTCCTTAAAACCCTTTTCGCTATCGATATAACGCTCAATCAAATGATTCACTGCCCCGGCGGTAGGGGAATCCAGCGGATACACACTTTGCGCAAAAGCACGGGCGCCAGAAAATATCAGCGCTGCGGCAAGTACGCCTAAAAGGTAATTTGTTGTTTTCATTGTTGTTCTCCTCACTTTGTTTTATCTGACATTCATCATGACTAAAGCAGTTTTTATGCCAATTAAAATCTGCTTAGAGAGAGGAGAAATAGTCTAAAAATTGTCCAGTACTCCGGACATTTTTGTCCGATTTTTTTAAAGCTGGAGGCGCATTGTCAACTGCGGTTATAATGCGCGCATGCATGAATTGATTTTTCTTCAGGATTTGGCCATGGTGATGGTCGTGAGCGCGGTCATTATGATTTTTTGCCAGCGCTTTCATTTGCCGGTTGTGCTCGGCTACATCATTGCCGGCGTCATTATTGGTCCTCACACGCCTCCTTATGCCTTAGTGCATAACATTCACAGTATTTACACCCTTTCCGAACTCGGTGTTATTTTTCTGCTTTTTTTTATCGGTCTGGAATTCAACCTCACCAAACTCATGAAAGTAGGCGCCGTCGCGTTTGTGGCCGGCACTTTCGAAATTATTTTCATGATTTGGGCCGGTTATGCTGTCGGCCGCGCTTTCGGATGGAATTTTATGAACAGCCTATTCCTCGGCGCCATTCTTTCTATTTCCAGCACGACCATTATTGCCAAAGTCTTGATGGAAATGAAAAAAATGCAGGAAAAATTCGCCCAAGTCATTCTGGGAATTTTAATTGTCGAAGATTTGCTTGCCATTTTGATCATCACCATTCTTTCCGGTATCGCCACCACAGGCTCTTTGGAAGTCCGCGAAATCGTTGTGGCCATGGTGAAAGTCGGATCATTCGTTTTTGGAATTCTTCTTACCGGTTTTTTGATTGTCCCGAGAATTCTCAAATATATTGCCCGTTTTCAAAATCAGGAAATGATGGTGATTACTGTCTTGGGGCTTTGTTTTGCGGTTTCTTTGATTGCGGCAAAATCAGGATTTTCGGTCGCCCTGGGTTCTTTTTTGATCGGAGCTATTATTGCCGAAACGCCGCAAGTCCGCGAAATTACGCATAAAATGGAATCCATCAAAGATATGTTCACGGCCATTTTCTTTGTCTCAGTCGGGATGCTGATTCAGCCTTCGGTGCTTGTTGAGTTATGGTTCCCAATTCTTGTGATTACGCTGGTCACTATTTTTGGAAAAGTGATCAGCTGTTCCTTCGCCACATTTTTGACCGGGCATAGCGAAGAAACCGCATTAAAAGTGGGCCTTGGCCTGGCTCAAATCGGGGAATTTTCTTTTATTATCGCGCGCCTCGGTGAAACGACCAATGTCACAAGCCCTTTTATTTACCCTATTGCCGTAGCGGTGTCGGGTATCACCACGGTCACCACGCCATTTTTGATCAAGAACACCCGCCCGATTATCGGAATTCTCGACCGGCTGCGGCCCCGTCCGATGAGGACAGTTTTAAATCTTTACACTGCCTGGATGGAAAAAGTTTCGGCCGAGAAATCGGGGCATAGAAGTGTCGTTTGGCAAAAAATCTCACCCTATATTTTCCGTTTTATGTTTTATGCCTTTGTGAGTGGAATCACACTTTACGGTTTGAACCGAATTCAAAATCGTTTTCAAATTTTCCCGGGATTTTCTTATGGGATTGTTTTTGCAGTTGCGATAGTTTTAGCGGCCGGTTTCGTGCTTTGGGGGTCGATGCAGCGCATTCATGAAAGAATAGAAAGAATGGTGCTTGAAATTTTTGACGAAGGCAAAGGGCTGCCGGCGAAAAAAGCCAAACCTGCGGCCTATGACGATTTGTCAAAATTGATTCAGCAGGAATATCCCTGGGAAGTCCAAACCGAAGATTTTCTTTTGCCGTATCAGCCATCGGCGGTCAATCAAAGCCTGGGAGATTTAAGGCTGCGCTCTGAAACCGGGGCGAGCATTGTGGCGATTTACCGGGACGAAGAATCCATTCCCAATCCTTCGCCCGAAACCAAACTTTTACCCGGCGATGTTTTACTCCTGATGGGGGACCGGGATCAAATCAAAGCCGCCGTCGGATTTTTACATAAGAAAATGAAAGAACCTTTTAAGGAAGTTGCGGAAAGAACCGGCACTCCCAAAACCGAATCTTTTCAGATTTCTGCCGGGGCTGCTTGCATTGGCAAAACCTTGAAATCCCTCAAACTCCGCCGCAAAACCGGCGTTAGTGTCCTCGGTGTTCAGAAAGCCGAAATCACCATCAACAACCCCGACCCCGAAACCCTCCTTGAAGCAGGCGATACTCTCATTCTCTTTGGCTGGCCCGATCAAATTACCGCCGCCAAGGCGTGGCTGGAAGAATAGAAACCGACTTTTGACCGTCTCGCGGCCACAATGTTCACAAAACTTCCAATTATGAATTTCCCTTATTGGGGACGAGAAATAATGTTGCAGATATTTTAGTCTATACAGGGTAAAATATTACACCTTAATGGATGTTGTGAACCTTGAAGGAGGACAAAATGAGAAACCGTTTTCTCCTGTTTTTGATTTTTGCAATGATGATTTTCCCCAAGTTTTCTTTGGCGATGACGGCCGAGGAAATTGATCTTAAAACCGATGCTGCGCTCGAAAATTTTAAGACCAAAGTTTACGGCTCTGCGGATATTATCCAAAGAAGTAAGGGTGTGCTGGTTATTCCCCGAGTTTATAAAGGCGGAATCGGTATTGGCGCTGAATATGGACAAGGTGCGCTTCGAATTAACGGACAGACGGTCAATTATTACAGCTTTGTCGGCGGTTCGTTTGGATTTCAATTAGGATTTCAGGTCCGCAGTCTTTATCTGTTTTTCATGGAGGATTCGGCGCTTGATGGCTTCCGAGCGGGCAGCGGATGGCAGGCCGGCATTGATGGTTCCGTGGCCCTCATTTCGGTGGGTGCGGACGGATCGATTGACACCCGTAAGACGGATGAACCTATTGTGGCTTTCGTTTTGGGTCAAAAGGGTTTGATGTACAACTTGACTTTGGAAGGCGCAAAATTTAATAAACTCGTAAAATAAATTTTATTTTCAGGAGTTAGGAATATGCAGTTTTTTGTGCGTTTTGCTTTGCTTTTTTTTGCCGTCACTTCGATTTTGCTGCCTTCTACGGATGCCCTGGCGCGCAAAGCGAAAACATTTCCCATTCATTTGATTGTCGATTTCGGGCCTGCCGGAAAACCCAAATACGACGATACCATCACGGTGGAAAAAGGCACGACACCCAAAGAGGCGGTGTCCCAGGTTTTTCCTATTTTGTCCGGAAAAACCTGCTGCAGCCTGCGGGAAATCATGGCCATTGACGGTGTCAAAGTGGACCCCGTGAAAAATTGGTGGTGGACGTGCTCGGTAAATGGCTCGAAGAAAGTTTCGCCCCGCAAGAAAAAACTCAAGCGCGGAGATGTGTTGGAGTGGAAATACGTCGAAGAATTGCAATAATTACCGCGCTCTTTTTTTGCCTGAGTCTTTCATCAGTCCTTGAAGCTTATGAAATTCAGGGGAAAATCGCAGTTGCGCCCCCTTTTCCGGCCTTAAAAAAAATCCAAGTCCACAAAAAACAGCCGGACAGCTGTGCGAGCGAGCAAATTTCTCAATCGCTGATTGTCTCGCCGGAAGGATTTTTAAAAAACGCGGTGATTTCCCTTAAAAGCGACAAAGACATTCCTTTCCCTGAACCGGCAGGACCTGTCCCTGTTCCTGAGCTCGATCAAAAAGACTGCAATTTCAGCCCGCATGTTTTTGTGGTACGTGAGGACCGTCCCTTTCATGTTTTGAATTCCGATCCCATGGCGCATGATGTGCGCATTTTTGACGGCGCCCAAATGCTGGACCGTTTCGAAATGGACGAAAAGGCCAAACCTGTGGAGAGAAGTTTAAAAAAATCCGGGACTTATCTTTTGCGCTGCGGTCTTCATCCCTGGATGCACGCTTTTGTGGTGAGCGCCCCCAATTCTTATTACGCCGTCTCAGGTGAAAACGGTGAGTTTGTCCTGCGCGATGTTCCGGCCGGGAATTATGTCATTCATGTTTGGCATGAGACCTTGGGCGAAGCGGATGTCCCGGTCAAAATCGAGAAATCGATTGAAGATTTTTCTTACACCTTTCAAAATGCCGCCGCCTGAAAAATTTCCCACACAACATTCCGGTTTTATGGCCCGGCAAACCCGCCTGATTCTTTCCAGTTACCGCCACTCGAAAGGCAAAAGTCTGTGGCCGGAAGACAAACCGGATGAAATTCTAGCCAAAGAGATTTTTTTTGCACCTTTTGTGCTGGCTTCGGCGGGTACTGAAAACGATCCGGTACTTAATTACGGCAATCAAAAGGCGCTCGAACTTTGGGAAATGGATTGGGACACTTTTACGCGTACTCCGGGGCAGAACACGGCTGAGCCGGCCGAGCGGGACGAGCGCGCGCGATTTCTGGAAACCGTGAAAAAACAAGGGTATGTGGATGATTATCGCGGGATTCGTATTTCGAGTAAGGGGAAGCGTTTTGAAATTCTCAAGGCCACGGTTTGGAATTTGAGGGACGAAAAAGGCCGTCACGCAGGCCAGGCCGTGACGTTTACCAATATCCGGTTACTCAATCAATAAAACTTTTCCACGCACGTGTTTTTTAACGTCCAGGAGCGCCTGGTCCGCGATATCGATAATGGGCTGCACGTCTTCAAATTTTTGCGGGTCGACTTTCACGGCCCCGAAGCTTGCCGAAACTTTGATTTCCGTTTTGCCGGTATGAATAGACAAATTTTTGACCGCTTCTCCAATGCTTTCAACCCGTGCAATCAAACTGGCTTTCTCCGCCTGATCAATAATAAAAATAAATTCGTCTCCGCCGTACCGCCCGATAAAGCTGTCCGGCCGCAATAATTTCTGCACGGTCTGGGCCACTTCGAAAATCACCTTGTCTCCGGTCGAATGGCCGTGGGTGTCGTTAATGTCTTTGAAATAATCGATGTCGAAAATCACCAGATAAAAGAAAGTCTTTAATCTTTTGGCCAAGTCCAGCCTTCGCTCCAGAATATCGATAAAATGCCGGCGATTATAAATTTTCGTCAGATCGTCGGTTTTGGAAAGTTGATCGGCCTCATGATAAAGCCGGACGAGCTTGACGTTGATTTCTTCGAGTTCTTTTTCATTCTCTTTTAACTGCTCATTGGCGACGAATCCGCTGAAATGCTGGGCGCTGTAGAATTTATTCATAAGGCAGGCGAGCAAAAGTGTGGAGGCCATAAAACAATTGGCGAGAACAAAGCTGGCAAAGTCCCAACCCGTGCGATTCATGAGCGCAGCAATTTCATAAAGGAAGAGAATGAAAATCCCGGTCCAAGCATTGTGGCGCATGGAGAAACTGTTCATGCAAATCAAGCCCCAGAAGGTGAGATTGATCCCCTCATAGTAATGGCTCAATGCGCCGTCTGTTTTGTAAATCATAAAAATAATTCCGGCGGCCATGACGGCGATGGAAAGGTCGGCAAACCAGATGAAATGGTCGGCGGCTTTTTTGACAAAGCTAAGGCCGACAATCAAAGCCAGAATGAACACCACCAAAATTCGGAGTTTGAGAAAAAGAATGGTTTGTTCAGGATAAATATTGTAGTCCACGTAATTGAACAAAAGATAAAGGCAGGCGCCGATCGGAAGGGTGATTCGGATGCGGAACAAAATAAGCTGATTGACGTGCCGGGCGTAAGCGGCGAGAAGTTCCGGGCCGATCACAGTCTTTTTGGCAAACATAGGAAAACGCGGGGCGGGCGGAGCCTCAGTTTTTATCATAAGAGATCAAGTTTACTTAAAAAGTCCTCGCCGCGCAACCGCGAAACGTTTGCTTTTCCGGTATTTTTGTCCTAACATGCCCTCAAAATAACCTTTCCCTGGAGGAGTCCATGATGAAAACAATAACGAAAGTTTTTCTTTTGGCTGCCGCGATTGGATTTTCTGCCGGCAATACAGCTATGGCCCAGGCCGATGCACAGCCCGAATTTTCGGCGCAAATGGTTTCAACTATCGGCGGTCAAAAAATGGCGGGGAAATTTTTCTCTTCCAACGGAAAAATCCGGCTGGAAATGGGAGAAAATATTATCATTAATCGTTTTGATCAAAATCTTTCCTGGGTTTTAATCCCTTCCCAGCATAGGTACATGGAAAACGCGATCGACAGCGGAATGGCGCTGCGTATGATGCAGGAAATTCCCGGCGAAACCGAGCGCGTAACCATGGGGTCTGAATCTGTCGACGGAAAACGGGCCGAAAAATTCAAGGTGACTTATACGCCGCCAGACGGCAAGCCGGAATCTCTTTATCAATGGATTGCCCCGGACAATCCGGTGCCTGTGAAAGTCGCGGCTTTGGACGACAGCTGGTCCGTGGAATATCAAAATATTCAATCGGGTCCTCAACCGCCCGATCTTTTTGAAATTCCGGCGGGGTATCAGAAATTCCAAGTCTCTGCGATTCCGGGCGCATCGAATTCGGGCAGTCTCTTCGACTCGGAACAGTAGCCGCAATAAAAAAATTCTCTTTTAATTCAAAAAACTCACTTGACAACTGGTATTACATAGACTATATACTCTAGCGAGTTACTAGACTATATATGATATCCAAGAAAACAAAATACGCCTTAAAGGCGCTAACTCTTTTAGCTGAATCAGGTTGGGGAAAAGAACCTGAGCTTATTTCCGACCTGGCGCAAAGAGGGAATATCCCCAAAAAATTTCTCGAATTGATTCTTCTGGAGCTCAAAAATGACGGCATTTTACAGAGCAAAAAAGGAAAAGGCGGCGGGTATTTTCTGGCTAAAAAGCCTTCGGAAATAAAACTCGGCACCACTTTGCGCCTTTTGGAAGGACCGCTTGCGCCGCTTCCTTGTTTAAGCAAAACCGCGTATCGAAAATGCGATGAATGTGAAGATGAAAATACCTGCACGCTTCGACTGGTGATGAAAGAAATGTACGAAGCGCAAAGCCAAATTCTCGACAACATTACGCTGGAAGATATGATTGAGAAAGGCCGGGCTGCGCATGTAGCCGGCATGTATTTCATCTAATCAGGGGAATCCTACATTATGTTTAAAAAAATAATGATCGCTTTGTTTGCGGGAATTTTAATTCAAGCGGCCGGCCTTCCGGTTTTCGCCGCCGAAAAAAGCGTCACACTTCTTAATGCTTCGTATGACCCCACGCGCGAATTTTATGAAGAATTCAATCAGGCCTTTGCCAAATATTGGAAAGAAAAGACCGGCCAGAATGTCACCATCAATCAATCGCACGGTGGATCCGGGAAACAGGCGCGCGCCATGATTGACGGCTTGGATGCCGATGTGGCGACTTTAGCGCTTGGTTACGATGTGGATGCGCTTTGGCAAAAGGGCGGACTCATCAGCAAAGATTGGCAATCCAAATTGCCTGACAACAGCGCGCCTTATACTTCCACCATTGTGTTCTTGGTACGCAAAGGTAATCCCAAGGGAATCAAAGACTGGGACGATTTGGTCAAGCCGGGTGTTGGTGTGATCATGCCCAATCCCAAAACTTCCGGCGGGGCACGCTGGAATTATCTGGCGGCCTGGGCCTTTGCTCAAGAAAAATTCGGCGGCAATGCCGATCAAATCAAACTTTTTATCTCGTCTCTTTTTAAAAATGTCCTTGTGCTCGATGCGGGTGCGCGCGGTTCCACGACCACATTTGTGGAGCGGGAAATCGGCGATGTTTTGATCGCATGGGAAAACGAGGCCTTTTTGGCGATTCATGAACTTGGAAAAGATAAATTCGAAATGATCAATCCTTCGATCAGCATTCTTGCGGAACCTCCCGTTACCGTGGTCGATAAAGCGGCGAAAAAACACGGCACGGAAGAAACCGCAAAAGCTTATTTGGAATATCTTTATTCGGAAGAAGGACAAGAAATCGCGGCCAAACATTATTACCGCCCGCGTCTTGAAACCGTCGCCAAGAAATATGAAGCTCGATTTCCTCAAATTAAACTCGTCACGATTGAGCATTTCGGCGGCTGGCAAAAGGCGCAAGCCGAGCATTTCAGTGACGGCGGAATTTTCGATCAAATTTATCAATGACGGAGCAACTATGAAACTTAAAGAACATAGTGTGATTCCGGGTTTCGGCTTGACTATGGGATTTACCGTTCTTTATCTCAGCTTAGTGGTTCTCATTCCGCTTTCGCTTTTATTTTTCAAAGCAACGGTGCTTGGAGCCGGGCATTTCTGGTCTGCGATCAGCTCTCCACGCGTGCTCGCGAGTTTGAATTTAAGTTTGATGACGGCTTTTGTCAGCGCTTTAATCAATGCGGTTTTTGGATTACTGGTGGCTTGGGTCCTGGTGCGTTACGATTTCCCCGGCAAAAAAATCATGGATGCGCTGGTGGATTTTCCTTTTGCACTTCCCACCGCCGTGGCGGGAATATGCCTCACCACACTTTATACTCCCAATGGAATCATGGGGAAAATGCTCGCGCCCTTGGGAATTAAGGCCGCTTTCACTCCGCTCGGAATTATTATCGCGCTTACTTTTATTGGATTGCCTTTTGTGGTGCGTACTCTAGAGCCCGTGCTGCAGGATTTGGATAAGGAAATCGAAGAAGCTGCCCACAGCCTTGGCGCGAATCCTTGGCAGACTTTTTATAAAGTGATTTTTCCCATTCTTCTGCCGCCGCTTTTAACCGGGACCGCCATGGCTTTTGCGCGCGCACTGGGAGAATACGGTTCAATCGTGTTTATTTCAGGCAATATGCCGTTTAAAACCGAGATTCTGCCGCTTTTGATTATGACCAAATTGGAACAATATGATTATGCCGGAGCCACCGCGATTGCTTCGCTCATGCTGGTGATTTCGTTTTCACTTCTTGTCGGAATTCATATGCTGCAAGGCTGGACGCGGCGATATCAGGAAATATAAATGAAAAAAATATTAATTGTGCTGGCGGTTTTATTTCTCAGTATTTTTCTGCTTCTTCCAATCGCCATTCTCCTTCAAAACGCCTTCGGAGAGGGGATCGGCGCCTATTTTCAAGCTCTCACTGACCCCAACGCGCTGGCTGCCATACGGCTTACATTTTTGGCGGCGGCGATCAGCGTTCCTCTTAATTTAATTTTTGGTCTCGCAGCTTCCTGGGCCATTACTAAATTTGATTTTGCCGGGAAAAAATTCCTCCTTTCACTCATTGATTTGCCGTTTACGGTTTCACCTGTGATTTCAGGATTGATTTTCGTTCTTCTTTTCGGGGCCCAGGGACTTTTCGGCCCATGGCTTGACGCCCATAATATAAAAATCCTTTTTTCGGTTCCGGGGATTGTGCTCGCTACCATTTTCGTGACCTTTCCTTTTGTGGCACGGGAAATTATTCCGGTGATGGAAGCGCAGGGGGCAGACGAAGAAAATGCGGCCGTGATTTTAGGGGCCAATGGCTGGCAGACTTTTTGGCGCGTGACACTTCCCAATATTAAATGGGGGCTTCTTTACGGCGTGATTTTGTGCAATGCGCGCGCCATGGGCGAATTCGGAGCGGTGTCCGTGGTCTCAGGCCATATTCGCGGACTGACCAACACCATTCCGCTGCATGTGGAAATTCTTTATAACGAATATAATTTTACCGCGGCTTTTGCCGTGGCGTCGCTTTTAATGTTTCTGGCGTTTGTCACCTTGATCATTAAACATTTGATTGAGTGGAATGTCGCGCGCGAAAGAGGAGTGGTGTCGTGAGTATAAAAATTAATCAGGTGGTGAAAAAATTCGGGAATTTTACCGCGCTCGATCGCGTGGACTTTGAAATTAAGTCCGGAGAGCTTGTGGCGCTTCTCGGCCCTTCCGGATCAGGCAAGACGACTCTGTTAAGAGTCATTGCGGGCCTTGAATTGCCGACCGATGGAAATGTCTCTTTTGAGGGGGAAGACGCCGCCAAGGATTCATCCAATGCCCATGTCGGTTTTGTTTTTCAACATTACGCGCTTTTCCGTCACATGTCGGTTTTTGACAATATTGCTTTCGGTTTAACGGTAAGGCCGCGCGCCGTCCGTCCTTCGAAAAAAAATATTCACGAAAAAGTGAATGAACTTCTCAAGCTTGTCAGACTGGAAGGGATGGCGAAGCGTTTTCCTTCGCAGCTTTCCGGAGGCCAGCGCCAGCGTGTGGCTTTGGCGCGCGCGCTTGCGATTGAGCCTAAAATGCTGCTTCTCGATGAGCCCTTCGGTTCGCTTGATGCCCGCGTGCGCAAAGAACTTCGCCAGTGGCTGCGCGAACTTCATGACAAACTTCATATGACCAGTGTTTTTGTCACACACGATCAAGAAGAAGCGCTGGAAGTGGCCGACCGTGTCGTGGTCATGAATCAGGGAAAAATCGAACAAATCGGAACTCCGGATGAGGTGTATCATCACCCGGCCAATCCTTTTGTGTATCACTTCCTGGGCAACGTGAATCTCTTTCACTGCCGGTTTGAAGATGGAAAAGTTTATCTGGCGGATACGCCGGTTGCCCTTGGAGAGAATTTAAAACCCACCGCCAAGAACGCCACGATTTATATCCGCCCGCATTTATTCGATGTCGAAAGAACCCCGGGCCCGCAATCTTTCAAGGCGACGGTCAAATACGTGAATGCCGCCGGCCCCGTGGCCAAGATGGAAGTCGTCACTCCTTCCGGCGACACCATTTATATCGAACTTTCTCAGGAAAAATATCGCCGTTTTCATTTCAAGAAGGACGAAGAGGTTTTTGTGACCCCGAAGGAAATGAAACTTTTTGATTCGGATTATTCAATTTAAATATCCGAATCATTTCTTCCGCAATCAGCGTCGCCAAGATTGCCGCCACTCCCAGATGAACCACGGAGTAATGGCTGACGCCATAATCCGAGAATATCAGCAGGGGAGCCGCCGCGGTGGGCAGTAAAAACACCACAAGACTGAGCAACCGGTACTCCCGCCGGAAAAAAGACGCCACGGTCAAATAAATCATAAAGACAATGACCAACCATCCCGGCAAAGGAATATTCCACCCGCGCGAACCGGCGCTGATCCGGGGCGGTGTGTTTTCGGCCAGAATCCGCCACGTTCTTTTTGCGAGAATGGTCAAAAACCAGCCCGGATCTTTGCTGAGGTCCGACAGAATTTTTTTTCGGCACGCTTCACACGGAGGAAGTTTGTATTTTTGGGCGAGGGCATAGGATACCCGGTCGTCCCAAAGGTATCCGTATTTTGTGTCGAAATCCCCGAGGCCTTCCAGAACACTCATCCAGAATACATGATAAACAGGCTCGGGTGTTTTTTGGGAGATTTTGACGCCTGCTTCGGCAAGGACCGCGTGGGTTTTTGACTGAAGATTTGTCCAATGATATTCCCATCCTTTGCTGGTGAGCATAAAAGAAAAAAGACAGAGGAATGCCAGAAAAATTTTTCTTTTCCAGGAAATTTTAACCATCCAAAAAAATCCCGTAGCCGCGGCCAAGATCATGGCCAGACTTTCGGGACGAATATGGCGCGCGGAACCGGTGACAATGCCGGCCGCTAAGGCGGTCAGCCACCCGTAATGACGCGGCAGGGGTCGTGCCCACAAAATCGGCAAAAAAGGAGTGAGGATCAGGAGGCTTGCCAGGATGGGCCAACCGAATACATTTTGATTGGAATAAATTTCAAATAATTCATAAGGATTGGAGCCTAACAGAAGGACAAGAAAAATTCCCAATATTTCCAATCCCGCATACCAGCAGCCGATATAAAGAAACACCAGGCTCAAAATAAAGGCGGCTGCATTGGTAATTCTGAGGTCTGCTTGATAGGGACTGCCTCGAAGCCAGGTTGACGGATAATAAAAATAAAGAGAGAGGCGTTCATTCGGAATGGTCCATGCGGTGATGGACTGGGGATACTCATGGATCAATTGAAGGAGATTTTCTTTGCCGGAAGGAAGGGGGTTGCTAGACAGGCTTCTGACGGGGAAAAGTCCCGTGACATAAAAGAAAACAAAATGCGGCTGCCAGTTTGTTCCTAGGGATGCCCGGTTGCGATAGCTGGAATCGAGACGGTCGTGCTGGATATAAAAACCAACCTGCCACAAAATAATGCCGATAATCCCCGCCCCTAAAAGAAAATAACGGAGTTTAGGATTTTTTTCGAAAAATAGTTTTTGCCCTCGCAGGGAAAGAAACAAAGCGGAAGGTAAAAGTTTTTCAAAAATTTGTTTCATGATTTTTTCCGCATCGTCCCGGGGGCGGCGAGAAGGTCATAATTCTGACGGTTGAAAAAAAGAACATTCCCCTCTAAGGTTCCGAGAGCGATCACCGGCTCTGAGGGGTGAAGGGCGATGGCGGAAATTTCCCCGCGCAAGGGCGAATCGGTCAAAACTTCTTTGGCCTTCCAAGCGGCGATATCGAGTTCATAAAGAAAACCTCCCGGACCGAGGCGGCGGGCGGCCGTGATCAAATAAGCTTTTTTTTCTGCCGGGACCGGGCTGGTTTCGATATCTAATACGCCCTTATCGAAACTCATTCCCAGAAGGACATTTCCCGTCGACACATCCCAAAGTTTTAAGACCTCATCCTGCTTGGGCCGGTAAGGAAAATAGCCCGCCCCATCGCAATAACTGCCGGTTAAAATTCGTTTTCCGTCCCCGGTAACGGCCACGCAGTTGATCATTCCCAGATGGGCTTTCAAACCCCGGACGCCTGATTTAAAAATTTTGGCCTCGCCGGAAGGGGGGCCATTGATAAAATTGTGCCGCTTAAGCATTTGGTCCCAACCGGCGGAAAAAGCTAAGCGGCTATCGAGAGTAAAACGCACGTCGCGGACTGCGAAGTTGTGAGAATCCAGTTGGCGGAGAATTTTCCAGTGATTTGTTTCACCCAAAAAAATCTGGCCGTCAAAATTCCCGATCAGAAAATATTTGCCGTCCGGAGAAATGTCGGCGCTTAGGTTTCCGGACGGAAAATGAAAGGTCCGGATGGTTTTGCCTGTGGCAAGGCTCCAAACGTAAACACCGCCGTTATCGTCTCCAAAAAGAACATGATTTTCATCGCCCGAGAAAACCAGGGAAGCAATGGGCGCCGTGTGGCGAAAGGAAGAAATTTTTTCGCCTCTTTTCCAATCCCAAAATAAAATCTCATCGTATCGGGTGTAAGCCAATTTATCGCCGGAACGTGAAAAGACAATTTGATAAATGGCCCCTCTTTGGGCGGTTAGAGAAGGAAAGGTCAAAGCGGAGTGGAATAGCAAAATTGTCATGAGCAGAACGATCAAAAGCCGGCGCGGCTTCATTTCGGCATTCATGGCATGCGGATTTTCTAGGATCTTTATCACTGTGAAAAAAACGGCAATAGCGCCGCGCATTAATTTCAGGGGAAGAATTTTTACCTTCAAGTGCTGACGGGTATTAACTTTTATTTTTGACCTTTGAGATTTCTCAGGAATTTTTTGTCTTTCTTGCCCATCGTTTTGACGGTTTTATCAAAGCGGTTGTTGAGAATGGCCGGTGTGGTGACAATTCGCCGCACCGGTTTTCCTGTTTTAGGGTGTTTTTTTAATGGAGGATCAGAAAATTTTTGTATGACTTCAAATTGTTTTCCTGACTTCCCGCCAGGAAGAATGACTTCATAAACATAAATGGGCATACAATCCGCTGTGGGTTAGGCGGCGATGCCGGGCTGTTCCTCACGTCGTGTATTTTTAGTGTGAAGGGACTGCCATTGTCTCGACGTGCTGTGAAAGGCGCGTCTGAGACGGTTTAAATTATCTTCAAGGTCCGACATTTCAAAATTGCCCTCGATGACTTCCAGGTTTTCCACCAGATAAAACAAAATGTCCGTTTCTTCGGCTTTGACTTGAACAATAATGGAGAGATTTTTGGCCTCCTCATAAGGGTGGCGGGCAATGCTGCGGCGTAGTTCCGTGAAATCATTACGTAATTGGGTGGTTTTTTTCCGGAGAAGCATGCGGGTGATGTCCATAAGTCAGCCTCCTGTTTGGCATTGGCAGCCGCTGTATTGACTATTACAATATCGGCCGAATGAGGACAAATTGAATAGTTTAATAAGTAATTAATATTGAAGGTCTTGAGAAACAGGAGCGGGCGTTTCTGCAGCAGGTGATTCGCTTGAGATCGGGCTGGGGCTGGGAGTGGAAATTTCCGCGCTGACCGTAGCGGGAACCGGCGGAGGAACCGTTTCTGCGGGGACTGGTGACTCGGCAGGAGAAGGGGCCGGCTCAGCTTCAGGCTCAATGGCTTTGACCGGTTTTCCGGCAGCTCGTTCCACCGCTTTTTGCATGGCGGCTTCCAATTTCGGATGTTCATTAGAACGATCGACTTCTCGTTTTGGAATATGAACTCCCCGGCCAATGTCCGGAACATCCACCGGAATGGGAAAAGTCACAAGATGAATCAACCCATTGCCGGTTTCAACCAGCGCGGCCGCCATTCCAACACAAAATCCTTCCCAATCCGTTTTATATTTAGGCTGTGTGGGCTGAATAAATATTTCCGACCAGCCGAGCAGACTATTTTTTAGGCCGAATCCAAGTTTCCCGAATATTCTGGGGAAATATTCCGCTTCTTCCGCCCAGGGAGAAGCGGAAGCAGAATTTGAAACGAAAAAAACAAACATGATTAAAAAGGCCGTCAGTTTTTTCATTTTACTCTCGAGGACTCAAAATTGACTCCGCCGTCCGGCAGGGGAATGTCGACGGGGATTGGAAATGTTCCCACATGAAGTACGCCGCCCACCACATTCGTTACGAAGTGAATGGCGCCCAGCGGAATTCCTTTGATGATGCCGGAACGTGACGGTTCAAAGAGCAAATCCGTCCAGCCGGTGAGGACATTCATAGTGCCGAAACCAAGTTTGTAAGTCATTTTGTCCGCATACGTTTTTTCTTTGGTCCAGGGGCTGGCAGGAAAATCCCAGGCGGCGAGGACCGGCATGGAGATGAGGGGGAGAAAGAGAAGCGTTAGAATCATTTTTCGCAATAAGGGCATGGGCAAAATGTTACCCTCAAGCCCTCTTGAAGTCAATCATCAATCAAAGTTATCAGTAAAATAGACGTTAAAGAAGGAAACTTATGAAAAAAATATTTTTCTGGATTTTGCTTATCTTATGCTTCTTTTTTGCCGTGGAAGGCATGTCCCGCCTCAGCCTTTTTTTGCTCAATAAAATAAAATCTGTGAACTATGCGCCCAGGAGTTTTGCTCTTTCAGAGAAGAGTAAGGCCAATCTTCAAGGTATTTTGAAGGGAAAAAAATCTTATTTAATGCATCATCCTTCTCTTGGATGGACGATAAGACCCGGAGGAGTCCAGGGGCATCATCATGCCAATTCTCAGGGTATTCGCTCAGATCAGGAGTATTCTCTGGAGCCCGAAGCCGGAAAAATCCGTGTGGCTGCCTTTGGAGATTCTTATACACATGGCGATGATGTGCCTGGCGCCGATACCTGGGAAGAAAAATTGGCGGCCATGGACCCGCGCTTTGAAGTGCTGAATTTCGGAGTCGGCGGTTATGGATTCGATCAGGCATTTTTGCGCTACACGGAGGACGGAATACGTTTCAACCCGACGATTGTTCTCATTGGATTTATGTCAGAGAATATTCACCGCGTGGTGAATACTTTCCGCCTTTTTTATTTTCCGGAATCCGGCTTCGCGCTTTCAAAGCCGCGTTTTATTTTGCGGGGGGAAGATTTAATCCTGAGGGAGAATCCATTATCCCGCTTGGAGGATTATGAGGCTTTGTTGAAACAGGAAGCAATGATTTTGAACCGGCTCGGGACGCATGATTTTTACTTCAAGCGGAGCTATCTAGCCGGCCCTTACGATTTTCTTGCCACCGTGAGACTTTTTAAAATTGTGCGGCATAGGATTCATTCGAGATTTCGTAAAGATGAGATTTTGACGGACGGAGTTTATAATCCGCATTCCGAGGCTTTAGAAATTACACTCAAGCTCTTTGACCGCTTTTATGAAGAAGTGTTGAATCATGGGGCTGTTCCGTTGATTGTCCTTTTTCCGAATGAAGGAGATATTCGGGATTACAAAAGGACCGGCAGGAAAATTTACGGTGAATTGATACGGCATTTTGACGAAAAGAAATACCGTTATGCGGACCTCCTGGAGGCCTTTATCCCCGCGCTGGAGGACCATCCAGTGGAAGAATTTTTCGGGGCAACTCATCATTACACGGTACTTGGCAATGAAGTTGCCGCCCGCTATCTTCTTAAAAAGTTATTGCATTTCATGATTTTATGGCCAAAATAGACCCATTTTGCATCAGGCTTCTGGCCGCGAAATCAGCCACTTTCACCCTTTTGGAGGTATTTCATGCGTTTCAGAGTTTCTTTCATCGCCCTTCTGCTTTTAACCTTCCTTTCCCATGTCCCATGCGGTTTAGCAGCGAATTATAATCTGGATCCCGATCATACTTCCATCAACTTCAAAATCCGCCATCTCTTTTCCAAGGTCAGCGGCAATTTCACTCAGTTTGAAGGAAAAGTCGAATATGATCCGGACAAACCGGAAACCTGGAAAACCACGGCCACGATTCAGGCCGCAAGCATTGACACCCGCGTTCCTCCGCGCGACAAGCATTTGCGCAGCAAAGATTTTTTTGATGTGGAAAAATTTCCCACCCTGACATTTGAAAGCACAAAGGTGACCGACGTTGCCGATGGAAGAGCAAAGCTTCACGGCAATTTGACCATTCATGGAGTCACCAAAGAAGTGGTTTTTGATTTGGAAATTCACGGAGTCGGAAAAGATCCTTGGGGAAATGTCCGCGCTGGATTTACCGCAACGGCTAAAATCAATCGTAAGGATTTCGGGCTTAATTGGAATGAAGCAGTAGAAACGGGACAGCTGCTCGTAGGAGAAGAAGTCGAGATCACGCTGGAGATTGAAGCAATTCAGGAATAAATGGATTTATAACCCGCAGTAACTAGAACAAAAAGCAGTACAACATAATCAGGAGGAAAGTGAAATGGAAGTGAAGAAAAATAAAAAGCTCGCGTTACTTGCCGCATCCGTTGCCGGTTTGCTTGCTGTGACCGGTGTCATGATTAAAAACAGCACAGTTCAAGCTGCTGATGAAGCGGCCGGCGAAAAAGTCTCGTGCTACGGTGTCAATCAATGCAAAGGCACCGGAGAATGCGGCGGTAAAGGCCACAGCTGTGCGGGTAAGAACGCCTGCAAAGGCCAGGGATCCGTGGGTATGTCGCAAGAAGAATGCTTAAAAACAGAAGGTGGCCGTCTAACGGCTGAACCGGCTGTCTAATTAACGCCAACCGTAAGCGCAACAGGGGAATGAAAATGTCTCATGAATGGCCGCAGCTTGGCTGCGGGGTCGGATTAAGAACAAAGCATTATGACTTTATTCTTGATTCCTGGCCCAGAATGGACTGGTTTGAAGGGATCACGGAAAACTTTATGGATTCCGGAGGCCAGCCCCTGCGCATTTTGGAAAAAATAAGACAACATTACCCTGTTGCGCTTCACGGAGTTGCACTCTCGATCGGCTCTGTCGACCCGCTTAATCCGGAATATTTAAAACGTTTGAAGACGCTTGTGGACCGCATTCAGCCGGAAATTGTTTCGGACCATTTGTGCTGGAGTTCTACGCAGGGAGAGAATTTGCACGATCTTCTCCCGCTTCCTTTTACGGAAGAATCGCTGCAGCATATTGTCCTCCGCGTCCGGCAAATCCAGGAATTTCTCGGGCGCCCTATTTTGCTTGAGAATGTGTCCACTTATATTTCTTATAAACATTCCACCATGCCTGAATGGGAATTTCTGGCGGCGATCGCCAAGCGGTCCGGCTGCGGAATTCTTCTCGACCTCAACAATGTCTATGTCAATGCGGTCAATCATGATTTTGATCCTTTTCATTACATCAAGCAAATCCCCGCGGAATTTGTCGGGCAATTCCATTTGGCGGGGCATACCAATATGGGAAAATTTCTTTTTGATACTCACAGCAAACCCATTATCGAAACGGTTTGGGGGCTTTATCGTGAGGCCCTGAAGCTTTTTGGGCCCGTATCAACTTTGATCGAATGGGATGAAGATATTCCCGATTTTTCACGTCTTGCCGAAGAATGCGATCATGCCCGGGCGATTTATCAGGAATTTAATGGCCTCTCCGTCGCTCGCTGAAATCCAGAAGTGGATGAAATCCCGCATTCGCCAGAGTGAAGGCGATGAGACTTCTTTAGATTCTTTCGAAAATTACCTCAATCCGCAGGGCGGGGAACCGGGCGTGGAACGCATCGCCGTTTACGCCGGGGGATTGATTGCGCGCACGGAAGAAGCTTTCAGCGAAGTTTACGAAGCCATTCGTTTTGTGATTGGGGCGGCACGTTTTCATGAATTAGCCCACGCCTACAGCCGGCATTATCCTTCAGCGCATTATAATCTGACTTATATTGGCCGCCGTCTCGCAGAATTTCTAAAAAGCCCGGACTGCACGGATTTGATGAAGGATTTTCCTTTTTTGAGTGATCTCGCAAGGTTGGAATGGCAGGTGACCATGGCCTTTCATGCTTTTGATGAGGGGCCGATGGATCCATCGCGTTTAAAAGAAATTACGCCCGAGGCATGGGAAAAAATCCGTTTTATATTTCAGCCTTCTGTTTCAGTGATGACATCCGCTTGGCCGGTGCTGGATATTTGGCAGGCCCGCAAACTTTCTATTCAGCAAGTCGATATTGATTTGGTGGACCGTCCTCAATCGATTCTTATTTCCCGACAAGGAGTGAAAGTTCAATGCGGTTTAATTTCCGAAGAAAGCTATTTTCTTCTTGAGAAGTTACTTTCAAAAATCAGCTTAGGAGAGGCCCTCGAAGCCCTGGCTGAAATGCCGAATATGGAATCTCTCCCGCTTGCGGCTTGGTTTTCTGAATGGGCCGAAAAAGGGCTTTTCAAAAATTTCAACCTCTCCGCCGATTGATCGGCTTCTATGCTGAGAGAGTGGCTTCCCTTTAATCCCCGTCTTTTAGCGGCCGCTTTAATTATTCTGATTTCTCTGAACATCATTTTCCGCGGATATTTTAAAGGAATGGGCTCTTATTTGAAGGGGCTTTCATTCCGGCCTTACGCACTCTTTTTAATCCTCATTATTTTGATTGTGGCGGGCACTATGTTTTTTGACCAGGCCATTTATTCCTGGGTTCAGGGCGCTAAGGAAATCTCTCTACTAAAAGGAATGATTAAATTCGGCGATCTTATCAGCAGCAATGTGGAATTTTGGGTCTTTTTGGGAATGCTTAATTTGTTTGCCATGGCCACCCGCCGCCAAAATTTTCAGGAAATCGCCATCGGCCTTTTTCTTGGGAGCGCATTAAGCGGTCTCACCGGCCATCTTTTGAAATTTGTTTTTCTGAGAGCGCGCCCTTATGGAAATTTCGGCCCTTTTTCTTTTTTTAATTTAGACGGCCTTCTGCAGAATCGGCATGTTTTTCAAAGCCTTCCGTCGGGGGACGTCGTCCTCGTGGCCGGAGCGGCAAGTTTTATTTTTTTTGTTATTCGAAATCATTTTTTGCGTTGGAGCGTTTTTTTCTTGCCCTTTTGCACCGCCCTTTTTCGTATTGCGGAAAGCAAGCACTGGCCTTCGGATACTTTGGCCTCGATTGGGATCAGTTTGATAGCAGCCCATTTGCTTTGGCAGCATAAAAAGCCGCAGATGTTTTAAAGCCGCAAAAATCACTTTTAGCATTTTATAGCATTTGTGATCATCGCCCGCCAAAACTGAAAGAAAGTTTCAGCTATTTTGTATTTGGGAAGGCCGCATGTTAATCTTACGCAATCTTTTGCCGATAGCTAATCCGCTACGGCTCCATTTCAATCCTAAAAAAGGGGACAGAGCGTTGAAAATTTTTAATCGGGGGATTTCTTTTCTCGTCGTATGGATGGTTCTCTTGGGCGATTTGCATTTGCTTTTGGCCCAATCTGCGCCTGCCTTTTTTGAAGGGATTTCCGGGGAGTACGATAATCCCAGCACATCTGAATCTGGCTTTGGATTGCTTCGTCAGACCTTCCCCCCGGGCATTCCTCGCAATGACGAAGCTGTCATTGCGAGGGCACGTAGTGCCCGAAGCAATCTCGGCGTTTCTGCCGTCCGAATGATTTTTTCCGCGCATTCAACTACGGAAGATGGGGCCTGGGCCATTCGTCAGGCGCGCTCCATATTGAGAGAAATGAAACCGGCGCATACTCCTCTCGTCATTTGGATTGAAAATGCCTATCCGGCTGCGCTCCCTCAAAATGTGCAGGGACTTCAAATCCTTTTCGGTGAGACAGCGCCCTCAGGAAAAAATTGGTATGAGGAATTATCGCAAGACCGACTCAGTCCCGAATCTCAGGTTCTTTTAGAAAATTTTTTCAATCAAGCCGTCAAAGAAGAAAATGCGGCGGCGGCTTTTCAAAATACACAAAATCCATTTTTCAAAAAATTACGAGAGGGAATTGATCATCTAAAAAATCTCGGCTGGAAAATCCGCATTGAATTTGAAGGGCCTTCTTTTGAGGCCTATGCGGATGATTTAAGGCGCGATGTGATGAGCCTTGTCACAGTACACTGGCTTACACAAAATAAATCAGACCGGGCCATGGCAGGACTGGGAATGGCGTATCAATATATTTCGAAATCATTGGAAACGCGCGACGAAAATTTGAGCTCCCGAATTATGCAGGACGGTTTTCATAACCCGGATGCCATTCACTTGGTTTTTCGAGGTCTTGCCCATGAAAAAGGAATGACCCGGTCTTTTGCAAAAAAAACGGCCTCATTTCGCTGGATCCGTCCGGCAGTTTCCAAGACTTCCATGGTTAACAGTAAACAAGATATTCGCGCTTATCTTCTCAAATACCATGAATTACCCTCGATGGCCACACCGCACGGCACCCGTTTTCTTTCCCGGCATCTGAAGGCTACCCGCCAAAGCTTGTCTCTGAGCCCCCGGTAAATTTTTTCTCGAACGTTGCGAAACGCCCGGGAATTTTATACAGTATGCCTCTATGACTGATTTGATGAAGAAAAAGAAAAAAATCCGTCCGCGGAATTTTATTCCCGGCTGGGATTTTATCGAATACCTGGGAGTGCGCACCTTCGTCGCTTTTTTAAACGCCCTTCCTTTATCCGTTTGCACCTGGATTGCCAAACATGCGGCGGATTTTCTCTATTTTGCCGCGCCTAAACGCCGCAAAACCGCCCTTCATAATCTCAACATTGCTTACGGTCATTCCATATCGGAAAAAGAAAAAAACCGCATTGCGCGTGAATCCTTCCGCCACACGGCGACGGCGCTGATAGAATTTTTCCGAATCCCGGTGATGTTGAGAGAAGCCCGGGAGCGTTTTACTTTTGAAGGCACGGAACACCTCGACCGCGCCTTTGCCAAAGGAAAGGGAATCATTTTTGTGATTTCTCATGTGGGGGCCTGGGAATATTTGGCTTTTCTCCCTTATTTGCGAGGATATCCCTGTTCGGTCGTGGTGCGTCCGATACGCAATTCTTATCTTTATTCCTGGATTCAGGAACTTCGGCGTAAAACCCAACTTAATCCCATCGACAAATCCAAGGCCGTGAAAAAAGTTTTAGCTGAGCTTAAAAATAATCATCTTGCGGCGATTCTGATTGATCAATGGGCGGGGTCCGATGGTATTTGGATGGATTTTTTTGGCAAGCCGACGTCGGTGACTACCATTCCGGCTCGTTTTGCCAAAAAAACCGGGTGCGCGCTTGTTCCTGCTTATTGCATTCGTACGGGCAACGGCTGTTATACCATTCACATCGATGCTGAAATCGGAATTCAGGATGCGCAAAATCAATGGGAAGAAAAAACCACGCAAGAACTCAATCGCTGGCTGGAAAAAACCATCATGACTTATCCGGGACAATGGACATGGGGGCATCGCCGCTGGAAAGAAGGCGGAAGCCATTCCTACCGGGGCGGAGGCAGGGAAAATGCGCAAATTAACCCATGAAGAATTATTGGCCAGGCAAAAGGAAAGCGGCCGCGCGCCGAAACTTCCTTTTTCCGTGATCCTGAATGACGTGCGCAGCCTCTACAATGTCGGCTCGATTTTCCGGACAGCGGACGGCGCGGGCGTGGAGAAAGTCTGGCTTTGCGGCATTACAGGCTTTCCGCCGGATTCGAAAATTTCTAAAACCGCTTTGGGCGCGGAGCTTTCCGTGCCGTGGGAATATTGCCGCAATGTTCTTGATTGCGTCAAAATGCTAAAGGCGCAGAATTATCAAATCATTCTTCTTGAGCAAACCATTAAAAGCATTTCCTATGATGAGTTTTCACCTGCTGCGCCAGTAGCCCTTCTGCTTGGTAATGAAATCAGCGGAATTCAGAATGAAATCGTTTCGCTTTGTGACGGGGCGATTGAAATTCCCATGGGGGGAGCCAAAAACTCACTGAATGTGACGGTGGCCTTCGGTATCGCAGCCTATCATTTCAGGAAGAAACTTCTCGCTCAATCTGCCGGAGTATCTTTTTAAGAAGTTCCAACGGCAGACCAATAACATTGCTCAGCGATCCCTTGTATCTCGCTACAATAGCTGGGCGGACCTGAATGGCATAGGCACCGGCTTTATCAAGCGGATTGGCTTTGACGAGATATTTTTCAATCTGATTTTCATTCCACTTTTTAAATTTCACCTCGGTTTTGTCGAAAGCCACTTTTTCTTTTCCGGTTTTTAAATACTTCAGGGCAATTCCCGTATAAACCCAGTGGCGGCGGCCTGTCATCGCGTTCAGCATTTGCCGCGCTTCAGCCATATTGACGGGTTTACCAAGAAGCCGGCCTCGGAAATAAACTAAAGTGTCCGCGCCCAAAATCCATGTTTTGTCCCGGTGTTTAATCCCGGAAATTTTTGCCTTACGCGCTTTGCCGACAGCATGACGCATCACGAGCCGGGAAGGACGGCCATGAGTTTCATGTTTTTCATGATAAGAGGAAGGAATAATCGCAAAAGGGATCCTTGCTTTTCTGAGCAGGATTTTCCTGCGCTCGGAAATAGAAGCCAGATAAATTCTAATTTTCAATGATTTAATCTCGAGTGATTATTTATTACAACCCGGGGCACCGGGATGGCGGCTGCAAAATTCTGAGGTTGGAGAAATATTCTTTATAATTTCTTGAATCCGGTTTTCTTGCTGAATGGTATTGTTCTCATTCTGGCGATTGTCCTGGAATTGCTGCTGAATTTGCTGTTCTATATTTTTCTGAATAAATTGCCCGGTTTGATTCTGTATTTCCTGGAAACGCTGAGGGTCATGAATGGCAGGGGGCTGCACCGGTTCATTGCGATTTTCCGGCATAAAATTTTGTTTTTCCCAACTGGTGTAATCGCGCTCCAAATTTTGCGGCGGCTCAAAAGTCCGGTTTGGCTCAAAATTCTGAACTGGATTTGGCCCGCCAGGTTGCGGAAGCATCGGCTGATTATTGGGGTCCACGACAACTCTAGGGTCTCCGGTTTTAGGGTTTATCCCGTCATTGGGATCATTCGGATTATCCGGATTGTCCGGTCTGCTTGGCCCTTGCGGTCCATTGGGCCCGTTCGGTCCTCCAAAAATCTCCCGGTCTTTTTCCCGCAATTCATTGGTGATGCGGGCCATTTTCTCAGGGTCTTTTTGCATTTCCGTAAACATTTCATGCATTTTTTCCAGAACTTGAGGATCTCCCACAAACCGCGTGAGATTTTCTTTGGCCTCGACCATTTCTCCCATAATTTGATGATGTTCAGGCGTCATTTCTACGGGCTTCATGGAATCGAAATTTTTTTCTGCAATCACTTGGGCGTTCATTTCAAGCGCCTTGCCGCCTTCCACCTGAACTCTGGCTTCGCGGACTATCTCTCCCTCCGCTGTGAGAGGAAACACGTCCACGGCTCCGCGATCGCAAATGGTGGTGTCCATGCCTGTCTGCGCATCATAAGCGCGCAGAAATTCTGTGCCGCGGACTCCTGCCACCGAAGTGGGAGTGGCGACTTCGTACGTTGACCCCTTGGTCAGACCTTCCAAATCATTAAAAATTCCTCCGTTAGAAATATAAATGTCAGTGGGTTCGATGGAGCGAAATTCGGCAATAGTGTTTGCGCCGATGCGGGCAATATTCATATAAAATTCGTCATAGGAAATTTCAATGAAAGAATCTTTCCCCGTTTTTACCTGATCGCCTTCTGTAATCACTTCGCTTTTGGCGAGCGGTTTCCAGGCAGAATCTCCCTTCCTTAAAATAAGGGCCTCACCGCTGACATTGAAAATCACGGCTTTATGATCAAGCAGGGATTTTTCCTGCGTGGTTTCTCCTTGAGAAGAATCTGCGGCGGCAGTTTGTACATTTTTAGCGGGTTCAGCCACCGGCGGATTGACTCCCGCATGCTGGGACAACCCGGTTGGAATTCTGATAAAAATTCCGAGGACAAAAACAGAAACGAGGAATAAATACTTTTTTGTCATAATCATTAAGAAGAATAACCGCTGAGAGGTCTTTTAGCGAGATTATGAGCTATAAAGTTATAAATTGCTATAAAATTTTATGAGCTTTATCCAGGATTTCGGAGGGCTTAAAGTTGGAATAGAATCCCAGGGTAAACGTCGCACCGGAATATTCCAAATCAGGATAATTGGAGTCACTGCTGAAATAAGAGGCATTGAATCCCACTGACAAATATTTTGATAAGGTATAAAAAATTCCACCGAAAACGGTGGGAAGATCTTCGGACTCTGCCGTGCCCTGCTGCTGGCGCGCCGTATAATTATTGTGCTGGAATTGAAAACCCGAGAACGCATACCATTTTTTGTAAGAGCCGCTCAAAATTTGGGAAGTACGGAAATAAGCATAATCATAAAAATCCTGATGCCCATCATTGGAATCATTGAATCCGATTTGATTGTGAACAACGAGATGAGTTGTTTTCCAGGGATCGATCCCGATTTCATGGTCGATTCTGTAGGTGATGTCCCGGCGTCTGGTGGCGGTGTTGACGGCGAGGCCGTCCACCGTGGTCCGTGCTTTCCGATAGCGATAGTCACGGTATTCCCAGGTGAAGTTTGGGCGGTGATAAAAACGCTGTGTCCGAAAGGGGTAATGTTTGAGTCCGGCAATGACTTGATGGCGCAAATAACTGGACTGTGTGGATGAAGGATAGCGGAAATATCCGACATGATAGGCAGTGTCGAGGAAAAGACTTTTAAGAATTTTAAAATCCGTTTTGCCGCCTATTTCCTGAGTAAAGGAATCATTGGCTTCAAAATGCTGATGAAGGGCCGTATCAAGACGGTAATCGATTTGATAGCGCATCCAGGAAAAAGGAACGTCCCGGAAATAAGCGTTGAGCGTCATTTGCTGGGTCCAGTCTTTTTTGTGAGCGGAATCAAAATTGGCATTGCGGTCAAAACTTTCCAAATAAGAGAATGAAACGTCGAATTTATCAATGAAGCGTTTTTTAGAAGGACGGGTTTGCAGGGCTGCCTGTTCTTCCGCCAGGGAAAGTTCGCGAAAGCGCAGAGACGCCCGCTGCCGGCGTTCTTCCTCGCTGCGCTGAATAACTTGCTCCTGTTTTACTTCTTCTTCGGGTGTCAGCGCAAAAAGGATAGAAGGCATGGCCAGCAAAAGAAAATAAAGCATTAAAAAAATAGCAACAATGGACTTTTTCCGGATCATGCGAATACCTCGCGAGTCAACTAGGGTTATCGTCAAAATCATCCGGAATGTCAAGTCGGCTGTCTCAGCGTTTAAAGCATTGCATTTTTAAGGGTTTTGCTTATGATAGGACGCCTATGATTACTCCAGAAGAAATTGAAAATATCATTCAGCGCAATCTCCCGGGGGCGCTGGCTTCCGCCGTCGATTTGACGGGAACAAACGACCATTTTGAGGTGCGGGTGGTGTGGCAGGATTTCCGTGGGAAAGGTTTGATCGAACAGCATCGAATCGTCAATCAGGCCCTGCAGGGACCGCTCGAAGATGGACGAATTCATGCCCTTAAAATAAAGACTTTGACTCCGGAACAAATTTCTAAATAAATTCGAAGGAGGAATCTATGTCGCAAGACGTAATCAACCGCATCAAATCAGAAATCGAAGGCAATAAAATCATTGTTTTCATGAAAGGAACGCCCGACGCCCCGCAGTGCGGATTTTCCGCAGCCACGGTAGGGATTTTGAAAAACTTTCCTTATAAGTTCAAGGCCATCGATATTTTGGCCAATCCGGATATTCGTGCGGCGCTTCCGGAATATTCCCAGTGGCCGACATTTCCTCAGATTTTTGTGGACGGAAAACTAATAGGCGGCTGCGACATCATGCACGAATTGCGCGATTCCGGCGAACTGGAAAAAATTTTAAAAGACGCCTTCGAAAAAAAATAGCGGTATGGACGCAAAAACCTATTTAAGCCAGGTGATGGGAAAAGTCCTTGAAATGAAAGGACTCGATCTCTTTCTTAAAGTAGGTTCAGTCCCCAGGACAAGGGTGGGAGGTGTTGTTGCCGTAATGCCGTTTCCCGTCGTGAAGGAAGAAGACACGGAGCAAATTGTCAAAACCCTTCTCAACCCGCATCAAACAGTCCTGCTTGAAAAAAACCGGAGTGTTGATTTTGCTTTCGCCCTGTTCGGCTCCACCCAGCGGTTTCGCGCCAATATTTTTTTCCAACAGGGGACTTATTCGCTTGTCATCCGCACGCTTTGGAAAACCATTCCGAGTTTTGAAGAGTTAAATATTCCGCCGGTCTTAAAGAAGATCGCTCTGGAGCGCTCCGGCATTATTCTTGTCGCCGGCACCGTGGCTTCCGGCAAGACCACCACCATCAGCGCCATGATTGATATGATGAATCAAACCGTGGAACGCCACATCATTACTATTGAAGATCCGGTGGAATATCTCCATGAAGACAAAAAATGCCTCATCAATCAAAGAGAAATCGGGATCGATGCCAATGATTTCAACTCCGCGCTGAAATATGTCGTGCGTGAATCGCCCGATGTGGTGGTAATTGGTGAGATGCGCGACGCGGAGACCTTCAATTTTGCGCTGGCCTCCGCTGAAGTCGGCCGTCTTGTGATTGCCACGGTGCACGCCCAATCCGTGATTCAGATTTTTGACCGCGTGCTCGGATTTTTCCCTCCGGCCGAACGGGACCAAATTCTCAATTATTTAAGTTTTAATCTTACCTGTTTTACGACGCAAAAACTTCTCGTGGGTAAGGACGGGAAGACGCTGATACCCGCTTTTGAAATCATGGTGGGTAATTACACCACGCGACAGCTTGTGCGCGAAAAAAAGTTCGACCGTATGTCCCAGGCCCTGCGCAACGGTGCCCAGGAAGGCATGCAGACTTTTGATGACGCCATTTTTAAACTTTGGAAAGACGAAAAAATTTCTACGGATGAAGCCTTGAAATCCAGCACACGGCCCCAGGAACTCGAAAATATGATGAAGGGGATTCAAATGGACGGCCGAAGCGGGAAAATCCTTGGCGCTTAACGATTTAAACGTTTGATGAGTCCTCTTTTTTTAGTTTCCCTGTTTTTCTTTGCCGGCCTTCTTTTCTGGATGTTTTTATGCGAACCCCGATTTTATGAAATTAGCCGCCACAATATTTCGATTCACAAGAAACTGGCCCGTCCCATCCGGATTATGCATCTTTCGGACATTCATTTTGCCGGACCTAATCCGCCGCTTACCCGTTTTTTTGACCGTTTAAGCCGGGAAAAAATCGATTTCGTTTTTATCACCGGGGACATTATCGATTGCCCAGAAGGGGTTCCTTTTGCGATTGAGCATATACGGAAATTAAAACCTTCGAGCGGCATGTTTGTGGTTTTTGGCAATCATGATTATTATAATTACACCCTGCTCGATTTCTTTCTGCATAATTTCCCCGGGCAGCCGCACCCTAAAAATCTCAATCCTGCGGCAAAACTGCAGAAAGAGCTGAAAAAAATCGGTGCCGAGGTCCTTCGCAATAAAACCGTCGAAGTGGATTTTTTTGGAACACCGCTTTTAATTCACGGGCTGGACGATGCTACCACGGCCCACGCCAATATTCGCCAGGCCATGGAAAATTTCAACCGCAATAAGATCAATCTTCTTTTAACGCACACCGTGGATGTTTTTTTGGATATTGGAGAAAATGAAATCGACCTTTCCTTTTCCGGTCATTCTCATGGCGGACAGATCAGGTTTCCTGTGGTCGGACCGATTATTACTCATACCATGATGGGGCGTTCCTACGCGGGCGGTATAAAAAAAGTTCAGGGCGCAATTTGTTCTATTTCCCGCGGTATGGGAGCGGGGCGGTATGTAGTCCTGAGACTTCTCTGCCGTCCGGAAGCGATTATCCTGAATGTATCGGGCGGAGGTGTTCAGAATGCATAAAGCTTATATCGTAGGGATCGACGAAAAGCACCGGCTGGATTTTCATCTCAATTGGCTGACGGGCTTTGTGACGGTGTCCGTGGACCGGAAAGTGGTTTTAAGAAAGCTTTTTTTCTTCAGGATCGACCATTCTTTTGAAATTGGAAGCGGCGGGAAGCATATCATCACGGTTCATTACAATCTTTTTGATTACTTTCATGAAATTTTTCTTATCAAAGTGGACGGCCAGCCGACTACTCCGGAAATGGAAATTCAAACTCATCATGAAAAAATCGATACGGCCGTGGAAGATGCCGCTTGCGCCCTGCTTTTTGTGGGAGGCGTGAATTTGATTTTTGCGGTAGTAGGGACTGTCTATGTTCCCGATCTCGATGCCCTTCGTGACCGCATGCTTCTTCTCCTGGGGGCATTGATTTATTTTCTCTTTGCGGTGAGAGTGATTCTTCGTCAAAAGCAGGCCTTGGCGGCGGGAACGATCTTTTTTACGCTGGATTCGATTTTGCAGCTTGCGGCGAATTTTTCGGTCGCGGGAATGGTCCTGCGTGTCGCAATTTTATTTTATTTTGCGTCCGGCATCCGGTCTTTCCGGACCATGCGGGCAATTTCCGAGGCGTGAAAACCGGCTTCACTGCCGCTGATTCCAAGCGTAATCCAATCGCCTTCTTCAGATAAGAGTTCGCCCGTAATTTCGCCTCCATTTTTCAAATAAAGCGTAATTTCTTCCTTTGATTTCCTTTTCTCAAATTTCGTTTCCTGACCCGTCCCACGATTCGTCATTGATTCAAACAGAGATTTTCCATAATGGGGAATTGCGGTCAGGGGAAGAACGCGGTAAACCGGGGATGGTTTGATTCCCATCAGGGACGCGCTGAGGTATTCCACCGTCAAAAGGATGCAGGACAAAAAAGTCAAAAGGCCGAAAGTCTGGAAAAAAGTTTTCGCTTTTATAGGAACTTTTCCTGATAAATTTTGACTAAGACGAAGAAAAGGGAAAGGATGACAGGGGCGAGGAAGACACCCATCAGACCATAAACATGAAGCCCGCCTAAAATTCCGAAGAAGAGGAGAAAATAAGGAAGCTTGGTTTTTTCTCCAATAAGTGCCGGCTTCATAATATTGTCAATCAAGCTGATGACCAAAAAGCCAAGCACGGCCAGGACAGCGGCCTTTATATACTGTTCAAGCGTTAAAAGATAAATCACAAGCGGCAGCCAGACATTTGCGGCGCCGACAACCGGGATTAAAGTGGCAAGAAATGTTGCGGCAGCGAAAAAAACAGGAGCAGGAATGCCCAGGACCCAGTAAATAAAACCTGCCACCGTGGCCTGCGCAAGACTGGTCAGGATCTGTCCGCGAATGACGGCTGAAAAAGTGTCATTGACCTGCCGGAAAATTGATTTTTTGTTTTTTTCCTCAAGCGGGGCAATGCGGTAAATAAAATTGTAAATTTGCATGCCGTCCTTCAGGAAGATGAAAATCAGAAAAGTGGTCATAAAAATATTCAAGGCGATAAAGAAGATATTTTTGGTAATCACGCCGACCTGATTGACGGTCGAATTGACCAGTGTTTTGGAAGAATTTAAGACCCAGGCGGTCAAAGTCTTTTTAAGGGGTTCCCATTGGGAGACGTCGGACTCAATTTTTTGCACCGGTCCCCAGGCGCGGAGCTGATCGAGCGCTTTCTCAAGATGCCCATCACGGATGTAGTTAGAAGTAGATTGATAAAGTTCGATAGCTTGGCTTGTAACACTTACGATTAACAGGACAAGAGGAGGGACGATAATCATAAAAATAAAGGCCGTCAGGAGAATGGCGGCGAGGGTTTCATGGATATTGAAGCGCTTCTTGAGGTATTCGTAAACCGGATAAAAGCCGAATGCGAGGATAGCCGCCCAGAAAATGCTTTGTATGAAGGGGGCAAAAATAAGGAAGATCTGATAGACCACAAAGACCAGAAGGGCGATAAAGAAAAGGCCGATAAATTGCTCGCGTGTCATGGCCATTAGTGTAATGATTTATTGGTTTTTGACAAAGGAGTTTTTAAAGGGTAGGTTTTAGTTATCCTCCGGCTTAGACGATAAAAGAGTGGAAGATAAAGGAGGAAGTGATGGGGGAAAAAAAGATTTTGCTGGTGGATGACGATCTTGATTTCATCCAAATCCTGGAATTTGACCTCAAAAAACACGGTTATGAAGTGACGACCGCCGCCAACGGCGAAGATGGACTTGAGAAACTCAAAACCTATAAACCTGCCCTGATCATTTTGGATATCAAAATGCCCAAAATGGACGGCTATACTTTTGTGCGCCGGCTCAAAAAAGATTCCGAGACGAAACATATTCCGTTGATTGTTTTGACTTCTTACGAACCCATGAAGGACATGTTTCAACTGGAGGGCGTCCAGGATTATGTGGTCAAATCGGTCAACATGGAATCTCTTCTTATTAGCATTGAAAAAAACCTCAAACGTCCGTCTCCAACCTGACCTCGAACCGGCGGCTGATTTTTTGATCCCGAATTTATGAAAGAAATCTCCTCGGAACATTTACCTTTCATTAAATCCTTCACCTACACGCTGAAACAATTCCGTCTTTATTCGGAAAGACACCCCATTGCCCAGCAAAGTCTAAACGCGCTGATGAACGAAGTGGGTAAATTTTTCGAAAAAAAAGAAAAAGTGACTTTAGGGACTATGCGCCACCGACTTCTTCTTGATGGCCAGCTCGTCAGTGAAAAAGAAACTGCGACCCAGGACCTGGCGCGAGAACTCGAGCGAATGGAAATCGAAGGAATTACTTTTGTCAAAGGACTGGATTTAAAAGAGATCACGGAGTTTATGATTTTGATGTCCCAGCGCCCCAAAGTTCTTCAAGAGCGCGGGGGATTTCTCAAGGCCTTTGAAATGAAGGGATTTAAGCATATTCGAATGCTGACGGGAAAATTCAAACTGGTTGAAGACGGGCAAGTTGTTGTTGCACAGGAAGGGCCGGAATTAAAAGAAGGAGAGCGGCCGGGCCATGGAGGAGGAGGTTCCGGCGGCGGAGCAGGAAAACCGCTGGTGAGTATTTCGGAAGTCATTCAAAAAATGCGGGAAGAAAAAAAAGGTTCCGGAGAAGCCATTCCGGCCGTAGAGCTCGATTCAGAAAAAATCATTATTCAACTTGAAAAAAAACCGCATGAGGCGGCCCAGCTGATGCTTGAAAGCGCAAAAGACGCGGACCAGCTCGAACAGGTCATACGCAAAATCGTCAATTTCCTTATTGAAAGCCTTATTTCCTTTTTGGTGGCGCAAGGCAAAGACATTACCCGTGCGATGGAAAAATTTTCCAAAGAACTTCAAAAAGCGCTTGAAAAGCTTGGCGAAGGCGAAGAATTTGAAATTCTTAAAAATAAAATCCCCAAAATTTTTGAAGAAGGAACAGATAAGCTCCGGGTGAAAATGCTTGTCAAAACCCATCGCGATTATCCGGATGATTTTAAAAAGCTTCAGAAAATGGCCGGAAAATTATTAAAAGACCCCGCGGTTCGCCGCCGGGTGACGCCGGGAATTAAAACGGGTTTGACCGAAGCCGGCCTTGAAGGTCAAAAAGTGAATACGCTTTTTGAACAAGTAGAAGAGGTGGCGGTTCATAAAAAAAGCCGGGTCACGATTGGAGCTGAAGAACTCCAGGAGCTTCGCCGCAAGGCCGAGCAATTTGATAAAGGGTTGGGCGGCGGTGGAGACGTCATGGTGCTGAAGCGGGAAAATAAACGCCTTAAAGATGAAAAGGAAAGAGTGGACAGCGTCATCCGCAATTTGGCCGAAGGGCTTCTGGTGGTGGATAAAAATGGAAAAGTTATTTTAATGAATCCTGCCGCGGAACGTCTGCTCGGAGTCAAGCAGGCGGAAAAAAAAGGAAAACATGTGACCGACGGGATTGGAACTGAACATATGGTGGCCATGACTGCAGGAAATCTTCGCGATGTCCACGATACATCCAAACATGTGGAGCTTCTGAGTTTAAATGACGAAACCAAAAGGGTGCTTCAGGCCAGCACGGCCGTGATTGAAAATGAAGACGGGCATACGGTAGGAATGGTTTCGGTTTTAAGCGATGTGACGCGCGAAAAAGAACTTTCTGAACTCAAAACAAAATTTGTCTCTAACGTTTCACACGAACTTCGCACGCCGCTTGTCGCCATTCAAAAATCCCTTGCTCTGATTTTGGCCAAAGACGTGGGGGAGGTCAATCCGGAGCAGGAAAAATTCTTGAATATTGCCAACCGGAATATCGACCGTCTTTCCCGATTAATCAACGATCTTCTGGATATTTCTAAACTGGAAGCCGGGAAAATGACGCCTCATTCCAAAAAAGTCCCTGTCCGGGAACTTGTCCGCCATGTGATTTCCACGATGGAAACTTGGATCAAAGATAAAAAATTAAAAGTGGAAACCCGTTTTCCGGAAACTCTCTTAGAAGCAGAAGTTGATCCAGATATGATCACTCAAGTGCTGACAAATTTTATGGGCAATGCGGTGAAATTCACGCCGGACGGCGGAACTCTTACCGTGGAAATCGAGGGACCGATTGCGGATGCTTCCATGGGGCCGGCCGGCGCGGTGGAAATTGCAGTCCGCGATACGGGCATCGGGATCAGTCCTGAGGATCAAAAAAAGATTTTCGATAAATTTGTTCAGGTCAGTTTACTTCAGCCGGCGGGTGTTTCAAGTACAGGATTGGGATTGGCCATTGCCCGGGAAATCGTGGAGCTTCATAGCGGGAAAATTTGGGTCGAAAGTGAACTTGGGAAAGGAAGCCGGTTTGCTTTCCGTCTTCCCATTCAATTTAAATTGAACGAAAAGACGCAGTCTCCGCTTTAGACTTCTGGTCTTTGAGAAGATAATTCTGAACATAATCAATAATGCCGTCGCGGGTGGAATATTTGGGTTTGAACCCTAGGGCCTTAGCGGTATAGCTCATATCGGCCTGGGTGAAATTCTGATAAAAATCAAACGGATTGTCGAAATATTCGGGCTCGAGATTAGTTCCGAGTGCCTCATTTAAAATATCAATGACTTCGTTGAAAGAAGTGGACCCGCCGCTTCCGGAATTAACCACGGTATTTTCCTTCGCTTCAAGCGCTTGAAGAGTAAGGGCTACGACATCCTTCACATAAACAAAATCCCGTTTTTGTTCGCCGTATTTGAAAACGCGCGGCCTTTTGCCGGCCATCATTTGATGGGCGAGCTGATAAATCATGCTGGCTGCGGCGCCCTTGAAAGATTCTCTCGGGCCGAAAACATTAAAATAGCGCAGACCGATAATTCGCGGAATTTTTCCTTCGTAGGTTTTGGCGAGATTTTCCATCACCCATTTTGAAAATCCGTAAATATTATTGGGACGGCCGCCATGCTCCTCTTTCATGGGCATATTCTGACTGCCGTAAACCGCGGCAGAAGAAGCATAAATAAGGACTGATTTCTTTTCCACGGCCAAATCGAGAATATTGCGGAATCCCTCGACATTATCGAACATCATCTTTTTTTCATCGAGTACCGTCGTGTCCGTAATAGAGGCGAGGTGGAAAATAATATCGAGAGGGCGATTTTTGAAGGATTTGAGCCAGTCGGTTTCCGCCACATTGGCGGCAATAAAATCTCCTCCGTAGCCTGCGAGATTTTTAAAACTTGCGCTTCGGAAATCATCCAGCGCAATCAAATTGGCTTTGGGAAAACGGTTCTGGAGTTCCAGCAAAAGGTTGGAACCGATGAAGCCGGCCCCTCCGGTCACGAGAATGTTTTTCATGGGGGGTTATGGTATCCGAATTTTGGAAAAGTGCAAACAAAAAAAGAGAACAAAACGCTAAGAAATAAAAGGCGCAAGCATTGACTAGCAAATGCCGTTAATCCATTAGAACCGCTGAAAGGAAAGAGGGGATTCGTGTCGAATAAAAAGCGTTCAAAAACGATTCTTGTTTTTCTCATTTCGCTTTGCCTTTTCTGTTCTCATACGGCCTATGCGCAGGACAATGTCGGCCTTATTTTTAGAGGCATTGCTAAACTTTTGGCGACGGTCATACGCGTTCCTGCCACTATTATTCAAGGCTCAGCCACTTCTTTTCCTTTTGGGATTGTGACGGGAGTCATCGGGGGGGCTTTTCAAGCAGTTACCGGAGCCATTTCCGGAGGGGCCGATGTTGCGCGCGGTGCCGCTCCTTATGCTAAATATGCGGCTTTTGCTCTTTAACCGTTTCGATTTTCCGGAATTTCCCCGCTTCTTTTTTCCGTAAAACCTCCGCTAATTGCTCAAAAGTTTTTCCGGTTTCGGGATCTTTTTCCTGCGGAGCAATCTCGGCCAGCGGGACCATAATGAAGGCCTGATGTTGGTAATCCGGCTGCGGCAGTAAATCCATATCGATTGTGCGCGGCGCGAATTTGTCCGAAATGCTGCGCCGGCGGCCGAGCATTTCTTCCATTTGCCGGAGAATGACGGCCAAAACATCTTCCTCTAAATCAGAATCGAATTGAACGGCTAAATTCCAAAATTTGCCGCTCGAGGCGGTCCCTACCGGCTCCGTTTCGTAAACTGAGGAAACTGCGAGGACCCGGAATTTTTTTCTCAAAAAAGCCACTGAGGCAGGAATATTTTTTTGCGGGTCGATGTTCGAGCCAAGACTTAGAAAATAAATCATTTTCCGGCTTTTGAAAGGGATAAGCGCTTCCGGATAATCTCAATACCTACGTTTTTGGAGCCCCGGATCGCGCCCGGTTTTGAAATGCGCAGTTTGATTTCCGGGATTCGGAAATGAGCGAGGAGAGACTCAGCGAGTTTTTCCGCCAAGGTTTCAATCAATTGAAAACGGCTTTTTGAAACAAATTGCAGGGTGTGTTTGGCAATGCGTTTGTAATCCAGGGCATCTTGGATTCTGTCGGTTTTAGCGGCGCGGCGGATATCGGCCGGAATTTCAAGATCGATTAAAACTTTTTGACGAATCTTTCTTTCCCAGTCAAAAATTCCGATGATGCATCGGACCTCAAGGGCCTCAAGAAAGATTTTGTCTTGCATAGCGCCGGAGTTTAGCATTTTTCTTGACCCATTGTCCAATTCCCAGGATACTGAAAGCCGCTGTCCAAAACTATGGAATCCATAACCCTTACCCATTCAATCCCGGTTGAGAGAGTCAAACCGCTTTGCCCGGTTTTTGGTATTTGCGGAGGCTGTGCTTATCAGGACATTTCCTATGAAGAAGAACTTCAGAAAAAAGAATCGCAGCTGCGCGAATTAATGACCAAAGGGCTGGAGGCCGGAGACAATATTTTTAAACCAATCGTAGCTTCGCCTCAGCCTTATTTTTACCGCAGCCGTCTCGATTTGACGCTCAGGCGCAGAAAAGACGGTTTTCTCATGGGGTTTCAGCCGTCTTCAAGTCATCAAGTCATTGATATCGAATCTTGCTCGATTGCCCGCCGGGAAATTTCCGAATTCATCCCAGAACTTAAAAAAACGGCGGTTGAAAAAATGCCGGAAAATTATGGTACCGCCAATCTTGTGGTCAAAACTTCGCAGGATGGAAGAACGCTGTGGGGAGGGATAGGCCGGCGATCGCTCCTTTTGAAACCCGAAGATTATCTTTGGACGGAAATTCACGGCAAAAGGATTTTTTATTCACTCGACACTTTTTTTCAGGCGAATTTATCCATTCTGCCTCTTTTAATGGAAGAGATTCAAAATCTGGTCCGGTTTGACCGCGAAACTTTTTTTATCGATCTTTATGCGGGCGTGGGGCTTTTCGGAATTTATTTCTCGGATCAAACCGGCAAAATCGCCATGATGGAAGAAGCGCCTGCTTCAATCAGCTTGGTGCGTCATAACGCCGCGTATCACGGTCTGGATGAAGCCTGCATTCACGCTGGAAAAGTGGAAGAGCTTTTTCCGGTTTTGCTTGAAGCGGCCAGTGCGGAACGTGTGATCGCCATGATTGATCCGCCTCGCCGCGGCCTCAGTCCTGAAGCGATTGCGATGCTGACGAAAGCCAAAAAAATTCATGAACTGCTTTATCTTTCCTGTCATCCCGATTCGCTTTTGCGCGACCTCTTGCTTTTTACCCAAGCAGGATGGAAAATCGAAAAAATAGTCCCTTTTGATTTCTTTCCGAAAACAAAACATCTGGAAACCCTGGTCCTTTTAAAATCATGAATACTTCGATCATTTCCGCTCCCGCGGTTGAAAAAATTGATCTCTATGAACTCTTCGGAAATTCGAATCCGGTGGAAATTGAAATCGGATGCGGAAAGGGGAAGTTCTTAGTGGCCAAGGCCCCGGAATATCCTGAAATTAATTTTCTCGGAATTGACCGGGTTGAAAAATGGATGAAGATCGGAAGAGAAAAATCCCTTAAAAGGAAAGTCGAAAATCTCAAATTCATCAAGCAGGATGCCCGGCTG
>JACPXL010000069.1 GCA_016196555.1 Candidatus Omnitrophota bacterium | reverse complement strand
TGGCCATTATGAAAGACATGATTGGATTTCAAAAATTCGGCCGTTTTCTGCGCGTGGTGGGATATGTCCAAACCACCCCGGATTTTTACGATATTTCTGCGGTGGTGAATGGCGCGAGCGATCTTTTCCTTGAGATTTTCGGAGAACAGGGGATTCACGCCCGTTCTTCCTTGGGAATGGCCAGCCTTCCTCTGAATGCCGCGGTTGAAATCGAGGTCACTCTCGCTTTAAAGAAAAGTTCATGAAGTCTTTCTTTAAATTTTTGGCGATCGTCCTTGCCATTGTCCTTCTAAGCTCTCTTCTTGCGCCTTGGCTCTTTACCTTTCTGCCTTTTAAATTCGAAAGAATTCTGCATCGTTTGATCATGATTTTTACGCTGCTTGCGATCGTCCTTTTTGTCCGCGTCAAGAAAGAGAATTTGATGGGCTTCGGGCTCGAGCGGCGCGCCGATAGTCTTTCTCTTTTTCTAAAAACATTTTTCTTAGGAATGTCGGCGATTGTCCTTTTTTCTGTGCTCAAACTTTTTCTTCACGACGCGGAGTGGTCTTTGCAGCGTCCCGGCCTCGTGGGGTGGGCGCTCGAGCTTACAAAAATTACGCTCGGGGCCCTGATTATCGGTTTGCTCGAAGAATTTTTTTTCCGGGGCTATGTTTTTAATACCCTCAAAAAGAAATCCGGCTCATTATTGTTGAGTATTCTCATGACGAGCACGATTTATTCCCTGATTCATTTTGTGGGGGAGCATAAAATCCTGATTGGGCCCAACCCTACTTTTTTTGACAGTTTGAAATTAATCGGCGCGCCGTTTTTGACTTTTTTCGAATGGCGTACTCTTTGGCCCCAAGCCCTTGGCCTTTTTATTTTTGGATTAATTCTCAATGATTTGGTCGTGCGTACCAAGTCCCTTTATGCTTCCATCGGTTTGCATGCGGGATGTGTCTACGCCGTCAAGCTTGACGGCATGCTGCTTAATCACATCAATCGTCATCCGCTTTATCTTGGGACCGAAAAAGTCCTGGATGGATTCCTAGGCTGGGGACTGCTTTTTGTCCTTTTTCTTCTTTTGCGGTGGTACCCCTTCCAAAAGTACAGGGTTCCCAATTTCAATCTTTAATGAACCCCGTACTTTTGGAAGGGGTACCTATGCTTTTCTTGACTTTCCCTAGGGTCATTGGCATAATAAACCACTGCTCCTTCAGATTGATCATCATAACTTCAATCCAATCAACAAGTTATGAAAATCATGAAGGGGCTTTTCACTCTCAAACATATCATGACAAGTTATTACTTCGACTATAACGCGACGACCCCGATTGCCCCCGAAGTCCGGGAGGCCATGGAACCTTTTTTCAACGAACATTTCGGGAATCCTTCCAGCCTCCATCATCTAGGAAAAATTTCCGCCAAAGCAGTTCGCGAAGCCCGCCGGAAAATTGCCGCCTGTCTTGTCATCGACAATGAAAATGAACTTATTTTTACCAGCGGCGGCACTGAAAGCAACAATGCCGCCATCCGCTCTGCGCTAGTCTCTTCCGGCAAAAAGGAAATTGTCATCAGCGCGGTGGAACATTCCAGTATCCGCAGTCTCGCTAAAATTCTTGAAAAGGAAGGCTATATTGTCCGCCGCGTCGGTGTGGATCATAACGGGCGGCTCAACATGGATGAGCTTCGCAGCTGTCTTTCGGACCAGACCGCGGTGGTTTCTCTCATGATGGCCAATAATGAAACCGGAGTTTTGTTTGATATCGAGGCGGCCGGCGCCATTATTAAATCCAAAGGAATTCCATTTCATGTGGACGCGGTCCAGGGAGTCGGGAAAGTTTCCATCAATCTTAGAAATAGCCTCATCGATTTTCTTTCTCTGTCAGGGCATAAATTTAACGCTCCCAAAGGAACCGGCGCGCTTTACGTCCGTTCCAGCATGCCTTTCAAACCTTTCGTTCTCGGAGGCGGCCAGGAACGGGCCCGCCGTGCCGGAACGGAAAATGTGGCGTATCTGGTGGGAATGGCCCGCGCCTGTGAATGGGCCTATGCAAATCTGGCGGCTGAATCCCAGCGCTTGAAAACATTGCGTGACCGGTTTGAAACTTTGATTTCACAAAAAATTTCTGATATTCAAATTAACGGCCTCCGGGCGCCGCGGCTTCCTAATACCACCAGTATTCTTTTTAAACACGTGGACGGGGAAGGGCTGCTTTTGGCGCTCGACCAAAAAGGGATTTGCGCCTCCACCGGTTCCGCCTGCATGAGCGGTTCTCCGGAACCTTCTTATGTGCTCAAAGCCATGGGGCTTTCAGATGACGAAGCGCATGCATCCATTCGTTTTAGTTTCGGCCGTTTTACGAAAGAATCCGATATCGATACCGGCGTGGCCATCGTGGCCGACACCGTCAACTATTTGAGAAATTTAAGGTCCCGTGCAGGAAACTCTCAAACTGTCATCCTGAGGGAGTCCAAAGGATGACGTATGAATAAAGAAGAAATCATTAATCTCCTCAAAGAAGTTCAAGATCCCGAACTTGAGCGTGATATTGTCACGCTCGGAATGCTTCGCGATGTGCGTATTCAGGGCGCTCAGGTGGTCGTTCAGCTTGAAATCGCTTCGCCCTCCGAAGCTTTCCGCAGTCAAATCAAATCCCGAATAGAAAAAAAACTTTCTCAAAATCCTGAAATTAAAAAAGTCGAAGTGGAAATTTCCGCGCCTGTAAAACAAGGCCCGGCTTTTTCCGCCAAGCAGCAAATTTCCGGGATCGATCATATTGTGGCTGTGGCGAGCGGAAAAGGCGGCGTGGGTAAAACAACGGTTGCCGTGAATCTTGCCTGCGCGCTTGTGAAAGAAGGCTATCAGGTGGGCCTTATGGACGGCGATATTTACGGCCCAAATGTTCCTCTGATGCTTGGCATCAGTCATGAGACGCGGCCTCATGTGAATCCCGAAGGGAAAATTATTCCGCTCGAAAAATATGGCCTGAAAGTAATTTCCATGGGAATTTTGGTCCCGCCGGATCAACCCATGGTTTGGCGCGGTCCCATGCTGCATAGCGCAGTGACTCAATTTCTGCAGAAAGTGGATTGGGGAAAACTGGATTATTTGCTGGTGGACCTTCCGCCGGGAACGGGTGATGTGCAGCTTTCCCTGGTCCAAACGGTACCTCTCTCCGGCGCGGTGATCGTGACGACGCCGCAAGAAGTTGCGCTGATGGATGTGCGCAAGGGAATCGCCATGTTCCGCAAAACCAATGTCCCGATTCTTGGCATTATTGAGAATATGACCGGAGAAATTTTCGGGTCTGGCGGAGGAGAAAAAGCCGCCGCCGAATTTGAGGCCCCCTATTTAGGAAGTATCCCGCTGGACGGCCGAGTCCGCGAGGGCGGGGACCAGGGAAAACCGGTTGTGATGGATGCTTCCGAAAGACCGTCTGCCAGAGCTATAATAAGGGCAGCGGAAATGCTGAATCAAACGATATCGAACACAAAAGTTTGAAGAGGAGGACGAAGATCATGGATACTGCAATTTTTCCGGCTGGAAAAGGTCATGAAGTCCAACGCATGGAAGCCATTGTGCGCGAACTTTTAGAACATCTGGGAGAAAATCCTGAGCGCGAGGGCCTGCTTAGGACCCCGAAGCGTGTGGCTACATCGCTCAAATATTTGACTCAAGGGTACCGCCAGGACATTCAGAAAATTTTAAACGGCGCCATTTTTGAAGAGGCTTATGATGAAATGGTGCTGGTCAAGGACATTGAAATTTTTTCCCTTTGCGAACATCATCTTCTGCCTTTTTACGGCAAGGCCCATGTGGCTTATATTCCCAACGGCAAAATTATCGGCTTGAGTAAAATTCCCCGCGTGGTCGATGTTTTTGCCAAACGTCTTCAAGTGCAGGAAAGGCTCACCAGCCAAATCGCGGATTGTCTGATGCACGCCTTAAAGCCGCGCGGTGTCGCGGTGGTGATCGAGGCCCTTCATCTCTGCATGGCGATGCGAGGCGTGGAAAAAAGGACTTCGCTGACGATGACAAGCTCCATGCTTGGGGTTTTCAGGACGAGCGACAGAACCCGTTCGGAGTTTTTAAGTTTGATCGGAAAAAAAGGTTAAGTGCTAGAGTGGTTGTCATTCCCGCATGCTTCGGTGAAGCAGCCCCCTTGTGGGGTTGGCGGGAATCAGTGATTCATTTGCAGATTTCTTCATACAAATCCTTCCACTCAGGATTTTTAGATTCGATCAATCGTATTTTCCATGCCCGATTCCATTTTTTAATTCGTTTTTCACGCAGGATAGCACTATTGACATCATTAGTTATCTCGTAATAAACCAATTGATTCAGAGCGTATTTCTCTGTGAATCCTTTGATTATTTTATTTCGATGCTCCCAAATTCTTCGTATTAAATCATTCGTTACGCCGGTATATCACTGCTGTCCCAACGTTTGATTTAGAATTTTTTGCAACTCGTTGAGAATTAACATGTTACTACTCAAAATGTCTGTAATCGATTTGAAATCGCCGGTACGCTTTAGCCATTCCAGTTCCAAGAAAGGGATGGCATATGAATACCGGCAAAACCATTTTCGCTCAAGTCATGGAGCATCTGCCGCTTCCGGAGTTTCGCAAATGCGTCCAACATTACGGCGGCGATTACAAAGCAAAAACATTTTCATGTCTCGATCAATTTCTGGTGATGGCCTTTGCCCAGTTGAGTTACCGGGAAAGCCTGCGCGATATCGAAGCCTGTCTTCGGGCCATGCGCAGCAAACTTTATCACATGGGAATCCGAGGAGGAATTTCCCGCAACAATCTGGCCCATGCCAACGAAACACGCGACTGGCGAATCTGGGCCGACTTTGCCCAAGTCTTGATTCACACAGCCCGGCATCTTTATGCCGACGATCCTTTCGGTGTCGAGCTCGATCAAACCGTTTACGCCTTCGACTCGACCACCATCGACCTGTGTCTTTCTCTTTTTCCGTGGGCAAGATTCCGAAAACACAAGGCCGCCGTCAAACTCCATACGCTTCTGGATCTGCGCGGATCGATCCCTTCGTTTATCCGGATTACCGAGGGAAAAGTCCACGACGTCAATGTTCTGGACGATCTCATTCCGGAGCCCGGGTCCTTCTACGTCCTGGACCGCGGCTATCTCGATTTCGGGCGTCTTTACCGGTTCCATCAAGCCCTGGCTTTCTTTGTCATCCGTTCCAAAAGCAATTTCCAATTCCGAAGACTCTATTCGCACGCGATCGACAAATCCACCGGACTGATCTCGGACCAAACGATCATGCTTACGACTTTCTATTCAGCCCAAGCTTATCCGGAGAAAATCCGGCGCGTTCGCTACTTCGACGCCGAAACAGACAAGCGCCTCTCGTTTCTGACCAACAACTTTCTCTTGCCCGCTTTGACGATTGCTCAGCTTTACAAATGCCGCTGGCAGGTGGAACTGTTTTTCAAATGGATCAAACAGCATCTGAGAATCAAAGTCTTTTACGGCACCTCAGACAATGCCGTCAAGACCCAAGTCTGGACCGCAGTCTCGGTTTATGTCCTGGTGGCCATTCTCAAAAAGCGACTGGGACTCGACCACAGCCTTTACACAATTCTACAGATTTTGAGCGTGACCCTATTTGAGAAAGCGCCCATGCTACAAGTACTTACGGACTTTGATTACGAAACTGAACACCTCGAAAGTCCTAACCAGTTGCTGTTATTCAACTAATGTTGGGACAGCAGTGGCCGATGATATAACATCAGGCAGGGCTTTAAGTTAGGCTTTAAAACTATCTCTTTATAGCATCTTAGTCCAATTTGAAATTATAATGATCATGAGGTAATCTTTAAGAAGCCATGGAAC
>JACPXL010000068.1 GCA_016196555.1 Candidatus Omnitrophota bacterium | reverse complement strand
TCCCGTTCTCGAGATATTGAAAACCTTGGCCCAAAAAAAGCAAAAAGGCGTTCAGGTTTCCATTCTCACCGACGGAATTTTCCGGAACAAACCGAGCGCAAAAAGATTAATCAAAACCTGTAGTCGTCTGGGGCTTTCAATTGATTGGGATGGAATGGATACCATACTTCATGAAAAAACTGTGCTCATCGACGGCCGCCATCTTTTCATCGGCAGTCATAACTGGACACATTCATCCCTTTTGGAAAATCGCGAAGTCTCACTCAAAATTCCGGCAGGGACTTCGCGGATTTCCGGCGGCTCACTTTCCGTGCGCGAAAGTCATATCAAAAAATTTCCCAAAGCGGCGGTGCTCGATGCCCCCGGCTTTGCCAAACAGCTCGCGGATGATATCGATCACGCGCAGAAGGAAATCCTTATCGCTACTTTCGATATTGATGAAAGCCCGGATCCCTTTCAATTCGGAACGCGCATCACGCAGGCCCTCCTCCGGGCCGCAGCCCGCAAAGTGAAAGTCAAAATCCTTTTCGATGCCTCCCAGTTCCGCGTGCCGGAAACCGGCGAAATTCTTTATCAATACCGCGGCATGAAAAAGGCCGTGGAGCTGGCCGAAGGCGGTGTGGAAGTTTATTACGATACGGCTTCCGCCCTGTTTCACGCCAAGCTGGCGGTGATCGATTCCAGGATTTGTTATGCGGGCTCGCAAAATCTTGAAATGCGTAAAGACGTGCACGCCTTCGAAGCAACGGCGCGTATGTCCTCCCGCGAAAAATCCGGGCAAATTTCTGCGTATCTGGACGGCATTTTTAAGAATTCAGTGCGGTATTTCTACGGCCCGGCGGAACTTGCCGGCATGCCGGTTCCGGTTTCATTTATTCGTAAAGGCGGCCCCTTCAGCCGTCTTTATACGCGGAGGAATCGTCTTGGACTTCATCTCTATCTCTCCCTGTTGAAGCATGCATGGGATAAAAATTCGTTTCAATTTCACTTTCCCATACCACCGGACCAGCGATATGCCTTGCGCAAACTCAAAAACATTTACCGATTGATTGATTTTGATTTTGGCAGGAAAAATGCTTTAATTACGCTTTTAAACCCCAAAATCCGGAAACCGTTTTCATTTCCTTCGCGCGATACCTTCATCCTTCCCAAAACCTTTTTTGAAAATGGCTGGGCAGACCGCCTTAAGGAGCGTGAGATTTTTGTTTTGATGATTCATTTGGAGGGTACGCAGAATTCCGGACAAACGCCTTTTTGGTCCATGAGAATTCGCGATATGGCCAAAACCTGCGGCATCGACGTTTCCAATCTCGCCCATGCCAACATTGCGCTGGAACGGCTGAATTTGATCGAAATCATCCGCGACCCAAAAATCACGGTAAAGAATGTCATCAAAAAACCCAATCGCTACCGCATGAACCCGCTCTGGAATCCCGCCGAACAGGAATTGTTAAAGAAGAAAATGCTGGAAGAACTTGGGCTTTCTGTCATTGCGAGCCCCGAAGGGGCGACGCAATCTCGCTCTAAAATCTTAGCCGAGGCTTGCGGCTTCGCCAAACTTTTGAATCAAGATGAAGACCTCGAAGTCATCCGCAAATTTTTACTATTGATCGACCGTTACGGCACCGCCCAAGTCAACAAAGCCGTCCGCATCACCGCCCGCTTCAAACACCACTTCGCCCTGCGCAACGTCCACCACACCGCCGCAATCCTGCGCAATTGGTCTCAGGGAATTTATAAATAGTAGTATTCGGAAACCATCTCGCAATGTCGCAATTTTCTATTTTTTTTCGCCTCACTCCTATTGAATGTCGTGTAGGCTTTAACGCCTGATAGATCCCAGGTTTTGGGACTGCCTGCCCGCCTTCTTTGTGGCGGGGCCTTTGATTTTTTATAGGGTCTCTCATGGGAGATGGGTTTACGACATGGGTGTTCACCGAAATTGCACGTTTCTAGCTTGAAAATATTTTTTTCTGGAAAGAAGATTGAATGTTTTCTGAGGGGAAACCTGCATCCGGGCATGCCGGACTCCTCGGCTCGACTACGGTCTCGAGGTCAAATTTTATGACGAGAGAGCGTAGTCGAGCGGATGGTAGACCCCGAAACTAGTGTGGGGGCGGAACCACGAGGCATGCCCGGATGCGGGATGAGCGGTAAGGGATCCTGGAAGGTAAAATCTTTTAGAACTAAGTGCCAAAAAAAGATCACCTAAAGTCTGACTAATTTTTAAGTTCGGTAAAAACTCCGGTGGGAGTAAGGTCCACTTAAAGCAGAAACTCTCAATACTCTACAACTTACTTATTTCTCTTCAATAAGGGAAAGATTGTTTTGAATTTCTTGTAGTTGCGGCTGAAGCTTTAGCGCCTCTTCAAAGCAAATTTTTGCTTCAGGCCGGTGGCCCGAATTTAACAATGCCAACCCTTTATTATTTAAAGCGGCTGCCTTCAATTCATCTGATAGTTGCTGAGCTAAAGCTTTGTCAAAGGAATCAATCGCAAGATCATGCTCCCCCATCTGCGAAAGCAAGGTCCCATGATTCACAAAAAGGTCGGGAGAACCAGAAACCATTTGCCCCGCCTTTACGCCCCCCTGAACCTTAACTCGCATCATAGGCACCACTACAAGAGTCTGAAAAGCAAGACGTTTACTATGAGTCGCTGACAGCTGCATTCGCAGCACTTGACCGACTATTTCTTCCCCATCGATTTCATCAACAGTTCTAACCGCCAACATATCATTGGCATATGCAATGGCTGTTTGTTGAATGACAGTTTGGGTGATGTACTCAGTCGCTGTTTTCGATAGATTTTGATTAAAATTATTCTGCTTTACTTGCTCTATCAAATTATCAAATTTTGTGGTATCGCCAAAAAGAACGAATGAAGCGGCGCCGGGTGATGTCCTGAGAAATATTTTTAAACTATTTTGATCCGACGCTGCGATCCGGCAATGTTGTCGATTCTCCAAAATGTTCGCAAGGTGCCTATCGATCATAGATTTATAATACGGCGAGATTAGGAAACGTCTCCAAAGCGAAGAATAAAGGAAATGTTTTGATATCACCACGAAATGGTCCAGAGATTCAGAAATTTCGAAGGTGCTATCGTTAATTTTCTTTAAGAGATTCTGGCGATTCACCTTATCAAGACGCTCACAAATGGTTTCATGTTGAGGCTGTACCGCAGTGGTAATTTCAGAAATGCTTAACATGGATTTTGTTAAAAAAGGCAATAGAATTTCTATGTCTTTCTCAACTAGATGCAAATCAACTTCGAGAGCAACTTGTACGGGAATTCCCCGATGTGAATGCACCCAATCAGAGAGTGAGTTTTCAATACTTTCCGCAAAGGCAGACTCATCTTCAAACTCGTGATAAAGAACGGAGGGCTCGATACGCTTCTTGAATTCCAAAACCTTGCTTAACTGCGGTCCCGGATCATCAAGTCGGTCAGGTGAGACTTTCTTGAAATACATCCATATTTCAGGCTTTAGGGGCTCCTTATTCCATCGCGCCTCGATTCGCAAGAATTCTTCTTCTGTGCCTGAGTCTGCCAATCCCGTTGGGGATCCGAAACGCTGATGAAGGACGCCGATAAATATATGCGCTACATCTACATAATGATTTATTATTTCCTGAGCACGCTCCCCTTTTCCGGATCTGATATCCTCCCAACCAATCGCCTCAAACAAATAGCCGGCTTGTTTTGCTAGCAAACGGTTAATACGATCAATCGCGCGTCGAATGCATTCGCGTGCTGGGCTAACATCGCTTGGCGAGGCGATAAAAATTAGAACTTGTTCTAGTTTTAGATTTTTTCCCATTTTGACTCCACAAACAATTTCACTGAATTTTTAGGGAGCAGTCTTACGACCGCCTCGAATCATTAAGGCTGGCACAATCTGTTCTTTGAAGAATACAAAGAATTGGAAAAGATAAGCCCAGAAAATTCCAAAAATTATCAAAATCGTACCGACCAGACCTATCAACCTATCACGGTGAGTTTGTACCCAAACCCTTAGTTCAATTTCAGAGCCTACGATTGGATAGGGTGGATTCGCTTGGGGATCATGAACATGAATCACATTAAAAAGATCGTAAGATTCGCCGCTGCCTTCGCGGTAAGGAAGTTGGCGGCGATTTGTGACTTGAATGATGCGTAGATTCTTTGTCTTCTCAGGTTTTACGCTATTTATTACACCCAAAATTTCTTCAAATCCAGACTTTCCCTTTGATATTTCCTTTTCATCACCTTCTCGTTGAGGCGAAATCTTAAAATCAGTCAGATGGGACATCCCATCTTTCAGAGACCGAAAATAAGGAATTTTTTGATCATACAATTCATTCATCCAGCTGATGTTAGGCGAAAATGCAATAAAAGTACCGACAGCTGCCAAAATAGCACCGATCAGATGTCGCCAACTACCGACCAAATTTTTCAACCCTATTATTCTTGGCTTTTGTTCACCGTAGATCATTGCAATAATGAATTTTGTCACATTAACAAATGTTGTGATTGCAATCATCAATGCTGTGGCGAAAATCAGGAGTTGAATAAAATCACTCGAAATGAACCTGTGTAGAGGGAGTAGGATGATCGACAATATGAGCATGACAGAGTCAAAAAAAGTGGCAAAATCAACCGATGCCTTATCCATTCTTCGCCATTTTGGCGACGCTCAATCAATGCTTTAGCATCCTGCAATTCCCGTTTGGCCGCGTCTTGTGATTTTTCCTTTGTCTCATGGTCAAGCTGACTTATAAGATCCATGTCGGCCATCTTAGAAACATCCGTATCACCAATACCCCATCTCCGAAGGGTTGATCTTGCCGACACAAAAGCATCTTTTATTTTACCTCGCTGATCTTGGAGTCGGTAAACGACGAATACACCTGTAAGGGCCAATAAAGCACCAAATATCTGAGCAAAAAGAAAACCGCAAGCTCAAGACCGTCATCGGCGATCTCACCATGGAATTAAAAAAAAACGACTACGAAGATTAAGGAGCCATTCCATGTCTATTGACGAGCGGAACAAACCTTTGCTTCAACGCATCTACGATCTCAAAGCCGAGCACCCCTTCTGGGGCTATCGCCGCGTTTGGTCTTACCTCAAATACCGCGAAGGTCTCACGGTCAATAAAAAACGCATCTACCGCATTATGAAAGAACAAAAAATACTGGTCACCAAAAACATGCGCCTGCGTGCCTGCCGTACTCCCTTGAAACGCAAGGCCAAGGCTGATCGCATCAACCAGTACTGGGGCATCGATATGACCAAGATCAAGCTCCGTCACTGGGGCTGGATGTACCTGGTCATTGTCCTCGACTGGTACTCCAAAAAAATCGTCGGTTATTCCTTCCGTTTCAAATCCGAATCCCGCGACTGGCTTGAAGCTTTGAATCATGCTGTCCTCAAGCAATTCCCTCAAGGCATTGGCGAAGTCTCTGATCCGCCCCAACTCATCAGCGACAACGGCTGCCAGCCAACCTCAGAATTTTTCATGAAGGCCTGCTCCACTCTCGGCATCAAACAAATCTTTACCTCCTGGAACAATCCCAAAGGTAATGCCGATACCGAGCGCGCTTTCAGAACCTTGAAAGAGGATCTTGTCTGGCCCCATGAATGGGACCTGCCTTTTGAATTAGAAAGAGCCTTGAAACTTTGGATTCAAAACTACAACGAAGATTTTCCGCATTCTTCGCTGGGTTATTTAACGCCGGTGCAATTTGAACAAAAACATCAACTAAAACCGAGCTCAACTCCACACTTTTTTACCCTTGCTTAATGGGGAGCATTACACCCCGTACTGGTTCCGCAGATGAGGTCGAAATACTTCCAAATGGGTTCACTTAATTCTTTTTGAAGCTCATGCAGTACGATGGCGGGAATGATACCTCTTATACCGCCTCCGTCAATTGCGAGAATTTTAAAAACTCTTTTTTTTGACTCGGCCTCTTTGCCAAGCTCGTTCACAATGTCTGCCATTTAGTTTTCTTCATCCGTCATCCCCAGTTTCATCGCCGCCCTTTCTGAATCGCTATATCCACAATATCCCCCGGCTGGGCAGGCCCATCTTTTACGCCTAACCATTCAAATAACATCCGGGCGCAATCCTGCTTTATAAGAACAAATATCTGATGCATGTTTTCATAAGAAATATGCAATGGCTGGTCAACCGCAAACATATTGTTTAGCTTCTTCAAGTCTTTGTGCTTGTCGCAACAAATGATACCTTTTGCATGGAGAATAACGTTTCTCAAAATTCGCAGATCGCCCATTATGTCGGAACGTATTTCTTGGAGCTCAATATTTTTGGAAACGGCCAGCCGAGGCCTGATTTCATCTTCCCAATATGTGAATAGGAATACCAAGACTGCTTGTGAGTGTTGTTGAGCATTTGAACCGTCTTTGGAATTAGCTTCCATGTAATCCGTTGCACGAATAATGCGATTGTGAATTACATCAGGCTTGGTAGGATCCTCATAACTCGCCCAAACAACCACCTGTTCCCCTTTATCGTTAACACCAGATTTGACAGGCCGCTGAACGCGATGAATTTGGCGCTCAACGCGTACATGATGCCCAGCAAATCCAGCAAGCGCATCCATGTAAACGCCAACCTGCTTGTTTACAAAGTCTATATATTCACGAATCACAAGATCAAACGCTTCGCTAATAACCCTCTCCTCTGTTGCTTTATCCATTCCTTTACTGACATCAATTTGCCGACAAGCTGCCGATAAACTGCCGTTAAAATCTTCAAAAGATCCTACCGGGTTCAATCACTTTTTCTTCGGCCGCTGCTTCCGGACCCAGGCATCCACCTCTTTAAGGTCAAACCGCCATTGCCCCACCACTTTGGAAACAGGGATCCTTCCCTTCTGGCAAAGTTTGTAGAGCTTTTCTCTGGAAACCTGCAGGTATTCTGCGATTTGATCAATGGTGAGCCATTTGTCGGTCATTTTCATATCCCGGCCTCTAGGCCATCAGGTTCAAAATTACTTTGATCATCATTTCTCTTTCGGATGGTTTGCTGGCCGCAATCATAAGGGTTAACGCGACCAGGGCATTATCGTCAATGCGCTTTGATCCGTCACGATGGTGCAGGATTTTGTTTTTCTGCAGAAAGCAGATGAACAAAGCGGCCGCAATGCGTTTGTTGCCGTCCACAAAGCTGTGGTTTTTGGTAACGAAATATAAAAGGTGGGCGGCTTTTTCCTGAACGGTTGGATAAAGGTCTTTTCCACCGAAGGTTTGGTATATCGTGCGGATCGAACTCTTAAATCCTTCGTCCTTCTCCTGTCCCATGAGGGCGGAGTCTTTGAACTGTCCCTTCATGGTCTGTATAATTTTGCGGGCTTCTTCATAGGTCAGGGCAAAGCTCGCTTTTTTGATCCCCGGCGGTTTAGGCAGACGCTCATGGTCAAAATCATCAAGAATATCCAGTGCGCGTGAATATTCCGCGATAACCTGGGCAATGCCCCTAGCCTCTTGAGACAAGCCCTCCACGGCGGCAACATTGCCAATAAGAATCACCGCTTTTTGTAATTCGTGATATTTTGCCTCCACCCGCTTGAGCCGTTTTTCATTCAGGGTGTAGCCGTCGACCAGATGCTTCCGGAGCACGTTGGTTGCCCAAATACGGAAATGAGTGGCTTGGGTCGAATTCACACGATATCCGACTGAAATGATAACGTCCAGATTGTAGTATTGTGTTTTATAGGTTTTGCCGTCCGCGGCAGTATGTTCCATTTTGGAACTAACTGAAGGTTGATTTAACTCCCGTGCCTTGAAAATATTAGATAAATGCTTAGTAATGGCAGGCCGCTGAGTTCCGAACAAATGGGCAATTTGTGCTTGAGTAAGCCAAACAGTATTGTGATCCAGACGCACTTCGAGCCGGTTTTTGTATAAGACCACCTCGCCCTTATTGATTTCAGTGCTTTTTTTCATGCGATTTTGGCACTCCGTTTTTCAATCCAATTTTTGCCAAATTATACCAATGGATTACGTCGAGGTCGAGGCCTTTTAGCAATTTCAGTTTTCGCTCTATATAGCGCTAAAAGTGAAACTGAATAAATGTCCGCCGTTGGCAAATGTCCGCTCTACACTGGACATTTCGGGGAGGAGGCTGCTGAGCGGGAATGTTACAGATACAGCGTGCGGAGGATCTCACACAGAAGAGTGTAGATTTTCTTAAATTCTTCGGCTGTCGTAAGCCCAATGCAAGGCCGCCTGACGCTGCCTTCGCCGGCAATTCATGTCCTTTGGCGCACAATTCTTTTTGATTTGACTGAGATGTCGCTTAATGGCAAGCCACCGCTTAATCTGGCGGTCGTCCTCTTTGGGAATCCGGCGGCCCATGAAATACCGGCAATACCATTGAAACCAGCCGCGCGGATCTTCGCGATAAATCCATCCCTTTTGCCGCCACACCCGTAAAGGCTGGCTGGCGTTGACTCTGAAATGGTTTAACCCGGCGTCATGTTTTTCCGAACAGAGCTTTACGCCTGTGAACCAATCCTTCGGAAATTCCTTTTTGCAATCCGTCATGTATTTGCCGCCGAAGATACCAAGCTTCAGCATTTCCTTCGGTGTTAGTTCCGGCTTGAACCGTGGATCAAAATTTTCACCCGGCGGTTCGGTGAGCTTATAGCGGTGGTTCCGCTGCATTTTATCGTTAACAATAACCGTTTTATTTTTTGGCATGCTTCGCAATTCCTTGAATCATTCCGTTAAAAATCAAACCATGAAATGGAAATAAAAAAACCCAATAAGCAATCCCCCCGAGGCCGCGGGGAATGAAACGCGCGGTTTGTCTGAGTCCGGACTTACCGTTCTCTTCTTGGTGGATGTGAAAATGCAGGAGCGCTAAACCCGGCAACTTCATCTCGGCTATAAGAAGCAGTTCTTTTTCGGGAATAATCTTTTCCACACGCCAGAAATCAATTTTGTCTCCACGTTTTAAAGGCGGGGTTGGCCGGCCCTTTCGCATGCCAACCCCTCCTAAGACCTGGTCAATCCATCCGCGAAACTGCCAGAGCCAATCCGCATAATACCAGCCGGTTTCACCGCCGATCTGAGAAACGGATTTCCAGACATCCCCGGGAAGCGCGGCCAATGTTAAATCCCGCTTTTCTTCAAACACCAAACCGCCTGACCACGGCGGATCATCGGGATAACTCCATTCGCAGGGACGAAATGGTTTTGCGCCGTCCGGCTCCGGCAAATCATACTGGTTTTCATCAAGGGAAAGATGAACGGCTTCTCGTGCCGTCAGGAGCCTCTGTGGAATAAAATCAAGAATACGGACATCTTTGACAATCACTTTGTTCCGGAGTCCTTCCGCAAGGGGTCTTGCAATGGAGGCGTGGATCGGCGTGACGAGATGAATCCAATAAGAGCTGAGCCGTGGCGTAAGGACCGGAACCGGGATGACAAACCGCTTGGGGAGTTTTGCTTCCTCCGCATAGATCTCCATAAGTTTACGGTAGGTCAGGATTTCATTTCCTCCAATGTCAAGAGTTTGACCGGTTGTTTCGGGAACTCTCAGGCATTCGGTAAGGTAATGAAGCACATTGCGGATGGCGATCGGCTGGCTTTCGGTGCGGACCCAGCGGGGCGTGATCATCAGGTAACGCAGGATTTCAAAAGAGGCGCTCCCCGCTCCGATAATCATGGCCGCGCGCAGAATTGTCGCAGGCACTTTTCCGTTTTTAAGAATTCCTTCGACCTCCCTCCGCGATCTTAAGTGTTTGCTTAAATCCTTTCCTTCTTCACCCAAACCTGCAAGGTAGATGATTCGTTCAAGCCCCGCTTCTTCCGCAGCTTTGACCATATTGGCCGCCGCCTTGCGGTCTGTTTCAGCAAAATCCTTTTGTCCGGGGCTCATGGAATGAACAAGATAATAAGCGGCCGAACATCCCTGGCAGGCTTTTTCCAATGAGGAGGGTTCCAAAACATCGCATGAGACAAACTCGATCAGAGGATGGCCGCTATAAAAGGAAGTTTTGAGTTTGGCGGTCGAGCGCACGGCGGCCCGGACCCGGTAACCTGCATCTAATAAATGAGGAACAAGCCGCTTGCCCACATAGCCCGCAGCACCGAGGACAAGCAAAGGCCGTTTCATTCAAGCAGGCTTCGTAACATCCACGCGGTTTTCTCATGGATTTGCATTCTTTGCGTAAGAAGGTCCATGGTGACCTGATCTTTTGCGTTTTCGGCACCGGGAAAAATCGAGCGGGCAGTACGAATGACGGCTTCGTGGCCTTCCACCAGAGACCGGATCATATCGGTATCCTTAACCGGTCCTTTGCTTTCACGGATTGAGCTAAGAGATGAAAATTCGCCGTAAGTTGCCGGAGCAAAAGTTCCTAATGAACGGATTCGCTCCGCAATAAGATCGACTGCTGTCCATAGTTCATTGTACTGCTGCTCAAACATAAGGTGCAGGGTTTGAAACATCGGCCCGGTCACGTTCCAATGAAAATTGTGCGTCTTTAAATAAAGTGTGTAAGTATCTGCCAGGAATTTACATAATCCCTGAGCGATTTCAGCGCGGTTTTTTTCAGAAATGCCAATATCAATGGGTAAAGCTGTTTCTGTTTTCATTTTATTCCTTTCATTGGTTGAGATTCGGATTTCAAATTAAAATGCCGGCTAATTCCGTCTTTTTTTTGCGGATGCCTCGATTGCTTTGAGCTTCTCCAGGACGTATAAACGTATGTTTTTCTCTGGGATACGCCCGGCCCACCGGGCCGCCTTTTTGAAGCTGAATTCCGGCGGGAAGTCGAGCTCGGGGAAAGATCCGAACTGTTTTTTCTTTCGGCTCGACAAGTACAAGCTGTCGATCAATGCCTTTTCCGGTTCCGCGATTAGGAAATTTCCCTCCCCCTTATACCAGTCAAATCCGTCAAAGAAAGCCGGGGCCATCTGGTGCACGGAAAAGACACCTGCTTTGGTACAAAACATGCTTGTATGAGCAATTGAAGCCAGCGTAATCACCTGCGGGATTTGTTCCATGATTCCATGCAGATGAAGCGCGCTAATAAACGAGACGTAAACACGCTGGCGCGGGAATAAATACGGAATGATTTCAAACGGAGAAACGGCCCGCGGGCCCGGCGCGGCCCACACGCCCCGGTAGATTTTCATGAGCAGGCCCTGTTTGACCAGATGATTTAGTGATTGCACAACCGTCGACGGCGACTTTCCGGAAAGGGCGGTGAGTTCATGGGTCGTAAAAACGGGCCGCCCGATTTTACGGATAAAGATCGTGATATGCTGTCTTTTGTTTATTTTCATTTCTTGAATTCCTCGAGAAAATGCGCGGTATTGAGCTTGATTTCATCCCACACCACCGGAGATGAATAAGCCTTTTGATCTTCCGCGCCGAGATAGGCAACCACCGTGTCCCGGAATTGCGGGAACTCCACCATAAAAATATTGTCATGGGCAATTTTCAGAATTGACCGGCTGACTTCGACTTTGCTTTGTTTGGATTGCTCGTATTGGGAACGCAGAACAAACAGATCAAAGATATCGCGGGCTTGCAGTACCGTCCGCCCGGCCAGAGCCTCAATTTTTTGCGCTACCGCCGAGGCCGCGTCATAATGCGAGACCAGTAAGGGTGCCATTTTATAAGCGCGCAGCATTTCGCCGGAAATCTGCTCAACGGCGGCAGTTCCCTTCACACCGCGTCTTGAGAATTCAATTTTGGTGAAAAGGTCTTCCCCGCCCGAAGTCAAAAGGTGGATTTTAAATCGCTGTGTGGTTTCGGTCTGTTTGGCTTTTGTGAGGTCCGGGGCCACAATTTTCTCGATTCCGAAAGATTTAAGGCTGTCGATAAATCCTCTAGCCGCCAAAATGTCCATGACGGTTTTTTTAATCCTTTCGACACGAACCCCTTTGACATCAATATCCATGTCTTCCGAATAACGGATACTCTTAAAAAACAGCCTTAAATTAACGCCCCCTTTCAGGGCGTAGTCATCTGCTTCCAGTTTCCTCGCGAACCAGCGGAGAAACTCGAGGTGAAAGACCTCGCGCATCTGCAAGGGGTTGTATATGGGCTTATTCATGTTATGAAGTATAGTTTAGTTATAACTAAATTTCAACTCATAATTATAACGGTATGTTTTCCCTAATGGGGGCTTTGTTTTGTTTGAGAATCCATAGAATAAGGAGTTACAGCTCGCCAAGGCTTGCGGCTTCGCCAAACTTCTCAGCCCTGCGCAGCGTCCACCACACCGCCGCGATCCTGCGCAATTGGTCTCAGGGGATTTATAAATAGTATAAGTGTCCCCCTCAGCGGTGCTGGTACCTTCTATTTTCTATTTTCGACAGGGGTGTTCACCGAAATTGCACGTTTCTAGCTTGAAAATATTTTTTTCTGGAAAGAAGATTGAATGTTTTCTGAGGGGAAACCTGCAGCCGGGCATGCCGGACTCCTCGGCTCGACTACGGTCTCGAGGTCAAATTTTATGACGAGAGAGCGTAGTCGAGCGGATGGTAGACCCTGAAAATAGTGTGGGGGGCGGGGCCACAAGGCATGCCCGGATGCGGGACGAACGGTAAGGAATCCTAAAGATAAGAACTTTTAGAAATTAAGGGCGGGAAGATCGATTTGCTAAAGTCCCACTAATTTTTAGTCCGGTGAGAACTCCGGGAAAGATAAGTAAGAGCAGTATTGAAATTTTGGGGTTGACCTATTCGGTTTATGCTCGCGGCGGCATACGAGTTTCAGCATCTTTAAACTGTTCAAACCATTTCCAGAGATTTTGAAAATCCTCTTCCTTAGGAATTGGATTGTCCTCGATAAATTGCGCATCCAAGTACTGATTTATGTATGCTTCGCCCGTCCGGCGTGGATGCTTAGCAATCCAGGAATCATAAAAATCCTCATATATCTCATAATGATGCGAGTGAATAAAAGCATCCCATGCCTGATGAATCTCATCCTCCTTTTGCCCGGGCCGGATTATAAATGCCGTTTGTTCCATCGACCTTTGACCGCTGATACCCCAAGCATCCTTCATAGCTGCTATTGCTTCTTGATCAGCCTTCGGTCCACTATAACCAAAAATTGTTATCATGAATGCATTTTTGAAACTTCGTTTCAACAACAGCCATTGCTCGGAGATAAACAAATTTGCCGCATAGTTCTTTTTTAAAATTGGGTACAATAATGGGACTGTTTTATAAGGCTGATTACATTTTTTGCAGGGCTTGCCAACCAAACCTTCGGTTTTGTCCATTTCGCAACACCCAACAGAAACGTTGCCATGCAAAAATACCAATTTGGGCAAACTGAGGCCCGCCCGGCTGTTTCTTAAATATGCTTGCATCAACAGCGGATCCCAATTAAAGGTAGCTATCAGATCTTTCTCGCGCAGGGATAAGACAAGATGATCGTAGATCGTGGGTCTATCGGGCAATTGAAGCTGTGAAAAGTAATCCTGAATAAGGATCTGAAAATCTCCTCAAAATTTTGACTTGGATCAATGCCCCACCGCTCAAGGAAAGATTTCAAACCAACGATTTCCGTAAAATCCGACATCAAAGGCAAACCGCTGCCCTTTTTATCCCCCATCGGACAAGCTGCACGACTTGCGCCTGCACCTAAAATTAGAACGTGCGGGCGTTGCATGTTGATTTGGCTTACTTCCTGCTCAACAGACACCTCGACAGTTGGAGTGAATGGTTCCGACGTACATCCGGGCCAGATCGTATTTTTCTCCCGTGAAGTTAGCTGCGCTTCCCAGAAGCTCTTTAAGACCTTCTTTAAGTTGGTGGGCAGCTTTCTCGGTAAAGGTGCTAAGAAAAATCCAATCCGGTGAGATTCTTTTTCCGACAATCAGATGGACAGTCCGCCAGAGCAGAACCCGGGTCTTTCCGGACCCCGGCACGGCGGTAATAAAAAGCGGGGCTTTGCCATTGTATAGGATTGCCGCCTTTTGATCTTCATTAGGCTTAATCCCTTCAGGTCCCAAAGCTTTTTTAATAAATTTTGATCAGCCATCAAACCGCCTTCATATCGCTAGTATTTTCAACTGCCGACAAGCTGCCGATACATGAGCGTTGACGGCTTCAAAGCCGCCACGCTCAGTACTGCCGCAAAAGCGGCGGTAAACTGCTGTTAATTAGTCCCGGCAAAAATTTCAGCCGCTGGCATCGTAACAAACTCCTCAAGTGAAATATCCCCTCCCTGCCGCGCCACGGTGATCATTTTGGCCTTGGGGTATTTCTTGAGGAAAGCGGCTCCATAACTTTGAATTTGTTTAGCCTTGGCATTAGCTTTGACCTCTATTCCGATCACTTTCGTGCCAAATTTAATGACAAAATCAACTTCCTGATCCCTCTCGCGCCAATAGGAAATTTCAATCCCCGTTCCCGCATTGTTATTCACCAAAGACGCTCCTATGGCATTTTCAACAAGACGCCCCCAAAGGGCCTGATCCTTTCGGGCTTCCGCAAACTTTCTTTGGGCGGAAGCATTGACTAGAGCATTATTTAAAAGAATCAATTTAGGGCTGGAAACTTTTTGGCGCAGGCGGTTTCCGCTATAACGCTCTAACGGTTTTAACAGCATCGCCGCGTCCAAAAGCTTCAAATAAGAAGCGATCGTGGAAGCATTGCCTGCATCCTGCAATTGCCCAAGCATTTTATTCAGGGAAAAAATCTCGGCGGGATGCATACAACTCAGTTGAAAGGTTTGCCGGAATAGAGCGGGCTTTGTCACCGGCGTGAGAAGCAGAATATCTTTGTTAAGGACTGTTTCGATTAAAGCATCCCTGACATAAGCTGACCACCTTTCCTCATTGCGATCTGAATCCAGAAAAATTTGCCAGGCGCCTGGATATCCTCCGTAAAAGACATACTCATCGAAAGAAATTCCGAAACAATCACGGCACTCTTTAAAGGACCAGTGCGGAAAATGAACCATTTCAAACCGCCCTGCCAAACTTTCGGTCAGTCCCCGCTGCACGAGTAAAGAAGAAGATCCCAGCAGCACAACACAAAGAGAATTACTTTTTCTACGGTCTTCATCGTAGCACTTCTTAACAACTTCGCTCCAACGAGGAATCTTCTGGATTTCATCAAAAATCAGAAGCCCGCGAGATTGTCCTGAGAGTTGTTTCCGGGCTTTCTGCCACTGATGCTCCACCCACAAAGCGTCCGGAGGAGAAACCTGATCGGCCGTATGATAAACAGAGGGACCTTTCCATTTTTTCTGATACTCTAAAATGGCTGTCGTTTTTCCGACCTGCCGCGGCCCTAGGATCACTTGAATTGGCGGATGAGCGATATTGAGATGAGACGTTAAGGTTTCAAGATGAATACGCTGAAAATGGGGATTTGTCATAGGTTTATATAATATGCATAGTTATATCGTTGTCAACAATTTGTTCAGTCAACTGAAGACTTTGTAAATCAGGGTTTTTTGAGGCAGATTTCAGAGATACAGCTTGCGGAGAATTTCACAGACGAGGGTGTAAACGCTGACCCATTGGTCATCCGAAGGTTTGAATTGAAACTCTTAATTTTTGTTTTGTTTGAGAATCCATAGAATAAGGAGTTACAGCTCGCCAAGGCTTGCGGCTTCGCCAAACTTCTCAGCCCTGCGCAGCGTCCACCACACCGCCGCGATCCTGCGGAACTGGTCCCGCGGCATTTTTCATTGAGTTTTCGCTTTAGATGTTTATGCTTTCCCGCCCTTGACTAACTTCTCGGCCTCCAACCAAATATCGAGATCTTTGCCTTGAACGCGTCCTTTTTTCTCCCAAATTTCTTGGGCTTTTTTACGAATGCGGTCCGTAAGCTCCGGCTCTGATAGTTTCATTGCCGCGGGTTTATTCCACCCAAATCCGCTGTTATTTGCTGGCTTTGCCATGTTGAACCCCTCCATGTTAGGTGTCCTAGAATCGTCATGCCCGATGCAATAGATTAAATGTAAATGAATCCAATGTCACTCATTCATTTTCTGCGAACATTCGTACTTTCAAAAATCTTATCCGCGGAATCGCGCGCCGTCTGTTGTTCCGCTGCCAGTCTTGCTTCAAGAATACGGAAATCAGAAACACGCTTCAAATCCCGGCTCAGGCCAAACCACGAAAGAAAGCCAATCAGCCATTTACTGGGGTCCCATTGATACCAGCGGACTCCATTGCGGTAATCGCCCGGAAAACGGTGATGAAAATTGTGATAGCCCTCCCCGTTGGTCAGAAAGGCGACCAGCCAATGATCTTTCGCGG
>JACPXL010000072.1 GCA_016196555.1 Candidatus Omnitrophota bacterium | reverse complement strand
TGACCGGATGTTCGTGTCCGGCTCTTTTTTCCAGGCGTTGAAAAACAAAAAGCTTTTTTATGCCGGTCTTTTCGCGACTTGGAAAATAGCTTTTTCCGGTCTGCCGTTTGCCTCCAGCGAATCGGTGGGATTCACAATAGGGTTCAGCCCTTGGGAATATTTGCGCACCCAGCCCGGCGTCCTTCTTCATTATTTAAAAATTTCCTTTTGGCCGTATCCACTTTGCTTTGATTATGTTTGGCCGGTGGCCAGGAATTTTGAAAGTATCATTTTTCCTTCACTTGTGGTCATTCCTATGGGCTTGGCGGTCCTTTGGGGGTTTTGGAAAAAAACTCCCGCTGCTTTTTGCGGATTGTGGTTTTTCCTGATTCTCGCACCGACTTCCAGCATAATCCCTCTCTTGGATTTGGCCGCTGAACATCGCATGTACCTTCCTTTGGCCGGCGTCATTAGTTTCGCTGTGATGGCAGCTTACCGGATAGTCGCCGCTGTCACGGCTCCGCTGACAAGAACGAAACAATGGGTATTTTTTTCCGTTCTTTTCATCTTGGCAGGCATTCTGAGTTTTGCCACCTGGCAGCGGAACCGGGATTATCGCAGCGGCGAAATCATGTGGAAGGACGTGATACAAAAAAGGCCGGGTAATTACCGCGCCAGTTATAACCTTGCCAATTATTATTCGAATCACGGAAATAATTCCGAGGCCGTCAAATATTATGTCCATGCGATCAGCCTCGAACCCCGCTACAGCGATGCCCAAATAATTCCGAGGCCGTCAAATACTATGTCCATGCGATCAGCCTCGAACCCCGCTACGCCGACGCCCACAACAATCTTGGCTGGATCATGCACAGCTATGGGCAGTTGGAACTGGCGAGGAATCGTTACCGTGCAGCGCTGGCTGCCAATCCCAATCATTTCTGGGCATTGAACAATTTGGGGAGCAGTTTCTTGGAAGAAGGAGATCCCGCCCAGGCACTGCCTTATTTGATGAAGGCCCAGGCGATTGATCCCGGCAATGAAAAAGTGATCCGTAATCTTGCGGCCGCCCGTCAGGCGCTCGCGGATAATGCAGGCGCAAAACCCGAAAAAACGTCTCTGGTTTTCAGGAATTCCAAAGAATAGTATAATGATCCGGCAATGAAACCTTATCTTGAACTCCTCCATCATATTCTCGGCAAGGGAAAAGAAAAAAAAGACCGTACGGGTGTGGGCACGATCAGCACCTTCGGTTATCAAATGCGCTTTGATCTGGGCGCAGGCTTTCCCCTTGTGACGACCAAAAAACTTCATACCAAATCAATTATTTATGAGCTTCTCTGGTTTTTGAAAGGCGACACTAACATTCAATACCTCAAAGATCACGGCGTTTCGATTTGGAATGAATGGGCGGATGAAAAAGGAGATTTGGGGCCTGTGTATGCTAAGCAATGGCGTTCCTGGGAAACGGCCGACGGGCGCACCGTGGACCAGATCACGGAACTCATTCATTTGATCAAAACCAATCCGGACAGCCGGCGTATGATTGTGAGTGCGTGGAATGTAGGCGACATTGAGCGCATGAAACTTCCGCCCTGCCACTGTCTTTTTCAATTTTATGTGGAAAATGGAAAATTAAGCTGCCAGCTTTATCAGCGAAGCGCAGATGCTTTTTTGGGTGTTCCTTTTAATATTGCCTCTTATGCTTTGCTCACCCTGATGATTGCACAGGTTTGCGGACTCGGAGCCGGAGAATTCGTCCATACTTTCGGAGACGCCCATATTTATTTAAATCATCTGGAGCAGGTCCATTTGCAGCTTAGCCGCGCGCCGAAAGCCCTGCCCAAAATGCGTCTGAGCCCCGGCGTTAAAGATATATTTTCTTTTAAATTCGAGGATTTCACGCTCGAAGGCTACGACCCTCATCCCGCCATCAAAGCCCCGGTGGCTGTTTAAAACTTATGAAACTCTATCATGTTGTTGCGATGGCCAAAAACCGAGTTATCGGTAAGGACAATAAACTTCCATGGCATTTTTCTTCGGACCTCAAACATTTCAAGCAACTTACCACCGGCAGCACCGTCATCATGGGCAGAAAGACTTTTGAAAGTATTGGCAAACCGCTTGCGGGCCGGGAAAATATTGTATTAAGCCGGAACAGCGGGATTGCTTTGTCGGCTTTGCCTCCTCGCAATGACAATGATGCTGTCATTGCGAGCGAACGTAGTGAGCGAAGCAATCTCATATTTTGTACATCCCTGGAAGAGGCCTTAAAAAAAGTCCGGACTTTTCAGGCTTATATCATCGGAGGAGGAAAAATTTATCAGCAAACGATGGACAAAGTGGATGGAATTTATCTCACCGTGATTGATCAAGACTTTGAAGGGGACGCCTTTTATCCGGAAATCCCGGCTTATTTTAAAGAAAAATCCAAAACGTTTTTACAGGAAAATCCAAAAATCGAAGTGCTCTTTTACGCGAACACAAAAAAAATATGACCCCGGAAAATCTGCTTTATCTCAAACAAATCGAAGTCGGCCCGATGGAAAATTTTGTTTATCTTATCGGGGACAAAAATAAACGCGAATGCGTGATGGTGGATCCCGCGTGGGAAGTGGACCGTGTGCTTCGTATTGCGGGCGAAGACGGAATGAAAGTCACGGCCGGTCTCGTCACGCACACGCATTTTGATCATGTGAACGGGGTGGAGGAACTACTCAAGAAAACCGAAGCGAAGATTTACATTCACAAAGCCGAAGCAGAATTTTTAAAAGGCATGAAAACCCATATTGAAAAATCCGAAAGCGGTCAAAAACTTTCAGTCGGCGGGTTGGAAATCACTTTTCTTCACACGCCTGGCCATACGCCCGGATCGCAATGCTTTCTCGTGAACAACCGGCTCGTTTCCGGCGATACTTTGTTCATTAATGCCTGCGGCCGCTGCGATCTTCCGGGCGGGAACGCCTCGCAAATGTATGAAAGTCTTCAGCGCCTTGCCAAACTCGGCGGGGGAGTGATTCTTTTACCCGGCCATAATTATGCCGACAACCCCACCTCCACCATCGGCGAGGAACTTAAAAACAATCCTTACTATCAATACCATTCCTTAAGCGAATTTCTTGGCAAGAGAATGGGGTAGTGGAAGCGGAAATAAAATTTATCCATGGGGGGAGGGTAAAGATGGTTTCGGGGGCGGTAAAGGATTTCCTATGCGCGTAGGAAATCTTGACAAATATAGTAAATATGCTATATTTCGCTCATGCTTCCTGTAGGCCATCAAATTTATCTCGAGCGCCTTCGAAAAGGCCTTACCCAGGCCGGGCTTGCTTCGGCATGCGGCATTGCCCAGCCGAATCTTTCCAATATTGAAAAAGGAAAGCAGGATTTAACCGTTTCAACTCTTGTTCGCATTGCCGCCGCTCTTGGCGTAAGACCCGCCGAATTTATTGAAGATTCAGTGAAAACAAAATCGATTCCCTTAACCCGCAAAACGATTGAAACCATCGCTCTTGCGGTGGTGAATCCCGAAACCCGTGTTTCAGACGAGATGCGGCATTTGGCTTCCTTGTTCAGGGAGATTTTGCCTCAAATGCATTCCCTGGGATCTTCTCAAAAGATAAATGCTGCCTGGCTTGAACTTAAAAACCGCTTCACCTCCCAGGAAATTCATGGAATCTGCCAGAGAGTCGAAGATGCGCGCCAGAGAAAATCATGAGAAAAAAACAAATCGATTTATTTTTCAAAGAGCTTGACCGGGCCTTGAATCAAAAGGCCGAAATCATCCTTGCCGGTGCAAGTGCGGGGACTTTGATGGGGCATATCCGCCCCAGTTTGGATATTGATTTTGAAATCAAACCTTCTTTCAAACGCCCCGACCTTGAGGAAATTATTTTAAGTGCCGGCCGCCAAGCCGGCGTGGCCGTTAATTTTTCCGAAAACATCAATCATTGGTCCATGATCAGTTTTCTGAATTACCGCAAAACAGCTTTAAATTACAAAACATTTGGGAAGCTTCGAGTGAAGCTAATCGCACCTGCCTATTGGACGATTGGCAAAATGGCACGATATTATGCTCTTGATGCCAGGGACATGGCGGCGATTATCCGGAAAAAAAAGCTCAAGCCTAAAAATCTCGTCAAATTGTGGAAACGGGCGCTTCATGCGAGTGATTTAAGCCTTGAACTTGGACAATTTAAAAAGCACACGGCCCATTTTCTCAAAACCTATGGCAAAAAGCTTTGGGGGAAACGGTTTCGCTATGAGCTTTTCGTGGAGAATTTTTAGCGTTCCGGAGGACTATTGAGATTTCCGGCCGACCCAGCGGTTTTTTCAAGAGGGTTACGAGAGACAAACCGAAAGGGGCGCTTGAGGAGGCCATCGGCCTTTACAAAAAATCCCTGGAAATTTTTCCTATAGCCGAGGCCCACACCTTTTTAGGCCGGGCAAATGTATGAAAGTCTTCAGCGCCTCGCAAAATTGGGAGATGAGGTCATTCTTTTGCCCGGCCATAATTATGCCGACAGCCCTACCTCCACCATCGGCGACGAACTCAAAAACAATCCTTACTATCAATACCATTCCTTAAGCGAATTCCTTCACGAAAGAATGGGCTATTAGGAAAAGCTTGAAATAGGGTTTAGAATAGAAATAGAAAAAAAGAAAGAGGATAATAATTCATCATGAATAAGGACCGTGAGGAACATAAAAAGTTTATTGAATTCGATGTTCAGATCGACCAAAAGTACCTTGAAAAATTTACATCCTTGATGAAGGATGTCACGGTCGAAATCCGGTATGATTTCGAAAAGGGGGCGCTTGATATTCTTGCTAAGCCTAAAGTTGCCAAAAAATTGCCGGCAGTGATCATACTTCATGATATGTGGGGTTTGAATGATCATGTCAAAGTCCTGTGCCACAAACTGGCAAGGCACGGATATGCTGTTTTGGCCGTTGATCTTTTTAGGGGGAATGTCACGAATCTGCCGCATATTGCCAAAGAATTTCTGAATCGTTATTCTCCCGAAGAAGACATGGATATCATTAAAAGCCGGTTTGAGAAACTGATGAGCAAAGACTATGTGGCGAAGGACAAAGTCGCGTTTGTAGGACTGCTTTCAGGAGGGTATTACGCGCTTCTTGCGGCGTCTCAACTTAAACTCGCCGGTACGGTCTGTTTCTACGGCCGGTTTCCGGAAGATTTGACCCAGGAACAAATCCGGAAAATCAAATGTCCGGTTTTGTGTTTTATGGGAGGCAAGGGGAATACAATTTACAGAGAAAACATGAAAGAACTTCAAAAAGGTTTCAAACGCTACGGCATTGACGCCAGGAATCAAATTTATGAAAACGCAAAACCGCCTTTTTTCGACGACCTGCATTTGGAAACTTATGATAAAGAGTCAGCCGACGATGCCTGGTTTCGTCTCCTTGCTTTTTTGGAAGAACGTTTCACCGATAAGGCTGAGGCCGATACCCATTCAGGACTTCTAGGTGTCTTTAAGAAGCTTCTTGACAGCGCGTTTTGAAATCACAAGGCGGAACTTCCCGTAAGACCTATTGAGATTCCCGGGCAGTTCCTTTATAATCCTCTGAACCCCAAACTTTAACCATAGGCAGGGTGTTTTTCGTGTGGGAACCAGAAAACAATCAAAAAGACGAGGCTTACCGCCTTTTTCAAGAGGGGTATGAAAAGCAGACCGAAGGTCTGCTTGAGGAAGCCATAAGCCTTTATAAAAAATCCCTGGAAATTTTTCCGACCGCTGAGGCTTACACTTTTCTCGGCTGGGCTTACAGTTTTCAGGGGCGTTATGATGCCGCGATCGAAGAGTGCCAGCGCGCGATCGAAACAGACCCCGACTTCGGCAATCCCTATAATGATATCGGGGCTTATTTGATCGAAAAAGGGGAGCTCGACGAGGCCATTATGTGGCTTGAAAGGGCTACTCATGCCAAGCGCTATGAAAGTTACTGCTTTCCCCATTATAATTTAGGCCGCATTTGGGAGCGCAAAGGGGAGTGGCAAAAGGCCCGCACGTGTTATGAAAATGCCATTCGAGAAAACCCGCAGTATTCCCTGGCGCGGCGTGCGCTCGGGCGTTTACAGGGAATGATGAACTGAGAGTATGGAAAATTATTACGGAATTTTCGCAATGTTTTTAATGGCCGGAGGAGTGTCCGCGCTTTTTATTTTTTTGTCCCAATCCCTCGGCCCTAAAAAACCCAATCCCGCCAAAGACATGCCTTATGAATGCGGCATCAAGCCCTTCGAGCTTCCTTCCGGAAAACATGCCGTGAAATTTTATCTGGCAGGAATGCTTTTTGTTCTCTTCGACGTCGAAATGATTTTCTTTTTCCCCTGGGCGGTGGTTTACCGAAAACTCGGATGGTTTGGTTTTGTTGAAATGATGGTTTTTCTGGGCGTGTTGGTTTTGGGATTTCTCTACGCCTGGAAAAAAGGAGCTCTCGAATGGAAGTAGCTTCGAGTCCGCAAAATTCCACTTTTGTGACGAGCAAGATCGAAGACATGATCGGATGGGCGCGCAAATTTTCTATTTTTCAATATCCTTTTGTGACGGCCTGCTGCGGCATGGAATATATGTCCACGGCCTGCTCCCATTATGATGTGGACCGGTTCGGCGCCGGCCTGCCGCGTTTTTCACCGCGCCAATCCGACGTGCTTTTTGTGGTGGGAACAATTTCTCACAAAATGGCCCCGGTGCTCAAACAAATTTATGATCAAATGGCCGATCCTAAATGGGTCGTGGCCTTCGGTGTTTGTACCTGCACGGGCGGGTTTTACGATAATTATGCCACCGTGATGGGGATCGATACGATTATTCCGGTGGATGTTTATATTCCGGGATGTCCGCCGCGCCCGGAAAATGTTTTGGACGGCCTGATCAAATTGCAGGAAAAAATTCAAAGGCAAAAACAGTTTTGATTGCGTCATCCTGAGCGATCCTAAAGGACTGCTTCGCTGAGCGAAGGATCTCGCGAGATTCTTCGGCCTCAGAATGACGATGAGGTTGCGATGGCGAATTTACACCACTTACTAAAAGAAAAATTCCCCGAAGCCGTGATCGAAATTCATGATCATCGGGGAGACGAAACTGCGATTGTGACGCGCGAGGCTTTGCTGCGCATTGCTGCCTTTCTCAAAGACAATCCGGCTTTTGACATGAATATGCTGATGGATTTGACCGCCGTGGACGGGCTCGGCATGAAATGGAATCCGCGCTTTGAAGTGGTTTATCATTTTTATTCTCTCGCCAAAAATCATCGCCTCCGTTTGAAAGTCAGAGTAGAAGAAAAAGATGCGCTGGTTCCGTCCCTTGTTTCGCTTTGGCCGGCTGCCAATTGGTTTGAGCGCGAGGTTTGGGACATGTTCGGGATTAAATTTCAGGGCCATCCAAATCTCAAACGGATTTTGATGTACGAAGAATTTGCCGGACACGCGCTTCGCAAAGATTATCCGTACAACAAACGCCAGCCTTTGATTGGGCCGAGAAATTAATGTCGACCACTGCCGAAATTCCCAAAAAGACACGGACTGAATCCATGCTGCTCAATGTCGGTCCGCAGCACCCGGCCATGCACGGCATTGTGCGAATCATTGCGGAGCTGGACGGGGAAATCGTGGTGAATTCGGACGTGGAAATCGGATACCTTCACCGCGCCTTTGAAAAATCCTCCGAGCAAAGCGGGTATCTCCAAGTCATTCCTTATACCGACCGCCTCAATTATGTTTCGCCTCTTATTAATAATGTGGGCTATTGCTTGGCGGTTGAAAAACTTTTTGGTTTGGAAACTACCGAGCGCGCCAAATACATTCGCGTGATTGTGAGCGAAATTTCCCGCATCACCGATCATCTTACCTGCATCGGCGCCTCCGCCATGGAGCTCGGGGCTTTCACGGTTTTTCTTTATATGATTAAAGCGCGCGAATACCTTTATCAATTAATCGAAGAAGTCACTGGCGCTCGGCTCACGATTTCTTACAGCCGCATCGGCGGAGTCAAAGGGGATTTGCCGCCGGGTTTTATTGAACAATGCCGGCAGGCCATCAAAGAAACGCGCAAGGTTTTGAAAGAAACGGA
>JACPXL010000006.1 GCA_016196555.1 Candidatus Omnitrophota bacterium | reverse complement strand
CGTTTAAATTTCAGGGCCAGATGCCTTTTGTGGGGAAAAGGTGTCTGGCCCTTTTTCTTTGTTTTTTGTGGCCAACCCTGCGTGTTTCCTATAAAATGACCGCATTTTCATGAAATCTCACCCGATTCCTGATGACAAGTCGTTCCTGAGGCGTAAGTTGCGAAAAGCCATCGGGGCTATTTCGGGAAATTCCCGCAAAAGGAGAAGCCGGAAAATTATCCGTGCCCTGGTCCGGACTGTGGAATTTAAACAAGCGCGCAATATCATGACTTATATTCCTATTTCAGGCGAGGTGGACACGCGCACCGTTTTACTGTCCGCTCGCAAAGGGCACAAAAAAATTTATGTTCCCAAAATTAATTCCAGCCGCAAAACTATCGCTGCGATACGCATTTCAAATCCAAGTTTGGAATTAAAAAAGGGAAAATATGGAATTCTGGAACCCTGCGGCCGCCATTTGAGCCGGTTGAATCCGGCAAAAATTGACTTGGTCATTGTTCCAGGACTTGGTTTTGACCGTTCCGGGGGAAGGCTTGGGCGCGGAGCAGGTTATTTTGACCGTTTCTTGAAACGGACGAAGAAGGCCAAAAAAATCGGACTGGCCTTTCGGGAACAGATGAGAAAAAAAATCCCTATGGAATCGCACGATGTTTTTATGGACCGTGTGATTGCCGGTTAGAAAAACAGGATGGAAATGCCAGAGTTATCCGAAGAATTTTTGACTGCACGCAAAAGAAAAGTTTACACGGTCAGCCAGCTCAACCGCGAAATCCGCGGGCTTTTGGAAAGTCAATTTCCCTCGATTTGGGTGGAAGGCGAAATCTCGAATTTTAAAAATCACAGCTCCGGTCATTTTTATTTCACCCTAAAAGATGCCCAATCTCAAATCAGCGCCGTTTTTTTCAGCCGGCAAAATCAATATTTGAAATTCCAGCCTAAAGACGGGCTTCAAGTGATCGCGATGGGCCGGATCTCACTTTACGAAGTGCGCGGCCAGTATCAGCTTTATGTGGAAAGGCTTGAACCTAAAGGGGTCGGAGCGCTTCAGCTGGCTTTTTTACAGCTCAAAGAAAAATTGGAGAAAGAAGGGCTTTTCCATCCCGAACGTAAAAAAGCTATTCCCCGGTTTCCTCAGGTGGTGGGAGTGGTCACTTCGCCGACCGGGGCGGCGATTCAGGATATTTTGAATGTCGTCAACCGGCGGTTTAAGGGGACACGTATTCTTCTTAATCCGGTTCGCGTTCAAGGAGAAGGAGCGGCGGGTGAAATTGCCCGTGCCATTGATGAGATGAATTCTTTAGGAGGTCTGGATGTTTTGATTGTGGGACGGGGCGGAGGAAGTTTAGAAGATTTGTGGGCGTTTAATGAAGAAATAGTGGCCCGGGCGGTTTACCGCTCCAAAATTCCGATTATTTCCGCCGTCGGTCATGAAATCGATTGGACCATTTGCGATCTTGTCGCGGATTTGCGTGCGCCGACGCCGTCTGCGGCGGCAGAACTTGTCGTTCAAAATCGAGAAGAGTTATGCGGCCGAATGGCTGAATGCGATAGACGTATGCAGTCGGTGATGTCAGAATTTTTGGAATCCAAAAAAGAAAGATTGCAGGCATTGCAGGAAAGTTACGCTTTCAAACAGCCGGCGCAATTGATTGAGCAGTATGCGCAGCGTCTGGATGAAATTCTACGCCAGCTTTTAAATTATTCCAAATCGCTTTTGACGCATAAAAAACATCTCTTTCAGGGGTTTGCCGGAAAACTTCACGCTTTAAGTCCGCTCGCCATTCTAGAAAGAGGGTATTCAATTACATTCGATGAAAATAAAAAACTTTTGAAAGATGTGCGCAATATTAAAGTTGGGGATTCAGTGACATCAAGACTTGCAAAAGGAACCGTTCATTCAAAAGTAATCAAAATCGACCCGTCATCCTGAACGACCCTAAAGGACTGCTTCGCCGAGTGAAGGATCTCGTTCCGAGATTCTTCGGCCTCAGAATGACGGCAAAGGAGCAAGTTATGGCAGAAGAAGAAATAAAATTTGAGAAGGCGATGGAAAAATTGGAAAAAATCGTTTCTGAATTAGAGACGGGAGAAATTGCATTGGAAGACGCCCTTAAAAAATATGAAGAAGGCGTCAAGCTTTCCCGGATCTGCCAGGAAAAATTAAATCAGGCGGAGAAAAAAATAGAAATTCTGACCCGCACGCTGGACGGTTCTTTTAAAAAGGAGCCCTTTGAGCTTGATGAGAATGGCGGCAAAGGGGAAGACTCCCGCAAAAAAGCGAAGAAAACACGGGAAAAAAATTCGGCGGATGATGAGGACCTTTTAATTTGAAATACGAAGTTTATTTTAAACACTATCTGGCCCTGATTGAAAAAAAGCTTGAGGAAATGCTTCCTCCGGCTTCTCAATACCCTTCAGTGATTCATGAAGCCATGCGGTATGCGGTGCTGGGGACCGGAAAACGCTTTCGGCCGGTGCTTGTTTTGGCTGCGGTTGAAGCCTGCGGCGGTAATATCGAAGAAGCGCTGATTCCGGCCTGTTCCCTCGAATTCATCCATTCTTATTCTTTGGTTCACGATGATCTTCCGGCACTCGATAATGATGATGCGCGCCGCGGTCAGCCTACTTGTCATAAGCAATTTGGGGAAGATATGGCCATTTTGGCGGGTGACGGGCTGCTTACCCTTGCCTTGCAAATTCTGGGCTGGGTTGAGCCTCCCAAAAGGGCGCTCCGGCTCTTGGCGGAGATATCGACGTCGGCGGGGACTTATGGTATGATTGGCGGTCAAGTCGCCGATCTTATCGAATCAAAAAGCGATGTTGATCTCCCGATGCTTGACTATATCAGCACCCATAAAACGGGCAAGTTGATCAAGGCAAGCGTGGTATGCGGAGCGATTGTGGCAGGTGCTTCTGCCGAAATTCATCAAAAAATTCTCCGCTATGGTGAGTATCTAGGTCTAGCCTTTCAATCCGTGGATGATTTTCTTGATGGCGATGGATATTCGGTCGTGATCAAGCCGCGCGAGTTGAAGCAAAAAATCCGCGATCTTATCGCGAAAGCCAAAAAGGAAGTCCGGCCGCTTGGCCGGAAAGCCGAAAAAATGCAGGCATTGGCGGATATGCTTTTGCGCCGCATGCCAAAAATCAAAACATGACTCAATGGATCGATAAAATAAATTCTCCGGCGGACCTGAAAAAGATCCCTCTCGAAAAACTTCCCGAAGTCGCACGCGAATACCGTGAATACCTCATCGAATGCGTGGCCAAAACCGGCGGCCATTTGGGCGCAAGCCTCGGCGCCCTGGAACTCAACATCGCTCTTCATTATGTGCTGGATTCTCCGCAGGACAAAATTTGCTGGGACGTCGGCCATCAGGCCTATGTCCATAAAATGATTACCGGCCGGCGTGATCGCATGACTACGCTCCGGCAAATGAACGGGATCAGCGGTTTTCCTTCTCCTTTTGAAAATCCTCATGATCAATTTATTGTGGGACATGCGGGAACGGCCATTTCACAAGCCGTGGGCCTTGCCGCAAGCCGCGACCTCAAAGGCCGCCGTGAACATGTGGTGGCCGTGGTGGGGGACGGTTCGATGACCGCAGGACTTTCTTATGAAGCGCTGAATAATGCCGGGCATCTTAAAAAAGACATGCTGATTATTTTGAATGACAATGAAATGTCGATTTCCAAAAATGTCGGCGCGATCAGCAAATATTTAAACAAGGTCATTACGAACCCGCTTTATAACCGCATTCGCGTGGAAGTGGAAAAGCAGCTGGAAAAATTTCCCCGTCTTCGACGTTTTGCCACCGCCAGCCTTGAAAGCATGAAGCATCTTCTCGTTCCCGGAATTTTATTTGAAGAATTGGGATTCCGTTATTTTGGGCCGGTGGATGGACACGATGTCGTTGCTTTGGTCCATACTTTGCGCAGCGTTCTTTCTCTTCATGAATGCAGTCTTCTTCACATTATTACGCAAAAAGGAAAAGGCTGCGGTTTTGCGGAAAAAGATATCGAGCGCGGCCACGGAGTGACTCCTTTCAATGTTAAAACCGGAGAAAAAATCAAAAGCCCGAAAGAAATCGAAAGGGCCAAACTCGAAGGTAATTCTTATACAAAAGTTTTTGTGAATTCATTAATCAAAGTCGCCCGGAAATATCCGGATGTCGTAGCCATCACGGCCGCGATGCCCACGGGCACAGGCCTTTCTGATTTTCAAAAAGAATTTCCCGACCGTTTTTTTGATGTGGGCATTGCTGAGCAGCATGCGGTGACTTTTGCCGGAGCTTTGTCCAAAGGCGGGCTCAAACCGGTTTGTGCGATTTATTCCACTTTTCTGCAAAGATCGCAGGACAATCTCATTCATGATGTCGCGCTTCAGCGCCAGCAAGTTATTTTAGGACTTGATCGTGCCGGTCTTGTCGGTGCCGATGGCGCCACCCATAACGGCGTTTTTGATATCAGTTATCTGGGGCATATTCCTGATGTGGTCATTGCTGCTCCCATTGATGAAGGAGAAATGGATCAAATGATGGAACTGGCCGTCAATTATCCCCATATTTTTGCCATTCGTTATCCGCGTGGAAATGTTCCCAAGCTTTTTGAAGATTTGCCCCATCACCCGTTTAAAATTGGCGAGGCCCAATTGCTGCGTGAAGGGCAAGACGCGGCCATTCTTGCTTTAGGGACCATGGTGGAAAATGCACTCAAGGCCCATGACCTTTTGAAACAGGAAGGTGTGGATGTGCGCGTGGTGAATATGCGTTTTGCCAAACCGCTAGATGGGCATGCGATTATGGAATCTTTGGGAAGGAATCATCTTCTTTTTACTTTGGAAGAGCATGTGCTAACCGGAGGCTTTGGTTCCAAAGTCCTGGAATTTCTGGAACGTTCCGATCTGCATGATGTGACCGTCAAACGCCTGGCTCTTCCCGACGAATTTATTGAACAAGGCTCGCGCGAAGTTCAATTTGAACGTTTTGGTCTTTCTCCCGAAAGAATCGCCCAGCATATTCTTGAAACACTTCGAACCGCCCGCCCGATCGTCAAATCCTGATCGATATGGAAAAAATCGGTATTGTCGTCAATCAAAAGAAAAAAGGTGCCTTGGAGCTTTTAAGCAAGCTGCGTGAATGGCTTGCCAAACGCGATGTTTCAGTCCAGGATTCAACTTTGCAGGGCATTGATGATATGGTTTGCGAAGTTCAGCTTTTGGTCTGCCTTGGCGGCGACGGTACTCTTCTTTCTGCAGCAGGGCATATGAAGGAAAGGTCCATTCCCATTTTAGGAGTCAATCTCGGAAGCCTGGGTTTTCTTACCGAAGTAAAAGAAAGTGAAGTTTACGAAGAGCTCACGGCCCATTTTCTTGGCCAATCCAAAATTGAAGAACGGCTCATGCTTTCTGCCACCGCCCGCAGTGAAAAAAATAAAAATGAACGCCGGCTCGTGGCTTTGAATGACATGGTCGTCAGCCGTGAAGGTTTGACGCGGCTTTTGCGTTTGGAAGTCCAGGTGAGCGGAGAAACCTTGACGCGTTTTTCCGGCGACGGCGTGATTGTGGCCACACCGACCGGTTCCACGGCGTATTCTCTTTCTGCCGGCGGTGCCATTGTCCATCCGAAATTGAACGCGCTTCTCGTAACACCCATTTGTCCGCATTCTTTGGCGCTCCGGTCCATTGTTCTCGGCGGCGATGAAAAAATCACCGTCAAAATTCAGACGGACCGGGAAAATGAAAAGGCGCTCATTACCGCGGACGGTCAAGAAAATCTCGAGATCGACGATAGTTTTACTGTCGAAATCATGCGTTCCAACACTCCGCTCAAACTTCTGAAAAGTTCGAAGCGAAGTTATTTTTCGACACTGAAAGAAAATTTCAGATTTCCTTCTTAGGAGTTTTCATGGCAAAAGTTTTGGTCGTCGATGATGAAAAAAGCATTTGCGAGGAATTTCGCGATATTTTAGAAGAGGAAAATCATCAAGTCGACATTGCTTTCCGCGGTAAAGAAGCCATCGAAAAAATCCGTCATAATACCTACGACCTTGTTTTTCTCGACATGCTGATGCCGCAGGCAGAAGGCTGCCGGGTGCTGGAAGAAATCAAAAAAATAAAGTCCGTGCCGGTCGCGGTGATGTCGGGTTTTCTTCCTCCCGCCAAAGAGCGCGAAGTGAAAGCTATGGGCGTGGTGGCTTGCCTCTCCAAACCGCTTGATCTGACTGATGTCAGAAACCTGCTCAAATCAATCGAACCCCCGAAGAATTCTTAATGTTTAGATTAATTCCCTGTCATCCTGAGCGCAGCGCACATTTTCGGAGAAGAACCTCCAGTTCTTCCCGAAAAGTACTCGCGCAAAAGGCGCGCGGTGAAGGATCTCGCGAGATTCTTCGTCCTTCGGCCTCAGAATGACGAGTTTTCATGGAACCTTCCGAAGTTAAAGTAAGATTCGCACCTTCTCCCACGGGCCATCTCCACATTGGCGGAGTACGCACCGCCCTTTTTAATTTTCTCTATGCCCGTTCAGTCGGCGGAAAATTCTTTCTGCGCATGGAGGACACAGACCGGGAAAGATCACGGGAGGAATTTGCCAAAGAAATTCTCGAATCGATGGCCTGGCTGGGACTTTCTTCCGATGGTGAAGTTTTTTATCAAAGTAAACGGCTTGCGCGTTATCAAGAAGCGGCCGAAGACCTAATCAAACACGGACTTGCTTACGAAGAAAAAGTGGATTCCAAGCGCGCCATAAAATTTAAAATGCCGGCCGCGCGCGCGGTTTTTCATGATTTGGTCCACGGCGAAATTCAATTTGATGCATCGCTCTTCGGCGACTTAGTCATTCTCAAATCCGACGGCTATCCGACCTATCAGCTTGCTTGTGTGGTGGATGATCATGAAATGGAAATTACTCACGTGATTCGCGGCGACGATCATCTTTCCAACACTCCGCGCCAGCTTCTTCTTTTCGAAGCATTTGGCTGGAAGCCGCCAAAATACGGGCATCTTCCTCTTATTCTCGGGGCCGACGGCGCACCTCTTTCCAAGCGCCATGGCGCTGTATCGCTTGAAAATTATCGCGCCGAGGGCTTTCTCGCGGAAGGGCTTTTGAATTATTTGGCGCTTTTAGGATGGGGGCCGCCGGACAATCAGGAGTTTTTCTCGCTGCAGGACCTGATCAAGAAATTCTCTCTTAAAAAAATCAATAAGGCCAGTACGCAATTTGATAGTTTAAAACTGGAATGGCTGAATGCTCAGCATATTAAAAAACTTCCGGAAGCGGAATATCTGGCAAAAATCACGGATTTTCACAAAGACCTTGCCAAAAAATTCTCTCCTGAAAAATGGAAAATCATCGCGCTTCTTTACCGTTCCCGCATTAAAACTTTTAAGGACCTTACGGAAGAAGCGGCCTATTGCTTTTCTGATATTGAAAATTATAGTGAACCCATGTACGATGATTTTCTCAATAACCGCTCGCTAAGGGCCCATTTGAATGCCTGGCTTGACCGGGCAGGGGAATTTACCGGTTTTGATCGTCCGGACGAAGTGGAAAAAATGACGCGCGACGCAGCCCAAGGGTGGGGGATTGAAGCGCGGGATTTGATCCACCCCTTGCGTTTTGCCTTGACGGGAAAAACGGTCAGCCCCGGACTTTTTGAATTGATGAGTGCGTTGGGAAAAGAAACCTGCGTGAAGCGGGTACGGAAGTTCTTAAAAAAAACATGATT
>JACPXL010000071.1 GCA_016196555.1 Candidatus Omnitrophota bacterium | reverse complement strand
TGCCGCTTGTTGATCAATGGGCTGCCGCGCCTCTAGGGGCGGGGAAGCTTAGCCTTTTTAGTTATGCTGACCGTTTACTGCAAGTTCCTTATCTTCTTTTTTTCTACGGCTTTACGCAGGTCTTTTTTTCTTTTTGGTCGGACAGTCGTATTGACAAAGAACCAGCGCGTTTTTTTGAGAAAGTCCGGAAGGATATGCGGATTGTATTTGCGGGGGCGATTGTACTTGTACTGATCATGCAGGCCGTGGCAGATCCCATGTTCCGGATTATTTTTCAGCGTTCGAATTTGACCGAAGCGCAGATGCATCAATTGATCGATATTTTCCGCTGGCTGGCATTGGGATTTCCCGTAGGTATTTTACGGATTCTCTATGGCCGTATTCTGATTATCATTAAAAAATCCAGCATCTATTTTTATCAGGCATGGCTCGAGCTTGCGGTTAAAATCGTACTCAACTTTTTTTTCGCAGCCTGGTTTGGCATTACCGGGCTGCCTATGGCAACTTTCGTGGTCTATAGTTTGACCACATTATGGTTTTATCTTTATTTGAAGAGGGCTTCCTAAATGTGCGGAATTTGCGGAGTTGTATCCACGGAGTCAAAACCGCCTCTGAGTGAAGTCGAATTGACGGTGATGCGGGATTCTCTTTTGCACCGTGGCCCGGACGATGCGGGAAATTATTTGGCGCCTGGAGTGGCCCTTGGTGTACGCAGACTGGCCATTCTCGATCTTTCTGACAAAGGCCATATGCCCATGGCTTCCGAAGACGGGCGATACCGGATTATTTATAACGGTGAAATTTATAATTTTCAAAGTCTGCGCGAGGAATTAATCCGCCGCGGAATACGTTTTCATTCCGGAACCGATACGGAAGTTATTTTAAATCTCTATGCTTTGGAAGGGCCGGAAATGCTCAACCGGCTGAACGGTATGTTCGCCATCGCGATTTGGGACAATCAAGAACGCCGTTTATTCTTGGGCCGTGACCGGTTGGGCGTAAAGCCTCTTTATTATGTTTCAAAAGATGACCGGCTTTATTTTGCTTCCGAAGAAAAAGCTTTTTTTGCTGCTGGGATTCCCGCCAAATTTGATTCGGCAAATCTAGAAGAACTGACTTATTTTCATTACATTGCAGGAGAGAGAACACCTTATGCGGGCATCAAACGTTTATTGCCGGGACATTATTTAATATGGCAGCAAGGCAAAATCAAGATTTCGCGATGGTGGAATTTGGCCCAAAAAGCGCGTCAAGCCAAAGAAGAAATTTCGAAAAACCCGGAAGAATGGCTGCGAAATACTTTTGATGATGCCGTGAAAATCAGACGTATCAGTGATGTGCCCTTGGGTGTTTTCTTAAGCGGCGGCCTGGATTCAGGCTCGGTGGCAGCTTCCATGGCGCGTGAAGGATCATCTCCGGTTTCGGCGTTTACTATCCGTTTTAACGAAAGTGATTATGATGAAGGTCCTTTGGCCCAGGCGGTTGCCGGCCAATACCGCATGAATCATCATGAATTAAAAGTGCCCCTCGCCAAAATCATCGATCATTTGACGGATGCAGCGCGTTTCCTGGATGAGCCGATGGTGCATGCCAGCGACATTCACCTTTGGATGATTGCGGCCTATGCCAAAGACAAAGTTACCGTGCTGCTTTCAGGGGAAGGGGCCGATGAAACTATGGCAGGGTATGGATGGTATCACACTTATCGCCTTTTACCGGCACTTCAAAAATTTCGTTCATTGATTAATTGTCAAATTATTCAAAAACTTCATCCCAAACTTCAAAAATTGCATCAAATTTTATCTTTAGATTTAGACCTTCAAAAAATGCTGCGAAATTTCTCAGACCATCTGCCGGCCGATTTAATCGACTTTGGAATTCCGCCCTTGAAAGGACCTTTTGAATACCGCTTAAAAGTTTTACGCGAAGCCGAAGGGCTTTATCCTCAAGATCTTGCGCGGCAGGCCATGTATTATGATCAGCATACCTATTTATGCTCCATTCTGGACCGGAATGACAAAATGACCATGGCCACCTCGGTGGAATGCCGCACGCCATTTCTGGATTATCGTTTAGTGGAAGGCCTGGCCTCGCTTCCATCAAAAGTTTTATTTCAGGGTCCGCAGAATAAATCACTTCTGCGCCGGGCATTGGGCAGCCGTCTGCCGCCGGCAATTTTGAAAGGCAGAAAAAAGGGTTTTGATGTTCCCTGGACGGTTTATATGCGGCAAAACTCTTTTCTCAAAGAGCAAATCCTTCAATTGCCCGAACATCCGGTGTGGAAATCTCTAACGCTTGATCGCAAAAAAATGGAAAATGCAATTTCCGGATTTTTTAAAGGCAATGACACCTATGCGCGTCTGATCCGCCACCTTCTTATGATGACTCTTTGGCATGATGTGTGCATTCAAGGGAAACGGGCTTAATATGCGAATTCTGATTCTGCATCTTCATGACCAGCATTATCAAATGGGCGGGGCTGATAGAGGAGTTTTGGATTTGGCCTCTGCGCTTCAGGCAAACCACAGCGATGAAATTCGGATTCTCACCAATGCCGGGTCTTTTGCTCAAGAAGCGGAGAAGAAGGGGATTTGTGTTGTGGAAATCCTACATTCAAAATTCGCTATTTTGAAAACATGGAAAATAATCGACGAACAAATAAAATCTTTCCGGCCGGAAGTTTTTCATTCCCATCATCGCTATACTACATTTCTCTTGGACCTTTTTTTTAAAGGCCGCGGAATGCCCATTCTTCATACCCAAAGAATTCAAACTTGGAGCAAACGTTTTTTCTTTCGTTCAGGCGATTTTATGACGACGGTCTCAGAATCTCTCCGGCAGCATATGATGAGCTGCTACGGCGTTCCCGCAGACCGCATTAAAACGATTGTGAACGCAGTTTCTTCGAAATCGCCTGATTTGGGTTTTGTGCAGGAATTGAAGAGACGATTTCCTCGTCAAGCTGGGGAAATCTTTGCGCTTTGTGTGGGAAGATTCCATGCTCAAAAAGGACATTCTTATTTGATTGAAGCGATTGAAAAGCTCGAGCCGGAATATAGAAAACGCATCAAAATATTTCTGGCCGGAGACGGGCCTTTGGAAAATGAGTTAAGGCAAACGATTGAACAAAAAAATCTCAAAGAGAATTTTATTTTTCTGGGTTATGTTCAAGAAATTTCAGAATATCTAGAATTTTGCGATCTTTTCATTCTGTCCAGTCTTTGGGAAGGTCTGCCGCGGGTCATTTTGGAAGCTTTTTCGATGGGAAGGCCCGCCATTGCCACGAATGTTCCCGGGACTTCGGATGTTCTTGAAGATCAGAAAAACGGACTGCTGGTGAGTCCTCGCAATGCCGAAGAAATGGCTCATGCGATTCGCTATATTGTGAATCATCATGCAGAACTGGCGAAAATGCAGGAGGGAGCTAGTCAGTCCGCGAAAAAATATTCTTTTGAAGCCATGGTGCGCAGTTATCACGAGCTTTATCAGGAATTAATCCGAAAATATAAAAAGTGAGGCGGCGTTGAATATCATTAACGGGCTTTCCTATTTGCCAAGATCGATGCGCCAGCAGCTCTATTTTGGCATACAGACGGTGATAGGATCGCGCGTTCGGCCGGTATGGGAAGAGTTTTTATCCTGGGAACGTTTGACGCCTGCTGAACTTGATCAAGCCGTGGAAAAAAAGCTTTCCAATATTCTGGAAGCCGCAACGACTGGGTCGGAGTATTACCGGAATTTTAATTTGCCGCGCCGTTCCGGCGAAACCGCCCGGCAATGGCTCAAGCAATTTCCCATTCTCGAACGTTTAAAGGTGCGGGAAAATTTCACCTCCATTGTTCGTGACGATTTGCGCAGTCAAATTACTTCCCGGGAAGTCAATTCACCGGCTGGATATAGCTGGCTTATGGTTAAAACCGGGGGAACCACGGGAATGCCCACCACCGTGGTCCATGATGCCAATACCCGGGATTGGGGAAGGGCCACGCGTCTTTATGGCCTCAAACAATGCGGTTTCCCGCTCGGCAAACCCTATATCAAATTATGGGGTTCGGAACGCGATTTACTTCAGCAGCAAATCAGTTTGCAGCAGCGCGTGCTTCAGGCTTTACACGCCGAAATCCCCTTGAATGCTTTTCGTGCGCGCGAAGAAGATTTGCAGCGTCATCTCAAAGTTATGCTCGCTCATCCTGAAATCAAACATTTAATGAGTTATGTGGACGCTGCGGCGAGCCTTGCAATATTTATTCGCGACAAAAATCTCAGGGTGCCGAAATTTGAAACCATTATGGCTTGCGCCGGGACTGTGACACCGGGATACCGCGCACTTTTGGAAGAAACTTTTTCGGCGGAGGTTTTTGATAAATACGGTTCACGGGATTGCTGCGATTTGGCTTGCGAATGTAAAAGTCACACCGGGCTCCACGTCTATTCTCCGCAGGCCGTCATAGAAATTGTCGATGAACAGGGGCGCGAATGCGCTCCGGGCCAGTCCGGACGAATTCTGGTCACCATGCTGAATAATCGTTCTTTTCCGATGATTCGCTACAGTATTGGCGATCTAGGTGTTTGGGCAGAACCTGGGGCCTGTGCTTGCGGATCACCCTTTCCGCGTATGCAAAGCGTGCTGGGACGAGAGGATGATATGCTGAGCACCCAGGATGGCACCCTCCAATCTTCTTCTTTCGTGCGGCATTTTGTCGGGGTGAGTTTGAATCGCCAGTTGATTCATGAATGGCAGTTTGAACAAACCGGCCCCAAAGATTTTATTTTTCGCTATGTGCCGCTTAAAACAGAAGGATTGGAGGAGGATTTAAACCGGCTTAAGCAAAGTATCCGCCTGGTGTTCGGCGCTTCGGCCAATATTGAAATGTGCCGTGTGAATGAAATACCGCCTTCTGCAAGCGGAAAAATACGCTGGATTATCAATCGCTGCCACAAGCTTCAATGAACATCCCCATCCCTTTTCTAACCACGAGCATTGAAACCGACTTAATGCTCGTCCTTCTCCTCACACCGCTTTGGTGGGTCACCGGTTTCAGCATTTTTGCTTATCATCTCGCGGTGTTGTGGATTGTTATAAAATTTTTACTGCTGACCATTCGACAGCACCGCAGTATTCTTTTTCCCGCCGCAGGAAATTGGTTTTTTCTATTTTTGATTTCTTATCTTATTTCCATCGCCATTAACGCACCTTTAAGACCTTCGCAGCGAATTTTTGCCTCTCTCAATAACTGGGCCGTTTTGATGATGGGGTATCTTGTTTTCCTGCTCGTTTGTAATTGCGAGGCCGAGGCTTTCTTTAGGCGTTTTCTCAAAACCTGCCGCCTGTTATGCATCGTGACAGGTGTGATCGGTGTGGGAATTTTAATTTTATGGCTTCGCGGCTATAAGCAAATTCAGATTCCAACCTTGCTCGGAAGGGCAATGCCTTCTCTAATGACCTACCCTTATTTTTTTGGTTTGCTCAATATCACGGGGACAATGCCGGATTGGCTTTCCGGGAATGATCCTTTGCCGCGGCTGACGCCGTACAGTTTGGCGCCTACTTCCACCGGCGGTTTGATGCTGATGATTCTTCCTCTCACTTATGCCTATTACGCAGGGGAGCGGAAGAAATTTTTTGAACGAATTCTAGTGCTGCTCCTAGGACTGACCATTCTGGTTTTTTCTTTTTCCCGATCGGCTATTTACGGTTTTGTAAGTGCAATCATTTTGGCTTTTGCAATTGAAAGAAGCTTATCTGTTCTTTTGGGCCTGAGCTGTCTTTTTGGAGGTCTTGTAGCGTCAGGTTTTTTTGCAAGATTTATGGAATGGGTTTTTAATCTGAGAAAATCAAGTACCGTAGGACGTTTTCAAATTTATCAAGAAGCCGTCAAAATTCTTTTCGAAGAAAACCCTTTCATGGGGCTAGGTGTGAAACTACGAGAAAGTTTCACCTTTATGGCTGTGGGTACGCATGGCGGTTTTTATCTTGAAATCATGTTTACGGCAGGGATTATCGGGCTTCTTTTTTTTGTGATGTTTCACTTTCTGGTTTTGGGGAATTGGTTTATGCAGAGACGCGCTTTTCCTGATCCGCCGCGAAAAAGATTGTGGAAATATCTCGGAATCAGTTTGATCGCGGTCCATACCTGGCTCTTGACTGATACGATTGTTGCTTTTCCGCTTATCGCTTACTGCTATTTCCTGCTTTGCGCTTCAGTTTTTCTGCTCAAAAGATTAGAGGCGGACTAGAAGTATTTTTTTAGGGATATCATAGGTTTCTCAAGAACATTCCAGCTGAGAAGGACAAAAGGAGTCACTGCAGCGACTGCAATGACATAATAAACCATTTGCCAGACCATCAGAGGGCCTCCGAGTTTTTGAAGTTCTGCGGGGATATGAAGTATATCGCGAAGCAGCGCTCCGACAGGAAGATGAAAAAGATACATGGCATAGGAATATTTCCCCAAAAAGACAAGAACCGGATGAGTAAAAAATTGATAAGAGATTTCACCGGGTTTCGAGAGGATCAAAATGGCCAGAAGTTGTGCGAAGAAAATTGCAATTAAGGAATAGCCTGCCGTATTGAAAAAGGCAGAATTCTCCGCCAAATGGCCAGCTGCCCCGAGAAAGACAAGTAACGCCAATCCCAGGGTCCAAATATGAAATTTTGTGAACCAGGCCATTTTTTTGAGAGGATTATCCTCGAGTCTTGCGAGCGCGGCAATCCATCCGCCGAAAGCGATGGCATCCATGCGGGTGAAAGTCAGAACATAAATTTGAGTGGGGCTGAATCCTCCCGCCCACAGGATGGAGCGGCATAAAAAGGCCAAAATGGCCACGCTAAGGCAAAAAGAAGCCACGCGCTGGCGTTTCAAGGAGGCGATAATCAGCGGCCAAATAAGATAAAAATGTTCTTCAATCGCAAGTGACCAGGTGATATCCACGGCGCCGCGGCTATAATAGCCTTTGATGGCGATCCAAAAATTGGAGGCATAGCCAACATACCAAGGCCAATGATTTCGGGCGGTGATCAAATCTTCCCATTGAGCGCGGGCGGCCGGAATATGGGACAAAATCGGCGGGACGATAAAAAGAAATGTCAGGATAAAGACGTAATAAAGAGGAAAGATACGTAAAAACCGCCGCATATAGAAATTTCTAAAATAGTGCGGACGGTCTTTGGTGTCCATGAGAATGCCGGTAATGAGAAAGCCGGACAAAACAAAAAATAAATCAACGCCATGCCCGCCTTTGTGGAAAATTTTTACAAACCAATTTTCCCATAATGTTCCGGGAGCAAGAAAAGTAAAATGATGGAGCATGACCATTAAAATGGCCATCCCGCGCAAGCCGTCCAGAGGAGGAATGCGGTCCTTTATTTGCATAAAACCTATAACGGCCATCGGCCGATAATTATTAAACATGAAAACCGATACTTCTGACATTTTGGGATTGAAGCTCCACCAGATAAGTGCGGGTGAGCTTCAAGATTTTATGGATGAAAGCCTGCAGACGGCCCGTAAGGCTGTCATTTTATATCTCAATATTCACGGTGTATGTTTGGCTTTAGAACATCAAAAAATGTCTCATCTCATCAATCGGGCTGAAATTGTTTTTTGTGATGGAAATGGCATTGGCTGGGGCTTGAAAATATTAGGCCAGCCGGTTCCTGATAAAATTGCCGTCACGCGCTGGATTTGGAAATTGGCCGAATTTTCTGCGCAGAAAAATCACCGTCTCTATTTGCTGGGTTCAAAACCCGGAGTGGCGGAAGAAACGGCAAAATGCCTCCAGGCCGCCAATCCTAAGCTTCAGATTGCGGGGACTCATCACGGGTATTTTAATCGAAAAGGTCCGGAGAATGAACAAGTGCTCGAAGATATTCGGCGCACAAAGCCGGATATTGTCATCGTTGGATTCGGCATGCCCATTCAAGAAGAATGGATTGATGAAAATGAATCGCGGTTAAACGTTCCCATTTTAATGACGGGTGGTGCCGTTTTTGATTATGTTTCGGGGAAACGGGGAAAGGTGCCCGGATGGATGATACGCCTGCATTTGGAATGGCTTTTCAGAATTTATGAAGAACCGAAGCGACTGTTCTGGCGGTATATGAGGGAGATTCCATTTTTTTTCAGTTTAATTTTTTTGGAAAAAATGAAGCAGGTTTTTACTTCGCGCCAATCCCAAACAAAACCACGGGAATAGTCCTAAGGAAGATTTTTAAGTCCAGCCACAAAGACCAATGATCAATATATTCCAGGTCCAGTTTCATCCATTCATTAAAATTCACAAGCTTGTTCCGGCCTTTGATCTGCCATATGCAGGTGAGTCCCGGGCGCATGCTGAGGCGGCGGCGCTGCCATGGCTCGTACTTTTTGACCTCCGAAGGAATCGGCGGCCGAGGGCCCACAATGCTCATTTCACCCCGCAAAATATTGAAAAGTTGAGGGAGTTCATCGATGCTGAATTTGCGCATCCACCGGCCGAAACGGATGAGACGGGGGTCGTTGGTCATTTTAAAAACAGGGCCCGTCATTTCATTGTGAGTGCGAAAAGATTCAAGCTTGGCTTCTGCATCCGGAATCATCGTGCGGAATTTATAGACCATAAAACGGCGTCCATTAAGTCCGCAGCGCTGCTGTTTAAAAAGAATAGGGCCTGGAGAGCTCCATTGAATTAGGATGGCAACAATAATAAAAAAAGGAGTCAGTAAAATCACGGCGACTGCGGCGATGATATAGTCCAAAACTATTTTGATCATGAGTTCCCAAAGTTTGTCGGATGTGGACTGAAACATCAGCAGGGGGAAACCGTGAAGTGAACTTTCTTTTGCTTTGGCAAAATTGACCGAGAAAAGATCCATGGCAATGCTGACCCGTTTTCCTACCTGTTCGCAGAAAAGAATAGCCTCTTCGATTTTTCCCAGCAGTGAACGGGGGACGATAAAAACCACTTCATCAATGACCGTATGTTCGAAAAGTTCGGGAACATCAGAAAGAACCCCCAAAACTTTATGTCCCTTAATCACTTTGCCGACCAAATGAGGATCAACGTCCACCAGGCCGACGATGCGAAGTCCCCATTCGGAATGATCATGCAGCAAATCAATTAAATTTTGGGCGCGCCGTCCAGTTCCCACAATCAAAACGTGGCGGTAGTTATAACCTTTGCGCCGGATGTATTGAAGAAACTGAATGAGCATGAGACGTTCTGCAGAAAGAAATAAAATCGAAAGGAAAATAATTAAGGCAATATACGAACGGCTTAAATAGTGGAGTTTTAATAAATAGGCGCTGCCGCCAAAAAAGAGCATGACAACCAGTCCTGCTTTGAGAATATCGCCTACGACACCCCATATACTTCGTCCGCGCAAGGGGCGGTAAGTTCCGAGAATCACAAGGGCTGCCCACCACAAAATGAGCATCAGCGGAAGAAGATTAAGATACATCTCAATCGGATAAATATGCTGCAATCCGTCGATGGGACTGTAAACGCCAAGCCGGTTGCGCAAATCGTGGGCGATGAAAAAGGCAAAGGCCACGATGGCAAGGTCCAAGGCAATCATTAATTGGCGGAAAATAACGTCGTATTCTTTAAGCATGTCTAATCCTTCGAATGGGTTTTAAGGATTTCTTTGGCCAAAGCATGCCCAACGATTTGATGGCCCTGATAATTCCAATGTCCCGTATGGGCACCAAATTCCCAATATTTTATCTTATCATCGCCCGTTCCCCAATGCAGTTTTAGCCTTTCCTTACGCCAAACCTTGCGGAATAAGGACTGCAATCCGAGGAATTCAATGTCTGAATTCCTGCTGAAAATTTTGAGGTCTTTTTCAAAAAAATCGGAATCAAAAGTCTTGTCCGCCGAAAGATATTGAGCTTCAACCTGAGGTAAATAAGCCGGCGTATCAATTCCCACAAGAATAAACGAAATATGATTCTCGCGGCACCACGCTGCCATTTTCTGAATTAAAAGTTTGTTCAATTGATAATTTTTTTTATATGAAGGAGTCGGGTGTTGTGTCGCAAGACTCAAATATCCGGGCAGTGCTGCGCTGCTTTCTGAAGACGAATGTTGTTTAATCAAACGAGAAGCGCGAAAAATGGTGTAACGTTCCGTGAGAAACGAAATTAAAGCGGAATGATGTTTGAACGGGGTCAAAATGGATTTTAGTTTAAATTCCCAGCTGTTTTGAAAAGAAGTGTCGAGTTCCAAACTTCCATCCGCATAAAGATTAAAGTAAGGGCGCAGGGGATCGAGCGTTGTTTCAGGGCTCATATCGCTGATATCGTTAACGGGAAAAAAGAAAAGCACGACCGCATCGGGACGAAAAGAAGAAACCTCTGATTGTAGGACGAGCCATTCTTCGGTTTGAGTAAATGCCGATCGCCCAAAATTCATGACTTCAAACTTTGTGGAATGACCGGTCTGAGAATTAAGTTTCTTTTCAGCGAGTGCCAGGAAATTTTTGTCAGGTTCGACATGAACAGCTTCGACATAACTATCGCCCAGCACGGCAATGCGATAAGTGTTTTCCGGCTTAGTCTGGCTCCATTCCTTATCCTTCCAGCCAAAGCGGTTTGTGGTCCATACAATCGGATGATTATTTTCTTCAAAAGTCCAAAATTTTTGACTGGGCGTAAAACGCCAGCCCAAAACCGGGTCGGGAGTGGACCAGGAAATTCTTGCCCCCAGGAAATGGGTCGTTCGAAAGAAAAGTTCGAGACCTCCTAAGACAAGGAAAAGGACTATTAGAGACATCAGGATATTTCGCATCATTGT
>JACPXL010000070.1 GCA_016196555.1 Candidatus Omnitrophota bacterium | reverse complement strand
TGAATGATCCGGTCACGATCGCGCTGAAAGGGGGTTCTCAGCTCATGTTCTTTTTCAGAATGCTCACGCCCGAGAGAGTCGGCGCTTTTCATGGCGTATGGAGCGAGAAACATCTCCTCTTGTTTTTGATAATCAAACCGAGTGAGTTTGCTTCTGCGGTCAGCGGCCATGAAAATGTGCTGGATGATCTCTCCTTATTTAATTTTTTTCTTCAATGTCTCGTAAACAGATTTCAAAGATTCCGAAATAACTTTAGTCTGGCCAATCACCGGCATGAAATTGGAGTCTCCCATCCACCGCGGCACAATGTGCAGGTGTAAATGATGCGGAACTCCCGCCCCGCCGACCTTACCGACATTGATTCCCACATTAAATCCGTGACATTTCATGGCCTTGTGAATCGCGAGGCGGATTTCTTCATAAAGATCAAGCCAGTCCAATTTTTCCTGGTCTGAGAGCGCATGCACGGAATCCACATGCCGTTTGGGGACAATCATGGCGTGGCCATTCATATAAGGATAAAGATTGAGGATGGCGAAACTGAAGCGGGTGCGCTTGAGGATATAATTGCGTTTGTCTTTATTTTCGGAAAGAAGCCGGCAGAAAAGACATTTTTTTGATTTTTTTTGACTGGGCCTAATGTAGGCTTTGCGCCACGGCGCCCAAATTTGTTCCATTGTGCTCCTTTCTTTGCAGATCTTTCATCAAAATCATTTTTGGAAGTCCGTAAAGTTCCAGCAGGGCGTTGAAACTCCGGAGGTCCCATAGCTGAATATTCGCCTGCTGCGCCATCAGCTTCGCATTTTGATCGATTCCGCCCAGCGTCACAAAGATTTTACGCTGCACATTCTTTCTAATTCGCTTCAATTCTTCAAGGAAAATTCCTACGTCTTCTTCCACCACCCGTTCGCGCGCAATCTGACAAAACCAGCGGGCTTTGGAAGTGCGGGCATGGAGCGGAAAAACCCTTCCATTGGTGGGCCGGAAGGCGATTTCGGAAAAATGCGGGCAGCGCACCTTTTTATCGTTGAGCTCCACCATGTCATTTCGAAATTCCTTAAAAAGCATTTCCACTCTGGCGGTGATATCGATGCGGTCTTCATTTTCCATGGCGTAGAACTCTTCGCTAAGAGATTGGCGAAGGTCTTGATTTAAAGATTCTTCATCCGGGGAATAGTTGGAATGTCTTTTTGAATAGACGTGATTGAGCCAAAAACGGAAAAGAGGATCTTCCAGAATATAGAAGGAGCCCCGTTTGGCGATGATGTCTTCTTGAACCAGGCGCTGCAAAACCGCTTTTGTTTCTCCCGCCGTTTTTTGAATAAAAGTCGATACTCCGAGCAATTTTTTTCTTCCGCTGGAAATCGCCAGAAGAGCTCCGATATACGGGTAGGGGTCCTTGATCATGAGCGCGCAAGAATCGAGACGATTTTCAAAAGTTAAAGCAATTCTCCCCCGACGGTTGAAAAGTTCGCGCGTAAAAGCTTCCTTGATGTGATCAAAGGAAAGATGTCCGTCAAAATCCGATGGCAGCAAACGAAAGATTTGTTCGGTCAAAAGCGACAAATAATCAGGATTGCCGTCCGTCATCCGGATAAAAAACTTTTTCTGCATTTCAGTCCAAGACACTCCGGGCAATCTTTCAGTCAAAAATTCGGCCGTCTCATCAAAACTCAAAGGCTTTATTTCAATCACTTCGAAATTTCCGAAAAGCATAGAAAGTTTTTCGCGGAAAATTTCCCGCGCCCTTTCCGGAGTCGAGCTTGCCACTAGATAAAGCGTGTTCTTCCCCACCATAATTTCCCTTCCCAGCAGGCTGAAGGGGTCTTGCGCGGGGAGCGCTTGAAGTGCGTGAAATTCGTCCAGGATAAAAAGAATTTTCTTCCCGGTCTCTTCCGCTAAAACGGTGGAAAGCGAAAAAAGTTCTTTCAAGCAGGCGGCATTTTTTTCATGGCGCATCATTTTTTTGAAATGACGGATTTTTTCAAGGGTGCGCGGGATAATCGGTTCGGCTGCCTGGAGCAAAGAAGCAAAGTTTTTGGGGTAAGGGACGGATTGGCTGACAAAAAGCCCGCTGACGAGCGCGCCGATCCAGCATTCTGCAAAATGATCGAATCCAAGAATATCCGCGGGAAGATAAACCGGAATGAGATTGGAAATTCCAAGTGAAGAGCGGTAGATCGATAGAAGGAGATGGGTTTTCCCTAAACCCGAACGGGCAATCAGACCGACATTTTGCCGGTAGCCTTTTTGAAGATCTTCAATGCGTTTTTGTATTTTAGCGCGAATGGGATCGCGCAACGATAAAGACAAGGGATGGCTTTCCATGTCGTAAGGCAAAATCTCAAAAAGGTTATTTTATCAGGAAGAGCGTTTGAGGAAATGAAGAAGGGCAAAACGCAAATAAGAATAAAAACTCTGAACCAAACTACCGCTTCCCGCTCCCCTCAAATCTGCCGCTATGAGAGGTTATCTTACAACTTTAAAACCGGAAAGCAAGGATTAAAATCAATGAGGCCTTTTGCTTTCTCTTTTCGTTTCTTTTTGGATGATTTTTTTAATTTCCGAGGCCAGTTTCAGGCTGTCATGGCGCACTAGTTGGCTCTCAGACGCTAAATCCGCTGAAAGAATTTTTGCGCGCGTGACTTTTTTCAACACTTTGGAGTTTTTTTCTGTCACCGGGATCTGATTTTGGCTGGCATAGGAGGACAGTGCGGCTTTGTGGAAGCGCGTGTTCGAAAATAAAACATAATCCAGGCAATCTTTTTTCAAATATTTGATCACTTCACGCACGTGATCACTGACTTGAAAGTCCGTGGTCTCACCGGGTTTTGTCATCACGTTGCAAATGTAAATCTTTTTTGCTTTGCTTGAACTGATGGCGTCAGAAATTCCGGCAACGGTCAAATTGGAAATGACACTGGTAAACAAATCCCCCGGCCCCAGAATAATCACATGCGCATTGTAAAGTGCTTGAATGGCGTCCGGTGTGGCAGAAACCGGCGGCTCCTGCCACAAACGGTTGATTCTAATTTTAGGATTAATTCCCTCGAAAAGATTAATCCGATGTTCTCCTTCAATGACCTTTCCATTTTCTAATTCGGCCTTTAACGTATTAACCGATTCTGTCACCGGAATGACTTCGCCTTGAATGTTGAGAATTTCGCTGATCGATTTCACGGCATTAGACATCGATCCGCGCATTTGAATCAAAGCCGTCAAAAGAAGATTGCCGATATTATGGCCCTTCAGTTCTTTGCCCTTGTCAAAACGATATTGCATCAATTCATTCAAAAGGTCAGGCGCCGTCGACAAAGCCACCAAACTTCTACGAATGTCGCCCGGAGGAAGAATTCCGAACATATCGCGCAAAACCCCGGTTGAACCTCCGTCATCACTCATGCTCACAATGGAAGAAAGCGTAATACCGGAAATTGTTTTCAATCCGGAGAGAAGCGTAAAAAGCCCCGTGCCTCCGCCCAAACATGCAACGCGTATACGTTGATTTAAAATTTGCTGCACCTTGGCCACAAATTCGCGGATGGCGATGGGGCTGGCAAAAACTTCGGTTTGGGAAAAATGTTCATGCTCGATTTGTTCACGTTCCGGTTCGGAAAGGGTAAGCACGAGGACAGGCGGCATTTTAAAATTATCGAGTGAATGAAGCCGCCTCAAAACTTCAGGGGCATTCATTCTCGGCAAGCTAAAATCCAAAAAAACTAAATCAAATTTCGAACTGACAATTTTTTGGAAAGCATCAATTCCGTCATCGACTTGGACCCAGCTGTAATGGAATCGTTCGAAGGAACGCCGGATAAGCGATGCTAAAGAGGGATTGGAAGATGCAATAAGTAATCGCATTGCGATTAAATACGCTTTTTAATCTCGCCAATCATCCGAATACAATATTGCATGGCATCATTAGAATTTTTAATGTCGGTTTCCGAAGCATATTTAGGAGCCAGACTACGGTAGACTGCGGTGGTTTTTTCAAAAATTTTACCGGCCTGGACATAAAGTCCGGCACTTGCCTGCAGTTTTTCACGGTTTGAATTTGATTCGTCCACCAGCCGATTAGCTTCCACCATCAATTTGCTTGCAACCTGGACGTCATTATCGGCTTGGGTTTTGACTGTTTCCGGAGATTCAGCATGAAGGACGGGAGAAAATAAAAAAAGAACAGATAACAAAGTAAAAAAAGCGGTGTATTTTCGGAACATGACGAATCCTCCTAGTTGGCTATGTCTCAATGCTTCAGACAAATAAAGCATACAATATCGCCTTTGTTTCGGCAAACCGGCCTTTTTCGATCACTTCATGGAAACTTGCATGGCGTTTGATTGAACTTCGCCAGGATTTAAAGAATTTTCCAATTCCCCCAGCGCATTTTCCAGCGCATTCCCAAGCGCGACCTCATCCTCCTCACCCCAAGCCCCCAATGCTTCCAGGACGGCAAGATCCTCTGAGACATCGCTTTCACGCGTAATCACAGTTTCTTTTGCCGCAAGCTCAGGCTCGGGAACATTCGGCACAATCCGGTGGGAATACCAAAAAATAAGACCTGCCGCCGCAATTGCCAAAACAGCAAAGCTCACTCCCAAAATTGAAATGATCATTTTTTGCTTTTGTCTTTCAAAAATTTTATTTTGGACAGAATCGCTGAAATCTTTGAGAAGATATTCGGGCAAAGGCTGTTCCCGCAATTTTTTCATCTTTTCCATGAATTCGCGATCCTGCCTTTCAAAGGATTCTGGATTCATGATATCCTCCTTGGATTCGGAAACCATTCCGTTAAATTTTTTTTCATTTTTTCTTGAGCCTGCCACAAATGGGCTTTGACGGCTCCTTCGGTTAAATCCATCGCATAAGCTATTTCTTGCAGGCTCAATCCTTCCAGATAGCGGAGGGTAAATGCACTCCGCTGCTGAAAAGGTAATTTATCCAGCGCCTGGCGAATCGAGCTTCCCAGTTCTTTATTTAAAAGTGCCTCAAGGGCGTCCGGCTGGTCCGTTTCTTTTTCCGGGACATTGTCTTCTTCTTCCGGATTTACAAATTTTATTCTTTTCTTTTTCAAAAAATCTTTGCAGGTATTGACTAAAATCCGATAAAACCAAGTGGAAAACTGGCTATCACCCCGGAAGCGGGAAAGATTTTCATAGATTTTTACAAAAGCTTCCTGCGCAGCATCGCGCGCATCTTCCCTATTCCCCAAAAAAGAATAGGCAATATGAACCGCCCTTCTTTCATAAAGGCGGACAAGCGCGGAGAAGGATGATACATCCCCCTCCCGCGCTTTCCGGATCAGAACATGATCTTGAATATTATCTTGAGCGGTTATTGCCACGGTGACCTCTCGCCGGACCCCTTCCATAATTCTGCCGATCTTTTACGTCCTCGCGATGATCCCTCACATCTTCTCGACGGTCACGAACATCTTCCTGACGATCCCGGACATCTTCAGCCCGGTCACGCCATCCTCCGTCATGACGCGCATCCCATACGTCTTCTCTTTTGTCCCGAATATCTTCGCGCCGGTCGCGGCGGTCTTCACGCCGATCCCTGCGGTCTTCCATTCGGTCCAATTTACCTCCCTGACGGCGATCAGGGATTCCCTGTTCCGCAACATGCTCACGGATACGGGGGTGCTCGGCAACAAATTGCTCATATTTCTCAGGATTCTGTTTTTTCAATTCCGCCAGACGGTCCCATTTTTGCTGCATGATTTCCTTAAACTGTTCGGGATTTTCCTGACGCAATTTTTGAAGTTTGTTCTGCCTGCGGTTCTTAATGCGTTCTTTGACTTCCTCATATTTTTGAGGATCTTTTTCCTTTAATTCCCCGAGTTTTTCTTTGATATGCTGTTTACGCTCATTAACGAGCCGCTGAAATTCCTCGGGGTTTTTTTCCTTCAATTCTTTCCATTTGGCAACTCGGTCCTGAAAATGAGTTGCTGCCGGATTTTCGCCTGAAGGACTAGCGCTCTCCTCGGCATAAGCGGGCAAATACCCTAGGGACAGCCCCAGGGCCATGCTTAGAACCACTACAATTGACTTTTTTATTGGGTATCTCATTGGTATATCCTCCTTTATCGGCTACCCTTTGTTTTTTCTTCTTTTTGGGTCTCCGAAGAGTTAGACGCAGAAGGACTAAAAAGGTTTAACCCTTTTTTGGGGATAGATAGCTATTTGGAAGGGGCCGGACTTTGCCAAAAAACCTTGCCGACAAAGAAGGGGCCGAGGGATTCCAGGTATTTGGCGGTTTGCTGAGTCTTTCTCATTTCCTGAACAATCCGGGACAAAGGAAAGAGTTCCCTGGAAACGAGGCCCAGAAGAAAGTCATTATCATTTTTATCCAATCCCTGACAGGCAAGACGGATGTCTTGGACATATCCGGAACGGCCGTAGGATTTACCGATGATGGCGTGTTCCATAATGATTTTGCCCTGATCTGCTTTTGCTAAAAGCTCAAACTCTCCCCGGCGGCGAAGCGGATACCAAATTGCCCAAGGCCATTCTGGATTTAATGCACGCCGGCGCGGCTGCCGTAAAAGCCAATCTTCCAAATCGGGTTCGTGGCCTGTGGAATAACTGCGGCCAATCATGGTCATTTCAGGTTGATGGGTAAAATCAATCAATGGTTTTGATGTATAAAGATTTCTGGTTTTTTCCACAAAATCAGCTGGGTTTTCGGTTAAAACGAGAATGCCGATTCCGTAAGGATCATTCATGTTTAAATAAATAACGCCTTCGAGCCCGCTGCGCTGGAAAAGTTCCTGAACGAGCTTAGGATCGCGGCATCCCGTAAAAACCTGAAGCTGACAATAAAGTCTTTTGTCGCTCACTTGAGGAACGCCTTCAACCGGCGCGCCTTTTTCCCGAATATCAACCCGCTCTTCAGTGGTCTCGTGACTATAAGTGGAAGGATTCATAGAGGCAGTATATTGAACAATATCGCGGGGAATGTCAAAAGGAACAATTAGACGAACAATTAGACAAAAAAAGGCCCCGAATCATCCGCTTGGGAGACCCCCCTCACAAACGAATAAATCCAGGGCCCTAGGTTTACAACCCCGATAAAGCCGTAACTAAATTAAGTCCCGTATCTAAACCGCAAGGGCATGCTCCGATTTACCATTTCATACATCGGACTGCCTTCCCGAAGAAGAAGTTCGTAAACCTCTTCCGGCCGTTCGGAAATTTTAATTCTTTCCCGCAAAAATCTGTCCCGGAAAAACAATTCTGCCATGTGAAGAATTCTTTGCTTATTCTGTTCCGCTTCCTCACATTCCGGTAAAACCAAAAGAAAAATAATATGAACGAGTTCTCCATCCAGCGCAGGATAAGCAATTCCTTCACGGCTTATGGCAAGAGAAGCCAGAGGAAATTCGACGTCTGAAAAAACACAATGCGGAAGGGCCACCCCGTCGCCGATCGCTGTTGTGCCAAATCGTTCACGTTCAACTAAACGCGCAAAAAGTCTTTCTCTAAACGGCTCTTTCAAACCCCATTTGGGAAGTAAGTTAATACTTTCCCGCAAAGCCTCTTCATAATTCTTGGCTTTAACGTCAATGCCGATGGATTCTTCAAGCAGCAACTGTTGAAACATAAATTCTTTTCTCCCGTTGTTTGCGGATCCGATTTTCACTGACCAAATGCCGTTTCCACCGGCGTGTCAAAAAACGAATTCCGAGTTTTAAATTCCGGAGGTTTTCACGTAATCTATTTTGTTCTTCAAGAGTCAGGGCCCCTGCATGGAGGCAGGAAAAGCCGCCCAGCATATTCATGACTTTCAATTGATTCAGTTTGTCTTCGACTTGAATTTTAAATTCCAGAAAATCAGGAGAAGTCGATACGTGATTGCGAATATCGCGATGAAGTTGATTATAATCTTGAAGGAGGCGCTGCAGAACCGGTTTTACAACTTGGTGGCTGATTTCCATAGTTTTAACCCTTTCTACGCCATTTATTTCTTTGTGACTGCTAAGAGACTAGCAAATCGACAATTAAAATAAGATTAAAAAAGGATTAAAATTTTTTAAGGAAAGTTTGCCGCGACAGCCGCGGATGCCTGATTTATCAGGCAATTTATGGAAGTTATTGAATTGTCTAGACTTATAAAACAGGCAGGAAATAAGCGATATTTAGACTAAAGGGAATAGAACGGTAACTTGAGTCCCGCGATCGGGAAAACTTGCGATGGAGAGTGTCCCCCCATGCTCTTCGCATATGGCCTTTGCGATATTGAGCCCCAATCCGGCCCCTTCATGGGAACGGGCTTGGTCGGCCCGGTAAAACCGTGAAAAAACCTTTTGCTGCACTTCCGGCTCAATACCAATTCCGGTGTCTGAGATTTCAATCAATGCCTGATCTTTGGCGCTTTTTACCGACACATCGACCTTACCGCCTTCAGGCGTAAATTTAATGGCATTATCGATTAAATTGCTGAAGAGCCGCTTGAAATAAACCGAATCTCCAAGCATCCACATGTCCTTTGAATTCGTAAAGGAAAGTTTTATTTTTTTCCGCGAAGCACGTTCTTGAAATCTTTCTACTACTTGTTCTACGAGCGGCGCGATAGAAATCTTGGTTTTTTCAAAACGCAGCTGCCTGGCATCACTGCGGACTAAAAGCATCAAATCATCCACTAAGCGAATGAGCTCGTTGACCTCTTCACCGATCACGGTGAGAGTCTGAGTAAATTCTTCGGGAGTTCTTGTTTTCCGGAGAGCCAGGTCGATTTCGCCCCGAATAATCGCAAGCGGAGTTTTGAGCTCGTGAGAAACATCGGAACTAAATTCCTGGACCGCACGAGTGGAAGATTCAAGCCGGTCCATCATTTCATTTAAAGTGGCCGCAAGACGGTCCAATTCGTCTCCGGTAAGCGTACGAGGTAATCGCCCTTTCAAATAAGCGGCGGTGATTTGCCGGGCCTCGCGAATCATCAAATCCAAGGAACGAAAAGACCGTTTCGCCAAAAACCAGCCGGCAACACAAGAGGCGGCAACAGCAATCGGAATAAGAATCAAAATGATTAAACTAAGACGCTGCAAGGCGCTCTTAACTTCCTGCAGGGAATTACCGCATTGAATAATAAAAATGGGCCTGTTTTCATACATCACAAGCCGGTAATAAAGCCGTATGGGTTTGCCGTGAAAATGAATTGTTTGAAACGAAGTCCCGGTTTCCATAAATAGGTTGTCACGTTCAAAATCGGGAAAAATAATTTCGCGCTGCCAGCCTTTCAGATTGGAAATAAGGACTTCATGGTCCAGCCCGACAATGCGAATCATAAAAGTACTGCGCGTCAAATAGCGGGCGGTTTTTTCCCAATGTTCGATCTCCCGGCGAAGTTTAGGTATGGCATGCGAAATCAAGTTGGGCCGGCGCTGCAGGAACAAATCATTGGTTTCGTTTTGCAGCTTTTTTAATTTGTCACCCAACGGCCTTAAAATGGCTTCTTCTAAATTTTGGGATTCGAGGCGGAGATTTTTATCCATGTCCCGATAAAGGGCGCGGGCCAATTCGGAATGCATTAGAAAAGCAAAAACAGAAAGAAAGACAGCCAGAATGAAGGCATACCACAGGGTCAGACGGAATTTGACGGATTTAAAGTGAATCATGATTCAAGCAGGCGGTATCCATGCCCTCGAACCGTTTCAATCCGGCTTTTGGAATGGGCGCCGTCAATTTTCTTACGGAGAAAATTGATATAAACATCAATGGTATTGGTCATGGGATCAAAATGAAGGTCCCAAACATGTTCGGCGATTTGAATGCGGTTGACCACTTCTCCTTTATGGCGCATTAAATATTCCAGAAGGGAAAATTCCTTCTGCGATAAGGGAATCTCTTCCTGTCCCACCGTCACCCGGCGGGCCAGAAGATCCATTTTCAAATTCCCCGAAATAAGGATTTTTTCTTTAGCAAGCTCCTGCGGCCTGCGCAAAAGCGCCCTCAGACGCGCTAAAAGTTCGTCAAAGGAAAACGGTTTGGTGAGATAGTCATCCGCTCCTTGATTGAGTCCTTTGATTTTATCCTCGACCTCGTCCCGGGCCGTTAAGATCATAATCGGAGTACGAAGTCCCTCTTTGCGAAGTTTAGTGCAAACTTCCAATCCGTTCATCTTTGGAAGCATCCAATCCAAAATAATCGCATCGTAATCATTGGTCGACGCATACTCCCAGCCGGTTTCGCCGTCATAAGCCGTGTCTACGACATACCCTTCTTCTTTAAGGCCGCGGGCAATGAATCCCGCCATTTTTTTCTCGTCTTCAACAATGAGCACACGCATTGATTACATTTCTCCTTCCGGATCAAAGTGGACTGTCACATCCGCGCCGGGATGTTTGTCCCGGATTTTTTGAATCACGGACTCCACCATTAAATGGGCTTTTTTAAAATTTTCCTCCCCGCGTATCTCCATATGAAAATCGATAAAAACCTGCTGCCCCGCCTGCCGGCTGCGGAAATTATGAAGGCCCACAATAGAAGGATCGTGTCCAAGAATCAACTTTTCTATTTCTTCTTTTGAAACAGGTGACAGGCTGCGGTCCAAAAGTTCGTCCACCGCGCGGCGCAAAATATAATAAGAAGAGCGGAAAACATAGCTCACAACCAAAATCGAAATCAAAAGATCCCACCAAACAAACCCGGTCCATTTGGTCAAAGCAAGAGCTGCGATGACGCCTCCGTTACTTAAAACGTCGGTTGTAAAATGAAGTTCTTCGGTGGCAAGAATCATCGAATGATTATGTTTCTGAACCGCGCGCAAACGCCACACCAAGAAAAAGGTAATCAAAATACAAACGATCATGACACCAATTCCGACCGGGGCGTCCTTCACAAAACTTCCAAAGAACAATCGTTTGAAGGACTCCACCATAATATAAATTCCTGTTACGGCAATAAAAAGGCTTTGAAAAAGTGCGGCGAGACTTTCGATTTTCCCGTGGCCGTAAGCATGTTCTTCGTCCGGGGGTTTGGCTGCTTCGCGGGCGGCAATCCAATTCACAGTAGAAACCCCTACGTCCATCGCAGAATCAAGCGCCGAAGCCATGATGGCCATGGAATGAGTAAGAAGACCTGTCGTGAATTTGATAAGGGCCAAAGTCAACCCGGTCGCTATTGATAATTTCAGCGCATTTGAAGTTTGTTCTTGCTTATGATTTTCCATTTTGAAATCTCTCCGGACTAAAGGCCCGTAAAAGTCTCGGCATTTTCCCTGCAATAATTCCTTTTGCCAAAAGTTCTCCGGCCGTAAAACCGATCAAAACACCGCTGCGGAAATATCCCGCCGCATGATAAAGTCCGCGAATTTTTGCCGGCCCAATCACAGGCAGGCGGTCCGCCGGAAAAGGCCTCAGGCCGGCCCATTGATCGATCACTTTCATATTTCGGACATCCGGCGCTAATCTTTCGGCCCTGGCTCGAATATCCTGAAGCCCTCGCCGGGTCACATAAGGGTGATAACCCGCAAATTCCACCGTGGATCCAATCAAATACCGCCGCCTCCCCCAAGGAACAATATAAGCCCCATCTAAGGAATGGAGAATGGTGTTTGTTTTTAATTCGCCTTCCATAATTAAAATTTGACCGCGAACCGGAGAAATAGGAAGACGTAATTTTGTATCCCGGACTATCCCCGCCCAACTTCCTGTGGCATTGATCACCACGGGAGCATTAAAACTTTTTTTGCCGATCGCAATTCCCTGAACCGAAGCATTTTTCACTCTCAATTTGGGCTCGGGACCAACTTTTAAATATTCTATACCAAGTTTATGAGCATAGCGGCGAAGAGCAAAAAGCAGCTTCTTAGGATTCACCTTCCCCACCATGGGATAAAAAAGCCCGGAACGAACCGAACTCGTCACGGCAGGAGCAAAGTTAAGGACTTGGTTTCCACTCAGCCATTTCACACGCATGCCAGCTTTTTTCTGCCAAATTAATTTTTTCTTGAGATTTTTTTCTTCTTCACTATTGCGGGCAATATAAAGCATGCCGGCCTTTTTGAAATCAATCGAGCGGCCCGTTTTTTTCACAAGATCGCGTATGTATCCGGAATATTTCCGGAAAGACAAAAAGGTCAAAGGCAAAATGGGACTTTTAGGAAAAAGCTCCAAAACAGGATCAAGAATGCCGGCTGAACGCGGGGTGGCTTCACCCTGAATTCCCTTTTTATCCAGGATAAGAACTTTTTTGCCGCGCTTGGCCAAGGCCAAGGCGGCCCCATATCCCGAAATACCGGCCCCCATGACAATCACGTCATAATCCAGCATTGCAATTCCCTTCTTTTATTTGTCCTGCGATCGAAATGAGTATATCAAAAAAAGGCGATCCAATCAGCGGCTTGTATCACGAAGGGACATCACCGGGCAATAAAGCCCCATCAACTCGCGCTCCCACCAAAACCCAAATTGTCTTTGAGTCTTTAAATCCGTAAAATGGTATTCGTAAACGCGGGCCCTCAAATAATGCGGGGGCGCATTCGGAAAGGGATTGGTCTTGAGAAGGGACAAAACGTCGGGCGATCCTTTAAGCAAACGGACACAAAAATGGATAAACCAGGGATTGGCTTTGTAACTATTCAGTGCAGCGAACCACATTTGCCAATCCAGCCTGGGTTGATGTGGGAGAATAAAACCCGGTTTTGTCTTTAAATCTCCCGCTTTATAACGAAATTCATAAGGCTCCCAATTTTCTTTGTCATTCGAACCCTCAATAATAATTTCCGGCCTTTTTGTTGTCATCACTGCAAACAATCCATAATGATTGACCAAATGAAAAGGAGCAAAAACACGGTAAACCGCACCAATGGCTTTGGATCCTGGAAGCGGGATTTGCAGTTGGTTTGACATGGCCGCCACGGAAGTTAAAATCAGAAATATGCCCACAGGTTTGACCAGCCACACCGGCCATGATCGCTGAACTTCCGGCGAGGACAAAAGTGGTAAGCGCGGGAAAAACTTATGCCAAGTTTGATCATCGATCAAAAAAAGGCAAAGCGAAATAGCCAGCAGATTAAAGAAACAATAATTGCCGGTGAGCATAATCAGCATTTGAAATCCAATCAAACAAACGGCCGCAAAAGAACGCAGCCGCCGCGGCGAAAAAATCAAAAAAGGAATCAGGAGCTCCATTCCAAACATCACGACTGCAGAAAAATAGTGAAAGTTCGCCGGTAACTGATGGGCAAACCATCCGATCCAGGTGGGCAAAGGCTGTGTTTCATAATGATAAGTCAGGGCCGTTAAATTCCGCCAATTCGGATCTCCGCTTGCAAGCTTGGCAAATCCTGACGAAAAATTTAATCGAAAAAGAAGCCATTGAATCAGCCAGACAAAAATGGCGGGCGGCGCAAAATTTTTGCCGGCTTCGCGCAAATGCCTGACCCGCGGAGCAAGAAAAAACGCGATAAACCCGGCTTCGAGCAGAAGAATGTCCCATTGAAAACTTAAAAAATCGCGCGCAATATTGACCAGCGAAAGATAAAAAAACCAAAGAAGAAATAAAGTGGGCGCAGGCCAGAATCCGGCAATCAAGACAAGGGACAACAAAACACCGCCGACTGTCAGAAAAACGAGCATGGCGTCCCCTTGATAAAGCCAGGCAAGTGTCGGAAGCATCAAGTAACGCTCAAGGCCGTAACGCTGGGTCACCAAACTCAAGAATTGCTCAAAGGGCAAAATGCCGTTAGCGCCCAAGAGTCCCCGGCTTTGCAGGGCAAGCGAGAAAAAGGCAAAAAAATAAACCAGGCCGAGCGCTCTTAAAAACAAAGACCGGGAATAAAAATAAGCCGATGGAGAAAGGTCATCTCCCCATGAAAGCCGGGTCAAATGAGAAAAAAAACTGCGGTTTTCCGCCACCAGCCGGTAACCCCATTCACTAACACCTTTAAAAATCGGAAATTTTTTATAAAGCCATAAAAGCCAGGGAGATTTTCCAGCCAGCCATAAGGTCCGGAATACCGCTTCCGCTCCCGAGAAAATATTCCCGTCCGTCTCAATCAGCTGAACCGACTTCTGAAAAGACTCCGTAGAAATTTCGGAATATTTTTCTCCGACTTCCTGATAGGGAGCGTAGTCAACAATTTCACCTGTCAGTAAACGCCACCGCTCAATCCAGCGCCGGCAGAATCCGCAGTCACCATCATAAATTAGAAGAGGTTTTTTATTCATGGCTGAAGGTTATGATTATACGGAAAATTCACGAACGGAGTCGTAATAAAAAAGAAAGAGAGTTCGGACAGGGATTTCATCTTTGACTTCCGGCCTAAGGGCCTCAAAACGTCCTTCCTTGACTTCCAGCCTGGCAAATTCCAAAGGATAAGAAATCTGATCAACTTCAAGATAAAGCTCATAACGGCCATCAGGAATGTTTTCACCTGCCACTTGAAAGCCGTTGGCAGTCTTTTGTATCCGTATTTTGGCGTCCGGCCATTCTTGACTTTCAAAAAGCCGTCCGCCCAAATCATCTTCCGGAACGGGACCAAACAAAGCGGTCCTCACTCGTTGAACAATCATCGGCATACGATTTTGGACCATGTTTCTTGTTTCGTAAGTCATAGGTTCAGGATTAACCACCATCACATCTCCGTTCCTTCGAAAACGTCCTAATTGAGGTCCCAGTAGAATTTCTTTCTGGCCGGGCGCACGGGGCGTGATTTCCACTCCCTCCAATCCCCACACCTTCCGCTGGGTGTAGAAACGCATGACGTGAAAATAAAAATGGTAAATATAAAAAAAATTATCTGACCGATCAAAAAAATAATCTTTGGGATTGATAGCATACATGGGCCCGCACCATGTAATCAAATGATTGTCTTTCGCCAAGCTCGACGCGTAACGGCTTACTTCCTTTGGGAAATAGGAGCCATAAACCGGGTCAAGAAATTTTGCATGTTCGGCAAAAGCACGATGGACAGGAATCCCTAAAAACAATAAAAAGACGAGGCCTTGGACCACTCTCGAAAAAATCGGGTTTTTAATCCCAACTTTGAAAAAATTGTGGATTTCTTTTAACCCGCGCATTACAAAAATATAAACCGGAGGCATTCCTACCAACAGATAACGTGCTTCTTTATGACTTAAAACATAAGTAAAGAAAAAAAAGAAAACGGCAAACCATAAGGCATTAAAAAGTGTGCCGGGTAGACGGCGATAGGCGCTTACGGCAAACCCGATCAAGGCGCAAATAAGAAAAGGTACGCTCACAGTCTTCATTAAAAAGAAATAATTTGTAATCGGAGGTTCGTAAGCGATTTTGAAGAATTTATAACTAAGAAGCATTTCCTCAACCAGTTTTCCAGCCGCCCCCAAAACCGGGGCGTGACCGATCATTGGAAAAATGATGGTCGGAAAAAGAAAAAAAAGGCCGATGGGCAATAGCCCAAGGGCCAATGCTTTCAGAATAAAATCTTTCGTTAATGTAAGCGTGAGAATTTCATAGAGGCCTAAAAAAGTGAAGACCATGGGAATCATGGTCCTGCGTGTATCCAGACTTATGGCGATAAACAGTCCTGCGAACAAAAAATTTTTCAACGCCTTTTTGGATTTGCCGCGCCGATAAAAATAAAAAGCGGTTGCGATAAATAGAGTCCCGGGAATATCTTCCTTCGTAAACGGCGCCATATGAATCAGGACCGGGCATAAAGAAAACAAAAAAACAGAACACAGACTTTCTGTGCGGCTTAAATCAAGCCGGAACAGCCGATAGAGCACTCCCAATAAAAACCCAAACAAGCCCACTGATATCAAATGACAGGTAGTCACGGGGTCCAATCCCGGTAAAAACTTTTCCGCTGTAAAAACCGGTGAAAAAAGCAAGCTGATGAGAAGCGGGCGCTTAAAAGTATAATTTTCATCGGTCAAGTTTGCGAAGGAGCGTGCATTCAGAAACGTTTCATAACTGTCGGAATAGTCGATTTGAAGACGGCAAGCCACCCATCCCAGATAGAGGACGGAAATACCCGTCAAAAGGACCGCGATAAGGCATAAGGTTCTGGAGAATTTGCTTGGAGCTTGAGAGACAGTATCCACCTTAATTTATAATCGGTCTTACAGGGCCTTTCCTGGAGAAGGATTTTAGGCGAGCATTTCCCAGGAACTGCGATAGGCGCCGATAGATTCGGCGTATTGAATGAAATCCCGGTAAAAACCGATTGAAGAAAGCGTGGCGCTGTCACCGATGACAACAAGTTTTCGCTTGGCGCGCGTCATCGCCACGTTCATACGGCGCACATCGGTCAAAAACCCCATTTCCCCTTCCACATTTGAGCGGACAAGCGAGAGAATGACCACTTCTTTTTCCCTCCCCTGAAAACCGTCCACACTATCGATTTCAAGGCCGGGATAAACCGCTTTGCTGGAAATAAGCCTGACTTGTGCGCTATAAGGACTAATAACTGCGATTTCTTCCGGGCGAACGTTAAGCTCCAAAAGCCGCTTGAGAATTTCGACCACCAAATTTGCTTCTTCCGGATTGTAACGGCTTTCGCTGGAAGGCTCGAGCATTTCTTCAAAACCCCTGCCCGCGGTGTCGAGATAAAGAAAAACCTCTTCGGTTTCGGGTGCGCGCTTCACATGCGTTAAATCGGCAAGCGAGTGAAGCCGCACGGATTCATCTGCAATTAACTGGCCGCCGTAAAATTTTTTGGAAGAAAAATTCATAATTTTTTCATGCATACGGTATTGAGTTTTTAAAAGGGTCTTGAATTTTTCATCCAGCGCCGGATAAAGCCTTTCAAAAAGCGTAATGCCCAGACCGCCGGCCTCCGCTTCTTTGGAAAGAACCGTCGGAGGTAATTGAAAATGATCGCCGGCAAAAACCACTTTGCGCGCACGCATAAGCGGAATCCAAGAGCTTGGCTCAGTCGCTTGCGTGGCTTCATCCATCACAAGTAGATCAAACGGCTTTTTCTCGAAAATAAAATCCTTTGCGCTGGTCAAAGTGCCGACCATGACCGTCGCTTCAGCAAGGACCCGCTCAAAAATGGAATGTTCTAATGCCCGGATTTCCACTTTGAGGTATTTAATTCTTTCTCGGAGGTCTTCTTTTTCTTCCCAACTTAGCGAGCGGCGGTTTTTATGCCTTTCCTGGATAAGAAAGCATCGCTCGAGATCAAATTCCATTTCTTCCACGCGTTTGGTATCGGGATGCCCCATTAATTTAAAATCAAGCGTGTGATCACGCAAATGCTCCATAATACGCGCTGGATGGCCAAGCCGGAGGGCCGCAAGGCCGGCTCCCACAAGGCATTCAAGCAAATGATCGCAGGCCGTATTACTGGGCGCTGTGGCGAAAACAAATTCCCCGCGCGCAACGGCTTGCCGGATAATTTCGATAAGCGCCGTGGTCTTTCCCGTTCCCGGCGGACCGTGAACAAGACTGACATCCGGAGCCTCAAGGGCTTTGCGAACTGCTTCTTTCTGCCACGGATTGAGATGAGCATTTAAAAAAGAAATTTTTTCGATTCCGACAGGATCGCCCTCCGCAGCTTTTTTAAGCCCCAAAGTTAAATCGCGGAAAAAAGCCAGGCGGCCGTGTTTTGCTTCTGACACTTCTTTGAGCGCATCAAACATTTTTCGGTAAGTCCCTTTGGAAGGCGACGGCATGAGATGATAAAGGGCTTCCTGGTCCAAAGCCTCGGGCCTTGTCCAATCAAATGCCACGGTAATGGATTCTTTGGATTTTTCATAAACCGTTCCAGGCGGAAGCTTCAAAAAATCATCTCCTTCGCGCGCGAGCTGGAGGACATCGCCGGTATCAAAACTATAAATTGGAATGGGCCGCCCGTCCGCATATCCGAAGGTAAGGAGATGATGGCCGCCGGGGCTGTAATGAGATTCAAGAATTTTGAGCCGCAAGAGGGCCTTGCCCCTTTTTTCTCTTTCCTCGGGAGTCAAATTAAGAAACTCTTTGCGGAACTGGGAAATTTCTTCGGCCTCTTCTAAACGCAGAAGATTTTTTAAATGCTGAAAGTGATTGTCAGAGGCCACGGTAATTTCAGATCTTTCGGCGGCAGGAAGAACATTCAATAAGAAGCATTTCGATGACAGCGTGACAATGAGGACAACGGCGATAACCGGTTTCAAGAGGACGCAGGCGTTCTAACCAAAAATGCCGCACGACGGAAATGACAAAAAGTAGCGTCATAGATCCAAAGAAGATCGGAACTACGGTAAAACGCGACAATCCCCCCGGAAGTCCGAACGCCAAATCAAAAATCCAAGTCCCGTAAGAAACCCATACCGCCACGTAAAGCCCGAGAATTCCACTCGGCACAACCTCCCAAAACTGGGCGCCCGCCAAAGCCCAAAAAACAAGCGCCACGGCCCCACCGAGAATAAGCACAATAAAAACAATATTCATGAGTCGGTCCCATCCGCCGGGTTTGGTCCCGTAAAGGATTAATTGTTCATAAGGCGTGCGCATATGAATTGCTTTTTCCCGGCCGGCAAAGGAAACACCGCGCGAGGCCAAAATTTCGTAAACCGTGCGGCGGAGAAAATAAAATTCGCCCCATTTCAAAAAAGTTTGTTCAAATTCGGAAAAGGTGCGGCTTTTTAAAAGAAATTCTTCGTAAAACCGATTGGCCTCTTTTCCATTTTGCTGGGAACTTGCCAAAATAGCTTTGAGCAGAATGGCGAAAGAATTTTGATCATAATTTTGAACGGCTTCATCGAGCCGGACTTGAATCACTTCGGGTTTTTCGCGGGACGCCATTCCTAAAGCGGCCTGGGCAGTTTTTTCCAGCGAATCATTCCAGCTCTTCAATTTGAACCGGCGTTTGGGGGCCACTTCCTGCAATTTGATGGAGGCGCGGGTGATGATTTTTCCGAATTCTTCCGCGTAATCATAATTTTCTCCTATTTCAACTTTAGCAACACCCATCCATAAAGGGAATAGGAGAAGCGGCCAAGATGTCATTGCGAACGAACGAAGTGAGTGAAGCAATCCAGTTTTTAAAACCAAGATTGCTTCGTCGGCCCTTCGGGCCTTCTCGCAATGACAGGAATTATAAATTTTCACAATTTGGTTTTTAAAAGGAGTTCGCCGATTTTCTCCAGCAATTCTTCGGCCTCATAAGGTTTTCCCAAATAAGCATCGGCCTCATGGTGCTCATCGATTTGGTCCTGCCGATAAGCGCTCAGCAAAATAATCGGGATACGGGCGCAGTTGGAATCCGATTTTAATTCACGGCAAACGACGTCGCCGTTCATTTTGGGGAGGGTAAAATCGAGGAGAATTAAATCAGGTTTTCCAGACTTCGTGAGGGCGATTGCTTCCGGACCGCTTGAGGCAATCAGGACATCATAACCAGCCTCTTCCAGACGAAGCGCCAGCATCTGCGCGATATCCCGCTCATCTTCGGCAATCAGAATTTTTTTGGGCATTCGATTATTTCCTTTTAAACTGCTTTTCCAAATCCGAAAATGACTGTTTAAAAAAAGACGGCCGGCCGTGCGGACAATTGAAGGGATTTTCACATTCAGCCAGGCTTTCCAAAAGCGCCTTCATATCGTGAAACGACATGACATCACGGGCTTTAACCGACTTTCTTTTGCACGCAATCAGCGCAGCGACTTCTTCTTCTCGGCCTTCCACGGAAGTCCGGATATTCCCCTCTTCTTTTTCCGCTAAAAAATTCTTTAAAACGATCACCGGATTTTCGTCTTTTAAAATCGCCGGGTAGGCACGGATCACGAAATCTTTTTCGCCGAATTCTTCAATTTCGAACCCCAGCCTTTCAAGCAAGGGAAGCGACTTGATCAGAGTCTGCCTGAGCTTGGGATGAACTTCAAGGATTTCATCCATTAAAAGATTTTGCCGCTCCGGCTTTTTGGATTTCAGGGCCTTGCGCAAAGCCTCAAACATCACGCGTTCATGCGCCGCGTGCTGGTCCACAACCACAAAGCCTTCTTCAGTTTCCGCCACAATAAAAGTGTGATGAATTTGACCCAGCACTTTGGTAATAGAAAATTTCTTGAGCCGTATCGGCTCCAGCAATTCCCGGGATTCTTTCAACTCCTGAAGATAGGCGCCCGGCTCTGCCACCGCCAGGGCTTTCTGAGTTGAAAATTCGGATGTTTGCAAATAATTTTTCGCTTCGCGCGCGGTAAAGGATTGTTTGGGAAAAAACGGCGCGGGAGCGGCGCTGCGTTTTAATTCCGGGGCTAAATCCCCTTCTTGATCGAGCTTTTCGCGAATGGCCTCTTTGATAAAAGTTTTAATGTTGGCCTCATTGGAAATTCTCACTTCTTGTTTCGTGGGATGAACATTCACGTCCACACGGCCGGAGTCCACTTCCAGAAAAAGAACAGCCACAGGATATTGTCCATGCATAAGAAGTCCATGATAAGCCGCCTGGAGAGCGAAGCTTAAAGTCGAAGAACGGACCCAGCGATGGTTGATGAAAAAGATTTGATCGGCCCTTGTCGCCCGCGAAAGACGCGGCTTGCCGATTAAGCCGTAAATGCGAACGCCGTTTTTTTCGGTATCAAAAGCCATCAAATCTTTTTTGAGTTCGCCGCCCAAAATTTTGCAGGCGCGGGTCAGAAGATTTTCACCGGGAAGAAAATCATAAATGGTCTTCCCCATATCTTTCAAAAGAAAGCGCACTTCAAGCCGGGCCAGGGCAAGACGTGAAACCATGTCCATGATATGCCCCAATTCGGTGGAATCGGTTTTAATGAATTTCCGCCGCGCAGGTGTGTTGAAAAATAAATCTCGAACTTCCACAATGGTTCCTTCGCGCACGGACGCTTCTCTGGCCGTCGACATCACACCGCCTTCGAAGGAAATTTGGACGCCCGCAGATTTTCCTTTGCTTCGCGTTGTAAGTGTCGTTCGCGACACCGCGGCAATGCTTGGCAAGGCTTCGCCGCGAAACCCGAAGGATTCGATGCACATCAAATCGTCAGCGCTGGAAATTTTGCTGGTGGCGTGGCGCTGAAAGGCAAGCTCGGCATCATCGGCCGTCATGCCCGAACCATTATCTGAAACACGAATCAGGCTTTTGCCGCCATGCCGGATTTCAATTTCAACCGAAGTCGCGCCCGCATCGAGAGAATTTTCCACCAGCTCTTTAATAATGGAGGCCGGCCGTTCAATGACTTCTCCGGCTGCGATTTTATTAGCCACTTTTTCCGACAACACTCGAATAATTCCCATGATATCTCCTAGTCCACTTACTGTCATTCCCGCACGCCTTTGGCGGGAATCCCATCCTTGATCCCCGATTAAAGATTTCGGGGATGACAGTTAAGATGACGATGGTTTTTTAAATTGTTTCTTCCATTCCGCGATTTTATTGAGCGCTTCAAGCGGCGTCAGAGCTTCGAGCTCCAATTCTTTAATTTCATTAATCAATGGATGATCTTTGGGCAAATCAAAAAGGGTTGGACCCGAATTTGCCTTACCTTCAATAATTTGTGTGGCTTCGGTATTTTCGTTTTCCAAAACACGAAGGATTTCATCCGCGCGCTCCGTCACTTTTGCCGGAATTCCGGCAAGGCGCGCCACATGAATTCCGTAGCTCCTGTCCGAACCGCCGCGAATCACTTTACGCAAAAAAACAATGCCATCACGGGTTTCTTTCACCGTAATATTGTAATTTTTAATGCCGGAGAAATGTTCTTCGAGCTGAGTCAGCTCATGATAATGCGTGGCAAAAAGAGTGCGCGGACGAGCTTTTTCCTGCACCAAATATTCGCAGATTGCCCAGGCAATGCTGACGCCGTCAAAAGTGGAAGTCCCTCGCCCTACTTCATCGAGAATTAAAAGGCTTCGCTCCGTAGCGGATTGGAGAATATGCGCAGTCTCGATCATTTCCACCATAAAGGTACTCTCGCCATGTGCCAAATCATCGCTCGCGCCGATGCGCGTAAAAATCCTGTCCACAAGTCCGACGCGTGCGGACTCGGCCGGAACAAACGAACCTATTTGAGCCAGCAAAACAATATGTGCCACTTGGCGTAGATAAGTAGATTTTCCCGCCATGTTCGGGCCGGTCAAAACAATGAGCTGATTTTCCCGCGTATCAAGCAGCGTGTCATTTTCGACAAACTGGCCGGCAGAAAGCATAGCCTCGACCACCGGATGACGGCCTCCTTTAATATGGAGATCGGTTGACTCCCCGATTTCCGGCTTCACCCAACTTTTCTGAATGGCCGTGATGGACAGCGCCGCCAACGCGTCGAGCGTTCCCGCGGCCTTTGCCATGGCCTGAAGCGGTATGAGTTTTTCCAGGATTTTTTCGCGAAGCCCGTTAAAAATTTCGTATTCAAGCGCCTTAATTTTATCTTCCGCACCGGAAATTTTTTCGTCCCAGCTTTTAAGTTCAGGAACGATAAAACGCTCGGCATTGGCCAAGGTCTGCCGGCGAATATAATCCGGGGGGACAAGGTGGAGATTGGATTTACTGACTTCAAGCGCATAGCCGAACACTTGAGAATATTTAACGCGAAGGGATTTAATTCCCGTGCGCTCAATTTCGCGCTGCTGGAATTCGAGAAGCCAGGACTTTCCATTTTTGGAAATACTCCGCAAATCATCCAGGTCGGCGCGGAAACCGTCCTGAATCAACCCGCCTTCTTTAAGCGAAAGCGGCGGAGCTTCCACAATGGCCTTGGCAATCATCTCGCGCAGTTCAGGAAAAGGGTTGAGCGACCCCAGAATTTTTTTAAGAATTAAACTGCGGGACTTTTTCAATACGGATTGGAGTTCCGGCACCCGCTCCAAAAACAGTTTAAGATTCACCAAATCACGGGCATTGGCAACGCCATAATTCAAACGGCTGAGCGTTCTTTCCATATCTCTCACGCCGGACATAAGCGAACGAATGGATTGCGTCCAGGAAGGATCGCTGGTCAATTCCGAAACTCCGTCCTGCCTTTCCATAATTTGTTCACGCACAAGAAGCGGGTGCGTAAGCCATTGATAAAGCATTCTTCCGCCCATTGAAGTAAGTGACTGATCGATGGTGGCCAGTAAAGTCGCATGGCTCTTTTTTCCGCTTAAATTGGAAACCAGCTCCAAGCTTTTTTGCGTCTGCCGGTCAAGCGTCATGAAGTCCCGCGTGTCTAAAAGAACCGGAGGACGCAAATGCTCAATACCGGAATGAAGATGATCTTTCAGATAATAGAGAACCGCGCCGGCAGCACCGACTGCAAGCGGACGATCTGCAAAAGGAATACTAGTTTTGGAGCCAAAGCCGAAGGCCTCGATTAAATGGCGGCTGCCTTCTTCGGGTTCAAAAATCCAGTCTTCATAAACTGTCAGGCTGGCGTTTAAAGCTTCGCGCACAAATCCGGAAAGAGCATTTTGTTCGGTAAGGGATTTGGGCAAAATGACTTCGCGCGGAGAAAGCAGGCTTAATTCGCCGAAAAGCCGGTCTTCGGTCAGTTCCCGCACATAGAATTCACCCGTTCCAAGTTCTAAGTAGGCAAGGCCGTAATTTTTTCCAGCCGGGGCAAGGGCGGCCATGTATTCCAGATTTTTTCCTTTGTTATCATCGTCCAGGTAAGTGGCGGGCGTGATGATGCGAGTGATTTTGCGCTCCACCAAGCCTTTAGCGGCCTTGGGATCGCCGACTTGTTCGCAAATCGCGACTTTCAGCTGATGATCGAGGAGATAACGGACATATTCGTGAAAGGCATGATAAGGAATGCCGCACATAGGAATGCGGCCCGCTTCCCCGCCTTCACGGCCGGTGAGTGTGATATTTAAAATTTCAGAACAGCGGACGGCGTCCTCAAAAAACATTTCATAGAAATCTCCGAGGCGGAAAAAAAGGACGGTATCTTTTGCGAGGTTTTTTTTGATGGAGCGGTATTGCTCCATCATGGGAGTTAATTTTTGATCGGCTAACGTGCTTTGCTCCATGGCGAGTAGGACGCATTATATCCTACCCGCCATGAGCGATAAAGTACTTACTTAGTCTAGCTGCACCCCATTATTGGGAAGCGGAATGTCAATAAAAGTGAAGGGAAAAGTTACCGTATGAAGGGCTCCTCCCACCGTATAAACCACTGCATTCACAATGCCTATTCCGGTACCCCGGATTGGGCAGGTCTTGCCTTCATGGGCTCTCATTGGCGAACGAAATATTTCCGTCCACCCGCCTAATAAATTTTTAACACCAAAATCCAGCTTTCCTTTCATCTGATTGGTATACCCTACTTCCTGAGTCCAAGGACTCGCGGCATATCCCAAACCAGGCAAACTGGCCATCATGACCCCGACAAGAAGCACGATTAAAATTTTTTTCATTTTAAACCTCCCTTTTAATTGCTACTCCATTAACGGCATATCCTTATGACCAGTTTAGTTTTGTTCTGAATCGCCGATATAAAAATACGCTGATTTACCTAACACCAAATCATTGGGAGAGATAACATGGCAGACGAATCAAAGGATAAATGGAAAAATTGGGGCAAGGAAAAAGATGACAATCCGATGAAAGAAAAGTCAAAAATTATCTTCATCGTCTTGGCCCTGATTATCGTTGGAGTGATCTATCTTATCCTGAAAAATATGGAGTAGAAATTACGGATTGAAGCAGCTTCTGAGTGTAAGGGGCCTTCGGGGAAGAAAGTATTTGGTTCTTTTTTCCCATTTCAACCACCCGCCCCTCATAAAGCACAATCCAATCTTCCGTTAACTGACTCACCAAGGCCAAATCATGGCTGATAAAAAGCATTCCCGCTTTAAACGATGGGCGGAGTGCTTTTAACAGTCCGATAATTTGCGCTTGAACCGAAACATCGAGCTGGGAAGTCGGTTCATCCAAAATTAAAAATTCCGGGCGCATCACAAGAGCACGCGCAATGGCGACCCTCTGCCTTTCCCCGCCGCTTAGGGCCTGCGGCTTACGCATCAAATATTCTTTTTTTAGATGGACTTTTTCCAGCGCCTCTGCCACTCTTTGATTTCGTTCTGCCGCAGAAAGGTTTTGAATTCCCTCTTCCAGAATTGTTTTGATTTTCCAGCGGGGATCGAGCGCAAGATAGGGATTTTGGAAAATAATTTGGACTTTTTGATAATAGGCTTCTCGGTTTTTTTTCAAAACTTTCTGCAGATCTTGTTTTTTAAAAAGGATTTTCCCTTCTGTGGGTTTCAAAAGGCCCGCCAGCATTTTTGCCAGTGTACTTTTTCCGGATCCGCTTTCACCCACAAGAGCATAAAGTCCTCCCCGGCACAGATCGAGATTTAAATTATCTACGGCTTTAAACTTCGGGCCTTTTCGCAAAATCCCCTGGCGAATGGCGAAAGCCCGTGAAACATTTTGAATTTGAAAAATAAAATCGTCGCTCATTTTTCCAGCCTCGGGACTGCTTCCATCAACATACGGGTATAGGAACTTTCCGGTTTTGAAAAAATCGCCTGGGTGGGGCCCATTTCCACAATTTTCCCGGATTTCATAATGGCAATGCGGCCACAAAAATTTGCCGCAAGCGGCAGATTGTGGGTAATAAAAAGAAACGTAAGCCCGGTAGAACGGATCTCGCGAAAAAGAGCCATGATTTCTGCCTGGAGAGTTACGTCGAGAGACGAGGTCGGTTCATCCATCACCACAAAACTTGGACGGCGTAAAAGCGCCATTGCGATCAAAAGCCTTTGCTTCATTCCTCCGCTCAGTTCATGCGGATAACTTTTCAAACTGATTTTATTAAGCGAGAGATGAACCTGCTGCAGCGCTTTTTCGATTTCTGCCAAATCGGAGGAGCGTTCGCGCAATTGACTGCCAATAGAAAAAAGCGGGTCTAAGGCAGCGCCGGGATCTTGCGGAATATAAGCCATTGTCTGAACGCCGGGCGGTGTCACAATTTCACCGCCCAGCCGAATGCCTCCTTTAAAACGAAGCAGCCCCAAAAGCTCAAGACCTAAAGTACTTTTCCCGGCCCCGGATTCTCCGATTAAACCAAACGCCTCTCCTTTTTGTATGGAAAATGAAAGAGGGCCCAAGGCCCTGGAAAAATTTTCCCGGTTGCCATAGCCAAGTTCTAAATTTTTAATTTCAATAAGATTCATTGTTATCTCTTTCCGTCATCAGGATGACACTTGATTCCGCCATAAGGCCGTCCCCAAGCGCATGCAGACAAAACGACACCGCCAAAATCACGAATCCGGGAATTAACACCCATGGATGCAATGTGATATGAGCAATCGACAGGGATTCAGTCAGTAAATTTCCCCAGCTCACGTCGGGGTCTTGAATGCCGAGTCCTAGAATGCTCAGCGCCGACTCTCCCAAAATATAACCCGGAATAGAAACGCTCATGACCACAATTAAGTAAGAGAATGTGTGGGGAAAAATATGGCGGAAAATAATTTCCATATCACCGCGCCCAAGAACTTTGGCTTGGGCAATAAAATCATTTTCGCGTATGGAAAAGACCATACCCCGTATGACGCGCGCCACGCCGCCCCATCCGATTAAACTCAAAATCATAATGATTAAAATATAAATTTGTTTGGAACCAAGCCCTGGCGGCAAAACGCTGCGCATTGCCAGCAAAAAATAAAAGCCGGGAATCATGATAAAAAATTCCGCCAGACGCATGAGGAATTGATCCAGTTTTCCGCCGTAATACCCTGCCAAGCCGCCAATCAAAAGCCCCGCGCCAAGCGCCATCAAAGAACCCAAAAATCCGATGGAAAGAGAAATCCTTCCGCCGTAGAGAATTCGGGAAAAAAGATCTCTCCCCCGTGAATCCGCACCCCATAAATAAATTTTTGCCGGTCCGTCCACCGACAATAATTTTTTAAGTCCTAATTTAAGAAAATAAGGCCGGCTGGTATCCTCGACATAATACCTTTTGAAATTTTCATCGAATTGCGAGTTCGTTGCGTAAATAAAAGGCTGCGGCAGTTTGCCGCTTGATAAATCCCAATGAATTTTGGTCGGAGGATGAAAAGAATGGGTGCGCGTCTCAAACTGAGGAGAATAGGGCGCCATCCAGCCGGCCCACAAGGCACCAAAGATAAAAAATAAAATTCCTCCTAACGCCGGATAAAAAAGAAAAGGCTGCTTTTTCACTCCCGCACTCCTTCTAGGCGGATTCGTGGATCGCTCATCATCAAAAGCACATCCGCCAAAAGATTCCCCATAATCAGAAGAACTCCGATGATCACCATATTCCCCAGCACTAAAAATAAATCCTGGGTCCGAACCGCCTGCAGCATAATTTGTCCAAGGCCGGGCCATTGAGTAAAAATTTCAACCAGGGCCGCCCCGCTGAAAAGCGCCGGAAGTTCCATTCCAAAAAGACTGATCAGCGGATTGATGGCATTTCGAGCAATATGTTTAAAAATAATTTTTGATTCGGAAATTCCGGAGGCGCGTAAAAAAAGTACGAATTCCTTATCTTTGATTTCGAGCGTTTGGGCGCGCATGAGCCGGAAAAGATAGGCAAAAGAACTGAGCGACAATACAAAAACAGGAATGGCCATGTGACGCATTAAATCCCAGCATTTTGCCGGTAGGGACAAAGAGTCATAGTCCGCTGATTTCATTCCGCCAAGCGGCAGACCACCCGCGCGCGATGCAGCGTAAAGCAAAATCAAACATAAAAAGAAATTGGGAATGGACAATCCAAAATAAGCAATAACTTTGAAAACCCGGTCGAAAGTCCGGCCGCTCCGCAATCCCGCCAAAAGCCCGGTCACCACCGCCAAAATCCAGGACAAAAGAAAAGCACTTACCGTCAAAAGCAATGTGTTGAGCAAACGCGAGGACAAAATCTCAAGCACAGGGCGGCGGTACGCAAAGGAGTAGCCAAAATCTAGATGGAATAAATTTTTGAGCCACATGACGTATTGCACGATAAGGGGCTGATCAAGATGATACAGTTTTTCGTACTGTTTGATCGTGGCTTCCGAAATCTGCGGATTCATGCGCAGCATGTCGAAATAATTTCCCGGCACAAGGTGCATGAGGAAAAAGGTGATCATGGAAAGGAAAAAAAGAAAAGGAATCGCGGTGACAAGCCTGCGGAAAATAATGGCGGCCATGTCTTTCATGATTTTTGTTTTATTTCTTCAATATTATAAAAGGCGCCTCCCAAAGCGGAAGGCTTCACATTTTCGAAATTGTTTCGAATGGCATAAATCACTTTCGGTAATACCAGATAAGTCAACGGGAGTTTTTCGGCAGCCACAGCCTGCCATTCATCGTAAAGAATTTTGCGGGCGTCAGGATTCAGAACCTTAACACCTTCGCGAAAAATTTCATTCATGCGCTTTTCCCAGGCAGGTTCATAGTCGGTTGCGCCGCGATTCCAAAAATGAAGGCTTCCGCCCGAAAACCATACATTGGCGCCAAAATGCGGATCGCTTGTACCGGTGAGCCCCATCACCACAGCGTCCCAATCCCCCGTGGCCACCAATTTGGCAACAAGGCTGTTGAATTCAAGCGCCAAAAAATGGACTTTGATCCCCAGCTGGCTCAAGTCTTCACGCACCATTTCTGTCATTTGAACCCGTTCCGGATTTTCAGCATTGGTCAAAAGAACAAATTCCAATTCGCGGCCGTTGGCGTCTTCGAGTACTCCATCACCGTTTTTATCTTGGAATCCCTGCGCCGCCAAAAGTAACTTGGCTTTTTGCGGGTCGTAATCGTAACAAAGAGTGTTCGGATTAAAATAAAACGGCGTGGACGGACTGACCGGTGAACATTCAGAAATCCCAAGGCCATTGAAAATAATATCGGTCATAGACTGACGGTCGAGGCCATGGGCCAGCGCACGGCGAAATTCGTCACTGCGAAACCATGCACGCCGGTTAGCGTCGGGCGCGTTGTGATTAAAAACTAAAAAATTGGACCCAACCATGGGTCCCACGTCATAAAGTGTAAAATTTTTCTGGTTTTTTTGAACCGCAAGAACGGGAAAATCCTTACCGCTTGCGTTGTAGAGATCCGTTTCCCCTTCCAGAAATTTAAGCAAGCGGACTTCCGCATTCGGTACGACCAGAAAAATAATACGGTTCAAATAAGGCAGTGAGCGGCCGGCATCGTCTTTTTTCCAATAACGCTCATTGCGCACAAGCTCGATACGTTCCCCGCCGCGATAAGATTTCAACCGGAATGGCCCGGTCCCGATAATTCGTTCCGGTTTTTCATCAATTCCCCATGTGCTGGAAAATTTTTCTTTTTGAACGGCTTCTCTCAAAACATGCGCAGGGAAAATAGGCTGTTCCATCGCAAGAAGGAATGGCGCAAATAATGTGGGCAGAGTGAACCGGACGGTATGCGTATCGACTGCTTCCACCTGAATTTCTTTGCCTTCCAATAAAAGAATGTCCCGCGAAGCGGAAATAATCTTGGGATTATAAATAAGTTCTTTGAAAGTAAAGACCACGTCTTCGGCGGTTAGCGGAGCACCGTCGAACCATTTCACTTCCGGCCGAAGATGAAAAGTCCATACAAGGCCATCCTCACTTTTTTCCCAATTCATGGCAAGCGAAGGCTCGATTTGCCCGCTCACAGGATTAAGACGCGTCAATCCTTCAAACATCAAAGTGGTCACTTCTGTAGTCGAAGTTTCCTGCGCAACCATGGCGTTAAATGATTTGGGATCTGAAGCCAGAGTCAAAACCAAAGTATCGGAAGAAACCTTGGCGTAAAGAATTGCGGAATCGGCAAACAAGAAAATCACAACTGCCATGACGCGGAAGATGAAGCGATTATTCATTTGAAGAAGATTTCTGACGTTTGCCGGCCTTCAAATTCTGAAATTCCGGATCTTCGCAAAGACTTTGAAGATCCGGATCCTTTTTAAGATGTTCAAAATCTCGATATCCAAGTTCAATCGCCGTTTTAAGCACTTGAATGGCCTGCTTTTTCTGGCCTACAAGCGCCAGACTGCAGGCCAAATTGTAATGCACCACCGGGTCTTTTTTGCAAAGCCTCGCAAGCGTTTTGTCGACTCCCAAACCCTTTTCGTAAAGTCCTTTGCGCGTATAAGCCGCCGCGAGCGGAATAAGCGCTTCGAGATAATCAGGCTTTTCTTTAATAAGGCGCTCAAAAAAAGTGATTTCGAAATCTAAGGTATTGGTTTGAAGACTTTTCATAGCGGTGTAGCGTTTTTTCTACGGTGAATTCTTAAGATAGAAACAAACCGGGGATCGAATTTTTTGGAAATTTTAAGCCGGCCTAGTTCGGATTCCATTTCGTTAAATACAAAGGCCCATAAAGTGCGAAGGGTTTCTTGCTGCGCCGGCGTAAAAAATTGATCGAAAAACGCCTTTTTTTTCTGCGGATTCAATATTCGCATATCATCCTTTTTGTCGAACCCCTTTTCCATAAATTGCAAAACATGGGCTTCACTCAATGCTCTAATGGAAATAGTTCCGTTTAACACGAAAGAGGCGTACAGGGTGGCAAGCGCCTCGAAAAGCCTCCACGTTAAATCTTCGGAGCGCCCGCGGTGAATCTCCTCATAAATTTGCGGAATCTTGAAGCTGAGGAATCCATGAATAAGTGCCATTTGGTCCACTGAACGCTCAGCACGTTCAACATCAAGCAAAGTCGTAAAATCACGGGTTTGATTTTGATTCTCTGAAATTGAATCATCGAAAAATTGCGGGACTGTTGAAAAAAGGTCGCGAAAAATAATTTCATAAGGCGGATTGAGGAATTCCAGAAAGCGGCGAGTCTCGCCTTTCCAGCATTCCTGGACAATCGATTCGGCTGATTTGCGGATTTCATAAAGCCGTGTTATCGCAAGGCGGAAAATGGATTCCAGCCATTTTTTACTCATCAGACGGACAGCTTCCGAAATATCTCCATGACTGACGAGCTCAAGCCCCAGACTTAAAATCCGGCGAGTCTTGTCCGCTCCCTGCCGGATTTTTTCTTCTGTGACGGCCGCGGAAAAATCAATCCCTTCCGCGGCAATGACCTTATTGGAAAGCCAGATCAATTCTTCCTCAACTCCTTCTGAAATCGCCGCATCCTCCTCGCGCAAAGCAAGCAGCACATCATCGAGAAAAAGATTTTGCCTGGCAGCCGCAGAAATCATGGAAAATTTTTCGGTTTTCCTGGTAGTTACGCTCTCAGACGGGTTTTGGCCATTTTTTTCCGGAAAACTTTCAAATTCCTGCTTTGAGATGGGGTGAAAAATCTGCCGCGCGGTTTCGGGACCGGGAAATCCGTGCTCTTCCAGTCTTTCTCCACGATTTCTGAAGGCCTCTTCTTCAATTTCATAATCAAGCTCGCTTAAAACACCTTCGAGCAGGGCCGTATACCGGCCGCGGTGATTTTCAAAAAGAACTTCTAAAACACGCTTTACGGTTTCAAAATTTTCTTCCCGCACAGAAATATAATAATACTGGTCCAGCGTAAAGGAAGTCCCGTCGCCCAACGATTCATCGGCGGCATATTCCCATTCCGGCTTTAAGACCCTTATGATTTGTTTAAGGCCTGCCACTGCCGTCTCATAATCGATTTGCAGAAGCCATGCCAAAAGCTTTCTGTCATCCGCTTCATGCAAAGTTTCAAGCCAGGTGACAAAACCCGCTGCATGGATCCGGTCGCCGCGCCAACATTCGACATCCGAAAGGAAAAAAAGCTGAGGCAATGTGGCATATTGGAGAATTTCCGTTTTCTCTTCCATGTCCATTTCCCGGGTGATGAGATAAAACTCCTCGCCGCTGAGCGCCCGAGCAATGCGCCCAGGGTCATGACAACGTAAAAACAATTCCCCTTTTTCCCGAATGGAAGATTCGCGGAAAACTTCGACTTGTTTCTCCGCATCCAAATTTTCGAATTCTTCCCTGTCAATCATGACGCCATTTTACTTAAAACATCGCCGAAACGCCAGCGGCCTGGTTTGGTTTTTTAATAGTAGAAAAACGCAGAAAAGGTTACACTATCGAAAATAATTTCCGCTGACACAAGAAATTTATGGAGAAACGACCCTGATATGAGGCAAAACGCAAAGGCACTCTGCGTTTTTATCTTCATAGGAGTTTTTCTTATGGCTATATCATCAGTACGGTCTGAGGAAAAGGCGTCCATGCCCGCTTACAGTTTAGTCAAACAATCCAACGGGATTGAAGAATACAAACTTCATTCCAATGGCTTACGTATTCTGATTTCGGAAGACCATTCTGCCCCCGTGGCCACCGTGATGTTAACTTACCAGGTGGGCTCCCGCAATGAAAACGACCGGTATCGGGGCTCCGCTCATCTTCTTGAACATATGATGTTTAAAGGCACTCCTACCTATAACAAACAATCCAAGACTTCGATTGCTTCAACCCTGCAAGGAATGGGCGCCATCTTGAATGCCGGGACCTGGCAGGACGGCACCAATTATTTTGAATTACTGCCCAGCGATAAATTGGAGACCGCGCTCGCCATTGAGGCGGACCGCATGCGCAATTCTCTTCTGAAAGTCGAAGATTTAAAATCCGAAATGCCGGTGGTTCAAAGCGAATTTGACAAAATGGATAATTCTCCGCTTTTTGCTTTGCAGCACGGGGTATGGGCCGAAGCATTCAAAACCCACCCGTATCATTTTCCTATTATCGGAATACGCAAACACCTCGATAAAATGCCGATTTCTTCGCTTAAAGAATTTTATGACACCTATTATTGGCCCAACAATGCCGTTCTGTCGGTGATCGGCGATTTTCAAACTAAAAAAGTCCTCGATTATATCGAAAAGCAATTTGGCTCGATTCCCTCTTCCCCGAATCCCATTCCGCCTATGGAAATCAAAGAACCGGAACAAAACGAGAAGCGTTTTATTCAAATCAAGCGGGAAGATAAAATTCAGGCCTTAGATTATGCCTACAAAATCCCCCCGGCAACAGACCCGGACATCGCCCCGCTTGATCTTTTGAGTCAAATTCTATCGGATGGAAAAACCAGCCGCCTCTATCGCAGGCTGATCGACAAGGGCTTAGCCGTTCAGGTTTACAGTGAAGTGTCCAAGAATTTTGATTCCGGACTTTTCGAAACAATTATTCTGCTATCTCCCGGCGTAAAGCACGCCAAAGTGGAAGAAGAATTTTTTCAGATGATTGAGGAAATTAAAACATCCGGCGTGACCGAGGATGAACTTACACGCGCTAAAAATCAGGTCTATGCCGACGAGGCCTTTACCCGTGACGGATCTTTCACAATGTCTAATGAATTGAGCGCAGCCATTGCTTCGGGCGACTGGACACTTTTTGTTAACTATTTGAAAAAAATCCAGGCTGTCACGCGGGAAGATATTTTGAGAGTTGCCCAAAAATATTTCTTGGACCATCGCCTCACCTACGGCTGGCTTATTTCTAAAAATCCTGAAAAACCAGCCAAGATAAAGCCTTCCGCGGCAGCGCCCCAACCCAATCTCAACTCAATTCCTTTTACCGTCGTTGAGTTAGATGAAACTGAAATTTCTCGCCCCGCTGAGGCAGTTTCAGAGGACAAGGATTTTCTGAAAAAAATATCGGAACGGGCTCAGATTAAACAAATAGGCTCTATTCAAGTCATTACGGTAAAAACGGGTACGCGAGATGTCGTCACAGTTGCCGGCTCATTTAAAGGAGCAGGCTATATTTTTTCCAAAAATTCCACTCTGGCAAATCTTACACTTTCAATGCTTGACCAGGGAACAAAGCAGAAAAATAAATTTGAAATTGCCAAACTTTTAGAAGACCGCGGTGCCCAAGTTATTTTCCGAATGAATTATGAACGAGTCGGCTTTACTGCACGCTGCCTCAGAAAAGATATTCCTCTCGTTCTTCGTTTGATCGCTGAACAACTCCGGGAACCCGCTTTCAATGAGGAGGAATTCGAAAAACTAAAACAAAATCAATTGTCCAGCCTCCAGCAAGCCATGAGCGAGACCGAAAGCCTGGCAGACGCGGCCTTGTCCCGGCAGATTTATGCCCCGGGCCATCCTCATTACGAACCTCCTTATGAGCTTCAGATTAAAGACTTGGAAAAAACGACGATTGCCGAAGTGCGGGAATTTTATGAAAACCATTACGGCCCTAAAGAAATGTTTGTGATCGCAGTCGGAGACATCGATTTAAACACTGTGGCCAATACGGTGCAGAATGTATTTGCGAATTGGAAAATAAAAGACGTGCCGGCGGATTTTCCTACCGGCGTACTTGATCTTCCGGCCGAGCGCAAGGTGACGTATGTGGCCGACAAAACAAAATCGGATGTCATGCTGGGGCATGGACTTTCTATTACGCGGCAGGACCCGGCCTATTTCCCTCTTTACTTAGCCAATGCTGCGCTTGGCGGAGACTTTTCTTCGCGGCTGCCGAACTCCGTGCGTGACGACAAAGGACTCACCTATCATATTCAATCCCGATTAAACGGGGTTGAAAAGAAAACACAAGGCCATTGGGAAATCGAAATGATTTTCAATTCAAAATCGCTTGAAGCCGGCATTGACGCCGCCATGAAAGAAATCCGTCAATATATTGAGGAAGGAATGACTGCCAAGGAGCTTGGAGACGAAAAAAGTACTCTGATAGGAAATTTTAAGGTTTCTCTCGCTACAACGGGCGGGCTTGCCAATCAAATCCTTCGCGCTGAAGAACTCGAGCTTGGACTAGAATATCTTGATCAATTCGAGAATCTTATCCGGAAAGTCACGCTGGAAGAGGCCAATCAGGCAATTCAGCAAAATTTTCATCCGGAAAAACTTCACACGGTCATTGCCGGAAGCATCAAAGAAAATAAAAAGAAATAAATCTTCTTCCTACTTTCTTTCCTTTCGAAAATAAAAAACCGTTATCACCACCAGACTGAACATCGAGAAATTAAAAATGCAGAATACCTTCCAGACTATATCGCTGGATGAAAGTCCGGAGGGGACCATCAACAGCAGGCACGTCCAGACGCCAACCGCCCACATCAGGCTGACATCGCGCGAGGACTTTCTTTTCACCATGTTGATAATCAAAGGAATATTCCACAAAGGAAGGGCGATCGAACCAATCATTGCAATTTCTTGAATCATTTTTACGCTGCTCCTTCATTTTTCTTTTTTGTATAAGTTCCCATCAATTGCCCGGTACCAATCACATGACCTTGCATGGCAGCCTCCAAGTTTTCTTTGGTCATTTCTTCTTCCTCTGCAATCGGACGGTCCAAGGCATAGAGCTTAAAGAAATACCGATGCTGGCCTTCCGGAGGACAGGGTCCGTAGTATCCATGCTTTTTAAAACTCCCAATGCCCTGCATTTCACCATTCGCAAGCTGTTTGAGCCTGGGCATACCCTCGGGCAAGGAGTGGACGGTTGGAGGCAAATTGAAGATAACCCAATGAACCCAGTTTCCTCTGGCGGTACCCGGATCATCCATAATGAGGGCAATGCTTTGACTTTCTCTGGGCACTAGGCCCCATTCCAGAGGCGGAGAAACATCCTCGCCTTCACATGTATAGCGGGAAGGAATTTCCCTGCCTTCTTGAAACGCGGAACTTGTCACAGGAATCGGCACCGGAATGTTATCGGCTATGGCCTTAATATTTCCATAAAATAAAACCAGGAACAAAGCGATGAGAATTATCTGTGATGGGTGTTTCATCGTTAAACTCCTTAGAAGTGAACTGCCCACCGGCGGAAAATTTCCAGTCCTGCAGGATAGACATAAAAAATAAGGATTAAACTTACGGGAATTAAAACCAAACGATTGACCAATGTCCTGATGTGCTGATCTTTAATGGCAATCGGCAAAAGCGTACAAAGCCCGAAGCCTAAAAGCGCAACGCCGGTCCAAACCCAGGGATTAACCCAAATGTCATTTAAAAACTTCATTTAAAGAATTTCCTTCAGCCGTTCGGCCGGTCTCGCCAAAATCGCCTTCGCACCTTTTTCAACAATGGGACGCTGAATCAAATCCGGATGCTTCACCATTAAATCCACGATTTCATCTTCAGAAAGTTCTTTTTCGGCAAGTTTGAGTTTTTTATAAATTTCTTCTTTACTGCGCAAAAGCTCATGGGCCTTGATGCCCATCTTTTTCAATAATTCCCGGATTTTGGCTTTGGGTATGGGGTCCAAATAATAATTCACGGCTTCAAAGTCCACGCCGCTGTCTTTTAAGGCCGAATAAACTTGGCGGCAAGTGGTGCAGGTTGGTTTTTGATAAACAGTGATTTTCATTTGGTCTCCTGTAAAATCCTCACTGCCCCGGTCACGATTTTTCGAGGGCTGAGTTTCGACAGCACGGAACCTAAATAATTGGTCCAGCCAGGAATGACTAATGACTTTCCTTTCATCAATCCCTGATAACCGATACGCGCGACCGAGGAAGCATCCATTTGATTCAATTTAAAAAACCAGTTGTCCCCCATTCGCGCATTTTTCTGAAAATCGGTCCCCGTAGGACCGGGGCAAAGGCAAGTCATCGTCACCCCTGTATTTTTTAATTCATTGGCAACAGCTTCGGAAAAGAAAAGGATATAAGCTTTCGTGGCGTAATAAACTGCCATCAAAGGGCCGGGCTGAAAAGAAGCGGTCGAAGCCAGCTGAAGAATTCTGCCGCGTTTCCTTTGAATCATCTCCCCTATAAATAATTTCGTCAAATGCGTTAGAGCGGTAATATTTAATTGAATCATTTCATTTTCGCGGGGCCAATCGATTTCTGAAAAAAAACCGTATTGTCCGAACCCTGCATTGTTAATCAGAATATCAACCGGAATGCCTTCCCTTTCGATTTCACGGAAAAGTTCTTCCCGCGCAGAACTTTGAGATAAATCCTTGGGAATAACTTTGGCTGAGATGGGAAATTGCTTTTCAAGCTCAAGGGCGATTTCCTGGAGCTTTTCACCATTTCTAGCAACGAGAATAAGGGAATGTCCTTCAGCCGCTAAAAGTTTGGCGAACTCATAGCCAATGCCTCCGGAAGCACCCGTAATCAATGCGGTTTTGCCCTGCTGAAAGCGTGATGACATGAAAGGCATTATAGCGGATGAAGTTGAGAAGGTGAAGCAGCGGATTTAAGCGCTTAGAAGTTCCTGCTCTATGCGCTTGCGTTCCGTAATATCGCGGAAAATGACCTGGACCCGGAAGCTTTCTTTGTCGCGGCGTATCAATTTCGGATGGGCTTCCATGGTGAGCACAATACTGTCCTTACGGATAACCTGAAGTTCAAAGGGCGGCCTTTGCCAGCCTAAGATCGTGAGAGTAAATTCCTGAAGAGTTTTGGCCACGGAATCTGGTCCTACCACTCCGGTTTTTGCAAAATGCTTTCCGATTAATTCGGGCGAACCATAGCCAAGGGCCAACTCCGCTGCGGGGTTCATGGATTGAAGATAACCAAGCCGATCCAGCGTGATGATAGGATCCGGGGCTTGCTGCACCAGTTCCGCATAACAGCGTTCACTTTCCCGCACGGCCTCCTCCGCTTTTCTTCGTTCCGTAATGTCGCGCGTAACTCCAAGAATTTCCATAACGCGCCCATCTTCACGCCGTAAAAAAGTGATTTGAACTTCAGTCCATACCATATTTCCTTTTTTACAAAGATATTCGAGTTGAATGGTGCGGGATTGGAATTTGCTTGCGGCCTTCCGGTTTTCAGGAGCGAATTCCTGTGCGATGGCATTTAAAACTTCTTTTAAAGATCCTGCGGCAATGGTTTTTTCTAAACTGAGGGCCATAGCTTCTTCCACTTTATAGCCGGTCAAACGCTCAATGGAAGGGCTCATATAAGTAAATTTCAAATCCGTATTCATCGTCCAAATAACATCCGACACATTCTCAGCAAGAAGACGGTAATGTATTTCACTTTCCCGCAAAGCCTGATCCGCTTTTTTGCGGGCGGTAACATCTTTGGCGATGAAAACAACGGCCAGACCATGCGCCTTGGCATCTCGAATAACAGAGGTCGAAATTTCAAGAATCAACTTCCCTTTGTTCGGATGCTGATAAGTAATTTCATTATTTTGCACGGAGTCAGTAACGATCAGGCGCGCCAGTCTGTCCTTTTTGAATAAATCGATTCCCGTAATCATAATGTTTCCGCCGATTAATTTTATTTCATTATGCTGGAAAAGATCGAGGGCGGCTTGATTGGCCACACGCACTACACCGCTTCGATCAATCACGAGCAAAGCATCGGCCATGGTTTTTATAATTTGTTCGGCCGCAAAGGAGGGGGTGATATCAATCAGCCGATAGACCGCGATCGCTCGGCCGACCATCATGAGAAATGCAAAGACCGGTAAATATCCGGCCGGATAAACCGGAATACCGTAAGCCGCAAGATAATCCATTGACCCCAGATAACCGATGCAAAAAGCGACGAGCAATCTTTTCATCCGCTGTTTCTTGGTGCTGTGAATGAGGCGCTTATATTCGCCTAAAAACAGGCGAAGGCTTTCCAAAAGAATTCCAAAGAAAAAAACCAGAAAAAGTGCGCTCACCCAGCCGAAGCGGGAATAATATCCCCAGGAATAATGATAAAGCCCGGTCATAAACGAATGAGTAAAAATAAGCGCCGCACAAAAAGCAATGGAGGTTAACAAACTTAATAGGGCCGTAATTCGGTACTGGCTTGAGCGCCCGACTGCGGCCAGTGTAAAAACATAAACGGTTGTGGGAAGGAATGTCACTGCGGAATTCGTTAAAACAGCCCAACGGGTGGCTGTGATTTCATTGATGGCGCAAAAGACAACGCTGTAGCCAAGAAGCCAAATGGCTGTGGTGGTGGTCATAAGGAAAAAAAGCAGGCTGATTTTCGAGCCCTTTTCACGAACGCAAACCGCCGCGCCAAGGGCAAAGCTCACGAGCCCTACGACAAAAGGAGGGATGGCATAGGGATTCCAGCCATAGTCCGCCAGATTGAACCAAACTTCAAACATAAGCTCTCCTTAAAAAAGACACACTAATTCCCTTCTCAAAACACTCGATGGAAGTATACCTGGTAAAGCGGAAAGGATACAAATGCCCCTAGTGGGCGATATGAAGCCGTTTAATGAGACCTTTAAGGCAGGATTCGCTAATTCCCAGCATAGCCGAGGTTTTCTCTAAATCCTGATTGGTCAGCTTAAGGGTCTTTTGAATCATATCTTTGAATACCTGATTTTTGATTTTCCGCAGATTGAAGCCTTCTAAAGTCAGGAAGGTTCTCTCCTGGCGAGGCTCGATAAGATTTTTAATGGCGTTCATAAAAACCTGAAGCGGCGCAGGTTTAGCCAATATTTGATCCGCGCCCTTTTTCAAAAGTACATGGTGCGGCATATATTCCAAATAGGCGGAATAAATCATGACGGGCGTTTTAAATTTTTGTTTGATATGATCCAGGATTTCCACACCACTTCGATTGGGAAGCATCAAGTCAAGAATGACCAGATCAAAGGGACTGGTTTCTAAAAGCTCGAGAGCATCCTCATAATTACGCGCCATCGAAACGCAGAAATCATCCCCCATGTCCTGCAGAAGCTGTTTTTCCGTTTCGACCATCTCCGGAGAATCATCAACGACGAGAATGTGAGCCATTCCTTCTATACCTCCTTAAAACACACGATATTAAAATTCTCTCTGTCCTAAGAGATTCCGTCAAGGTCCCGGGGCGTGGAGGAAGAACTTCTTTTAGGAGAGAAGAAATGTCTATCCTGAGGCTTGAGCCATTGGCAGAGTGAAAACCAACCGGCAAAAAAAAATTTAGCAAGCCCCGATATGAAAGATGGTTTTGAAAGGAAAGTGCGGCGTCTAACGGTCGCGGCGAGATTGTTTGCGCTCGTTGTCAGTCAAATACGCTTTACGCAGGCGGATGTTTTTAGGCGTGATTTCGACGAGTTCATCATCTTCGATAAATTCCAAGGCAAATTCGAGCGTCATTTCGCGCGGAGGAATGAGTTGAATGGCTTCGTCGGAGCCGGAAGCTCGCATATTGGTAAGTTTTTTCTCCTTGATGGCATTCACGACAAGATCATGGCCTTTATTATTCACTCCAATAATCATTCCCTCATAGAGATCTTCGCCGGGATGGACAAAAATTTCGCCGCGTTCCTGCAGTCCCCACAAAGCATAAGCCACGGCAGTTCCAAGATTCTGAGAAATAAGGACTCCTTCGTTCCGGCTGGGGAGTTCGCCTTTAAATCGCTGATATTCGAAAAAATTATGATACATCACGCCGGTACCACGGGTCATATTCATAAAAAGATTTCGAAACCCCATTAAGGCACGGGATGGGATTAAAAATTCCATGCGAATACTTCCTACCGAAGTGGTCTGCATATTTTTCATATCGGCCTTGCGGCTTCCAAGCTCTTGAATTGTCGCCCCTTGATACTCCGGGCTGACTTCCACGACCAGCTGCTCAACCGGCTCAAGCGTTTCCCCTTCGATTTCTTTGAGAATAACGCGCGGCCTTGAAACTTCCATTTCATAGCCTTCGCGGCGCATGGTTTCGATCAAAATCGCCAGGTGAAGCTCCCCCCGGCCCGACACTTTAAAACGTTCGCCATTTTCCACTTCTTCCACTTTAATCCCCACATTCATCATCGCTTCGTGTTCCAGGCGCTCACGAATGTGCCGGGAAGTCAAAAAACGGCCCCCGTCTTTTCCTGAAAGCGGGCTGGAATTATGGGAAAAATTCATGGAAATGGTGGGCTCGTCAATTTTAAGCAACGGCAGTGCCTGAGGATTTTCATTCGAAGCCAGCGTTTCACCTACTTTCACATTCTCAATCCCTGTGATGCAAATAATATCGCCGGCCTGGGCCTGTTCGGCGCTGACTCTTTTCATTCCTACATATTTGAAAATTTTTGTAACTTTTCCCTTTTCAATCGCGCCGTCACGCTTGACCAGAGAAATCGTTTCCCCAACTTTGACAAGTCCGCAAAAAATACGCCCGATGGCGATGCGGCCTACATAGGAATCATAATCTAGCATCGTCACAAGCATTTGAAATGGAAGGTCCGGATCGGCAATCGGAGGAAGAACGCGATGAACAATGGTTTCCAACAGCGGTTTTAAATCTTTTCCTTCGTCATCCAGATTAAGCGTTGCGATTCCTTCGCGGCCGGAGGCAAACACGATCGGGAAATCGAGCTGTTCATCCGAGGCGTTCAATTCGCAGAAAAGATCAAAAGTCATATTGACGACTTCATGCATTCGGGCATTGGGACGGTCAATTTTGTTGACCACGAGAATCGGTTTTAAATGAAGTTCGAGAGATTTTTTGAGCACAAATTTGGTTTGCGGCATAGGGCCTTCAAAGGCATCCACCAGCAAAAGCACGCCGTCCACCATTTTAAGAATGCGTTCCACCTCAGAGCCGAAATCCGCATGGCCCGGAGTATCCACAATATTGATTTGAATGTCTTTATAGCGGAGGGAAGCGTTTTTGGAAAAAATCGTGATGCCGCGCTCTTTTTCCAGGGCGTTGGAATCCATGACGGTTTCTTCGCCCTCTTTGAAGTCGTAGGAGTCGGTTTGTTTTAAAAGGGCATCAACAAGCGTGGTTTTCCCATGATCGACATGGGCGATGATGGCAATATTGCGAATATCCGTTCTTCTCTTTTGATGAACCACAACCCCTCCAGGGAAAGCGCGCATTATACTGCAAATGCCAGTTCCGGGAAAAATTTCTTTTTTTCACGGTTAAATTTGATAAGCTATAAAGGGTCGCCATTTAGCGTGTTTTTTTAACCTTCTAAGGAGAATTCAATATGAAAACCTTGATGTTCATTCTTTTAATCTTCATTTTCCCTCTTATCCCTTCCGCTAAAGCGGCGGCAGGAACAGCCCTGATTGAAAGCACTTCCAAAGACGCGGTCATTACAGGAAAAGCTACTTTTGAAGAAGTTCCACAAGGGCTGAAAATCGCCATCTCCATTGCAAATGCCCCCCCAGGCGCCCACGGAATTCATATTCATGAAAATGGTTCCTGTGCAGAAGGCGGTCAAGCAGCGGGCGGCCATTTCAATCCGGATGGTCTTTCTCACGGCAATCTTATGCAGGACGGTCTGACCAAATCGCATGCGGGTGATTTGGGAAATATTCAAATCGGGCCTGATGGTCTAGGAACGCTCGACGTAACCATCCCTGGGATTAGTTTAAGCAGCGGTAAATATGCGGTAGCGGGCAAATCCGTTATTCTGCACGAAAAGGAAGATAATTTCGGCCAGCCGACAGGAAACGCCGGCGGAAGAATCGCCTGCGGAGTGATCGGCATCGATTAATCCGTTTGTAATTTTTTGGCAACACCGCGCGCGGCCGTCACGGCGCTTGACCAGGCCCACTGAAAATTAAAGCCGCCGATACGGCCGTCAACATCCAGCATTTCTCCAGCTAAAAAAAGTCCGCTCTGCAATTTGGATTCAAGGGTGGAAGAATCAAGCTCCTTCAAATCAATTCCTCCGGCTGTCGCTTCGGCTTTTTGATAACCCACCACGCCCGTTACCTTCAACGGGAAATGAAAAAGAGCGGCCAGCAGCTTTTGCCTCTCATCCCGCTTTAATTGATTTAAAACACGGGATTCCGGAATTTCGATTTTTTTCAACAAAACCTCGATAAAACGCGAGGGTAATTTTTCTGACAAGAAGCGTTTCAGCGTGCGGTTCGGTTCTCTCTCTCTTTCTTTGATCAATTTTTCCCGGAACTCTGACTCCCCTTCCGCCGGCAGAAAATTAGCGGTTAACTTTACTTCGTGATTTTTAGGCGCGCGTAACCAATGGCGGCTCATATTCAAGGACGCAGGCCCGCTAAATCCGAAATGAGTAAATAAAAAATCGTCTTTGCAGGCGATTTCTTTTTTACCCTGGGTCAAAAGTTTAAGCCGTACTGCTAAAGAAAAACCGCTCAGAATTTTCCAATCTGAATCGTCGCTTTCAAAAGGCGTTAGAGATGGGGTTGTTTCAATCAAATGATGGCCGAAAGACTTGGCAATGCTATAGCCCACGCCATCGCTTCCGGTGCCGGGATAGGACAATCCGCCGGTCGCAAGAATCACAGTTTTCGAATGATAACTGAATTCCTCACCCGAAATAGAAAAGAGCCTGCTTCTAAACTGAACCGATTTTACCTTTCGCGGGACATCAAGCTGAACCCCGGATCGTTTAACTTCGCGTAAAAGAGCTTCCAGCACCGTCCGCCCTGAATGAGTGGAGGGGAAATATTTCCCTCCTTCTTCTAGAACAAGTTTGATTCCAAGTTCCTCAAAAAATTTGACGGCTTTAGGGGCGGGAAAACCGCTGAGAACATTTCGAAGAACGCGGCGATTCTCGGTTTCAAAATCCTTTTCCAGCACAATGCGGTTTGTGACATTGCAGCGCGTTCCTCCGGACATTAAAATCTTTGCCCCGATTTTCTCTTTCCCATCGAGAAGAAGCACCTTTAAGCCCAAATGGCTGCACTGAATCGCAGCCATCAATCCTGCGGCGCCTGCACCGATAATGGCTACTTCGTATATTTTGTCATCCCAGAATGACATTGACGTGTTATCCTTCATATAAGGAAGGTATTGTAAGCAAAATTTCGAAGGACGGAAAGCGATGAAAAAAACCCCTATTCGGGAAATTATGACATCACCAGCCATCACGGTTCAGATCGACGAACCGTTCAGCCATGTCGAAGAAAAACTTCGCGTCAAAGGCATTCGTCATTTGCCGGTGGTTGATGACAATCATGTGGTCGTGGGCCTCATCACTCAGCGGGATTTGTATCGCACCCTATCGCCCCATCGCAATGAAGATGGCGATAGTGTTTATGACGCCGCTGCATTGGACGCTTTTATTCTAAAAAGGATTATGACTTCCAATCCCGCCACTCTCACGCCCGACAACATGGTGGCTGAAGCCGTTAATCTCATGGCCGCAGGGCGTTATGGATGCATCCCGATTGTCGACGTGAATAAAAAAATCGTGGGGATTGTGACTGAAACGAATATTCTGAAATACTTAGCAAAGCTCTTGCGGGAAGAATGATTTATTTAGCCAGCACTTTAAAATAATTTTCGCGGTAAAAACGAAGCTCCTCGATCGACTCCCGAATATCATCCAAGGCCCGATGAGAATCTTTTTTCTTGGGAATTTCTTTGTTCTTCGGATACCACTGCTCCACTAAAATCTTAAGCGTCGTCACATCCACCATCCGGTAATGCAGGAAGGCGTCCAATTTAGGCATATATTTGATAATGAAACGGCGGTCATGATAAACCGCGTTTCCGCAAAGTGACGCTTTTTTAGGGAAACAATATTGTTTGATAAAATCGAGAGTGAGTTTCTCCGCCTTCTTAAGCGTAATCTTGGAATTTTTTACAAGTTCAATCAGCCCTGATTTGGCGTGCTGTTTCTGATTCCAAGCATCCATGGCCTTGAGAAGTCGCGGCGGCTGATGAATCACGAGATTAGGACCCTCGGCGATAATATCCAGTTCGCCATTCGTGATGAGAGTTGCGATTTCAATAATACTTTCCTTCTCGGGATCAAGCCCTGACATCTCGAGATCAATCCATACCATATTATTTTTATTTTTGAGCGGAGGCGTCATGACAATTTTAATGGGCTAATTGCTTCTCGAGCAGGCTGGAAAATTCGGCGACGGCTAAAGGCTTGCTGAATAAATAACCCTGAACTTTGTCGCAATGGTGGGATTTAAAAAAATCGGCCTGGGATTCTAATTCGATTCCTTCAGCCACCACTTCAAGCCGGAGGCTGTGCGCCATGGAAATAATGGCATTAGCAATTGCCGCATCATCCGGATTGGTGGTAATTTCTTTCACAAAGGACTGATCGATTTTCACGGTATGAACAGGAAAGCGCTTGAGGGTTCCGAGAGAAGAATAACCTGTTCCAAAATCGTCGATGGCCAATTTGACGCCTGTAGATTTGAGAGCATCCAAGGAAGCGTCCGAAAAACCTTCTTTATCCATCATAATATTTTCCGTCAACTCAAGCTCGAGCGAAGAAGGGTGTAAACCCGTTTTTTTCAAAATGCGGTCGACATTCCAAGCGAAATTTTCTTCCCGGAATTGAAGATCGGAAATATTGACGGCCACGCGAAGCTCGGGAAATCCTTGTTCCAGCCATTCGCGGGTTTGCCGGCAGGCTGTTTCCAAAACCCACTCGCCAATCGGCAAAATCAATCCTGTTTCTTCAGCTAAAGGCAGAAATTCCGAAGGAGACAACCGCCCCCGATTGGGATGAAACCAGCGCAGCAAGGCTTCCATGCCCACCATTTTGCCCGTCTTTAAATCAATCTGAGGCTGATAGAAAAGCTCCAGCTCGCCTCTCTCAATGGCATAACGCAAATGGTTCTCTAACTCCAAGCGTTCCAAAGTCTTAGCATTCATAGTCGAAGAGTAGAGCTGAAAGTTATTACGGCCACGCAGCTTGGCCAGCGACATGGCCTTATCGGCATTCTTCAAAAGGATTTCCACATCATCGCCGTCATTGGGAAAAAAGCTGATTCCCATACTGCAGGTCATGAAGAGTTCCCTTCCCTGAATTGAAAATGGCAGCCTGAAAGCCCCCAAGATTTTATTGGCCACTTTTACGGCATGCGTCATTTTCACTACATTGGGAAGTAAAATCACGAACTCATCACTTCCAATCCGCGTGATGGTATCGGTTTCGTATAAATTACCGGTGAGACGCCCAGCCACTGCTTTCAAAAGTTCATCGCCCACGCTGTAGCCTAAAGTTTCGTTGATGCGGCGGAAGCGGTCGATATCGAGAAATAAAAGAGCGACATGCTGATGATAACGATTCGCGGCCATCATGGCCTGGCGCAAGCGGTCAATAAAAAGAATGCGATTGGGCAAATAAGTTAGCGGATCATAAAAAGACAATTGATTCAGCCGTTCTTCAGAACGTTTTCTTTCCACCGCATAATTGAGCACGCGGCCGACAAGTTCATCATCATATTGTCCCTTCACCAAGTAATCCTGCGCACCCTGCATCACGGCTTCAGTACCAGACATTTTTTGTTCGGAATTAATCAGGACAACCACAGGATGAGTCGGATATTGACGGCGAAGATGCAGATAAGCATCGAATCCCTGATAACCAGGAAGTTCCAGATCAAGCAAAACAATGTCCTCTTTTTCGGCGGACAAATGCTGCGTTGCGCGGTCCAGCGTTTTGGACCATTGAAATTGAAAGGAAGGATTTTGCCGGGCTGCGAGAGTTTTGGAAAGAAGATTAGCGTGCGACATATCATGACTGATGAATAACACATGAAGGGCTCGGTGTGTCATGGGAGTCTGGTGTTAACAAGCATCAGCATACTCTTTTAAAACAGCGTTTTCAAGGCAAACGATTTCTCTTTGTCGGTGAAGACCCTTCGGTTAAAATACTCCGCATGGAAAAAAGGCTTTCTCCTATAGGATTGCTCGCGATTTTATTTTTTCTCGCCCAGAATCTATCCTGCACTTCTCATGAATCCGTGAACCTTGTCTCTGTAACCGAAAGTAAGGAGCCCCAAGTGACTTCAATCCGTATCGAAACCAATTTAGGCAATATTGATGCTGAGCTTTATTCTAAGGATGCCCCCAAAACCGTTGAAAATTTTGTGACGCTCGCTAAAAAAGGTTTTTATGACGGCATCATTTTTCACCGTGTGATTCCTAATTTCATGATTCAAACCGGCGATCCCACGGGAACCGGCATGGGTGGACCCGGCTATAAATTCGCCGATGAATTTTCTCCTAAGCTGCGTCATGATCAAGAAGGAATTCTTTCTATGGCCAACAGCGGACCGAACACCAATGGCAGCCAATTTTTTATCACGGACGCTGCCACTCCCTGGCTAGACGGCAAACATTCTGTTTTTGGTCGTGTAACTTCGGGAATGGATGTGGTCAAAGCCATTGCGCGGGTGCCGCGAAATCCAAATGATAAACCGCTTCAGCCGGTTCAGATGATCAAAGTTTCAGTGGTTGAGAAGTAATTCGGAATTTTCGTAGCGGTTCCCAAGTATTTCAAATTCTAAATTTTGCTCATCATCCGCAATCCCGAATTGTTCGAGAAGTTCATGCAGTGGATGCAAGCGCCGTGAACGGAACATGTCGGGAATCCCTTCCAAAACTCCCTGAAAAGTCTTGGTTCCGATTTTGATGCGTAAAATATCTCCTTCGAAAATTTCTTTGTGGTTTTTATCTTCAACCCCGGTCGATTCCAGCAAATCACAATCCGCGTAGCTCGCCCTCAGGACGGGGAACCCCTTTCCCTCGGCCTTTCCTTCATCATCCCGGCAAAGAAGCACATGGGAAATCTTCTGATAGCCGCGGTAATACATCTTATTTTCTTTCCGGTGCCAAACCTTGAATTTGATTTCTCTCATATTAAAAGCTAAGAGGGACTTGCTCTGTGGAAATCTGATATTTGTCCATGAGGGATTTGAGTTTTTGAATGTGCTGAGGGGCAGTGGGATCCGTTTGAATTTTTTCACACAGTTTAGCAAATACCACAAAATAATCCAAACGGGTCGGCAAAATTTTATCGGCCAGCGGCATGGCCGCCACTCTTTCGATGGCATCCAGCGCTGCCGTAAAGTCTCTTTTTGTAATTTGATATTCCGCTAAGCGGTAATATGCATGAATGTAATTGAGCGCCACACCAGTGGCTTGGTCCGCCATACTGATAGCATCATCGATCTGCCCCATTTCCATGAATGTTTCGGCCGATCTCAAAAGATCGTCGGCTTGATTAAAATCTGCGAGATAATCAACGGGACGATAAAAATTCCCTGCGGCATTTAATTTGACTTCCATAGCATACGCATCGAATTCATCTTTGAGTTCTCTCAGATCGAGCGTAGCACTGGGAAATTCCGCGAGCTTCAAATACATATCGCGAAAAACCCAATATCTATCTTGTGGGTCCCGCAAAATATCCTGGCAATCCACGCCTTCAATAAATAATTTAACTTTGGAATGAGGACCTGCGGCTTTATTGGCATAGGCTGCATAAGCTTCTTGAATGGCGACTCGAGCATCGGAAAAGGGACATTCGACAGGTTTAGGCTCGGGATAAAAAGCGGCGGCTAATTTTTCGAAAACCTCCCAATGGGCAAAAGAAGTTCTGACTTTGCGGGCATCCTGGACAACGGCTTTCTCGGGCGCGCTTCCAGCGGCAGCATCAGGAAGTTTGACCATGTTGGCGCGCACTCTCGCCTCGCCAATGGTTTTGCATTTTACCAAAACTTCGACCAGTTGATCGAAAAGCGAAATATCCTTTGTACAAATCGTTCCGACTTCCATATCCATCAAACCGATCTCGACCAGCTTGACCTGGCCTCCTTCGATATTGAGTGAGATGGACTTGTCGTCAGGATACTCGATCAGCTTCGGTTTCCCGTTTTCCTTCTTAGCGATTTTGCCCATGGATTGCCTTTGTTAAAAGGTACTCCGCATGCGCCTCTTATTCAAGCGACGCCTTTTTGATCTCAATCTGGCGCTTATCGGAACCGAGAATTTTCAAAGCAATACGATAGGTTGAAGAAGGGAAAAAATTCCCCGCCTTTTCAGCCCATTCAACACAGGTAATGGCCTTTGGATCATAGATAAAGTCCTCCAGCCCTACAGCAGCAAGATCGGCATTTCCTTCCAGCCGGTAAAGGTCAAAATGATAGAGCGGAATACGCGTGGGGTAAATATGCATCAGCACAAAAGTGGGACTTTTGACCGCATCGGAATCATTCAAACCCAAACCGGAAGCAATTCCTTTCACAAAGGTGGTCTTGCCACTGCCCAAATCCCCTTCCAGAGCTAAAACATTTCCCGCTTTCAAGCCGGCGGCAAATTTTTTGGCAATGCTGACGGTTTCTTCAACAGAAGAGCTGACGATTTTTTGAGATTTTGTCATTCTAAAAATGGGAAAATCCTTTTTTAGCAAAATGAAGTTTGGTTTTACGGCCCCCAGAAACATATCCCAATGTTCCTTGATGAGAATTGATTTCTCCTACACGGGAAAGCGAAATACGCCCAAAATGTTTTTTCCAAATTCTCTCAAGCCGTGCGCCCTTAGAGGCCGGTATGGTAAATAAAAGTTCGAAATCTTCTCCGTCAGTAAGGGCATGCTGCAAGGCTTTTTGAGAATTACCGCGCACTAAACGCCGGGCGTCCGCAGAAACTGGAATATGATTCAAATCAATTTGAGCGCCAACCCGTGAATTTTTCAAAATATGCCCCAAATCCTGCAGGAACCCGTCGGAAATATCGATCATAGACGTAGGATGGAATTGATCTGCCAAGAAACGGGCTTCCTCAAGCCGCGGCACAAATTCATAATGATGGCGGAGTATCGACCCTCCAAGCTGACCCGTCACATAAATCAAATCCCCGGACTTGGCACCGCGCCGTGTAATGGCCCGGCCTTTCTTCACATGGCCTAAAATCGTAATGGAGGCAAAAAATTTCGAAGCACGAGAAATATCGCCCCCCACACAGGAAACGGAATATCGCTTCGCCAATTTTATCATTCCACGATAAAAATCTTTCAGCCAATTCTCCTTTAAATGAGCGGGGATTCCCAAACTGATCACAAAAGCGGAAGGAATTCCGCCCATCGCGGCAATATCGCTTAGATTAACGGCCAGGGCTTTTCGCCCCGCCATTGCAGGAGAAATTTTTCCGATATGGAAATCAACTCCATCGGCCACGACATCGGTACTTATAATCCATTCCCGGTCCGGCCCAATTTTCGGTAAAGCGGCGGCGTCATCGCCAATTCCCAAAGGGCCTTGAAGTTTGCGGGGAATGAGTTTTTTGAAACTTTCTATGAGTTTGAACTCGGATTGCATTTGAGTTTTCGAAAGGATTTTTTGAACGGCGGTTTGAGAACTCCGGCTTCGGTGATAAAAGCTGTGATTAATCGATAAGGTGTAACATCAAAGGCCGGATTTTCCACGCGGACACCATACGGTGCAATGCGCTTGCCGAATCCTTCCGTCACTTCCCTTTCATGCCGGTTTTCGATGGGGATTTGTTTTCCGTTTTTGATATGAAAATCAAAAGTCGTGCCGGGAGCTGCAATATAAAAAGGAATTCCATGAGCTTCCGCCAGCACAGCAAGATTGTAAGTGCCGATTTTATTGGCCGTGTCTCCATTCGCGGCAATGCGATCAGCTCCGACAATAATACGGTCGATTTTGCCGGCTTGCATCATGCTCGCCGCAAAATTATCGCAAAGAAGCGTGCAAGGAATACCGCTTTTCGTGAGTTCCCAAGCCGTAAGCCTTGCTCCCTGCAGAAGCGGACGGGTTTCATCCGCATAAACGGAGATTTTTTTGCCGCTGGATTTGACGGAGTAAAGAACGCCGAGTGCTGTCCCGTAACCGGAAGTGGCAAGCCCGCCCGCATTGCAGTGAGTCAGCACGCGGTCGCCGCTTCTAAATAAAGCGGAGCCGTGGCGGCCAATTTTACGGCAGAGAACATCATCATCGCGATGAACTTTTTTGGCTTCTTGCAAAACACATTTTTTCAGGTCTGCAACTGCCCTGTCATTGCGAGCGGACGAAGTGCCTCCGGCTCTACGAGCCGTGAGGCTCGGAGAGAGCGAAGCAATCCCGGTTTGAGATTGCTTCGTCGGGCCTACGGCCCTCCTCGCAATGACAGTAGCATAAATATGATCGATTACATTGGCAAGGTTGACAGCGGTTGGTCGAGCGGTTTTTAAAAATTTCGCTTCCCTTTCCATTTTTTTGAAAAATCCGCGTGTATCTCCCCGGAAATTTTTCATGCCTAAATAAAGTCCGTATCCTGCCACCACTCCGATCGCCGGAGCCCCACGCACCACCATGTGGCGTATAGACCAATGCACGTCGCGTGAATTGCGGCAAGTCCTCCAGATTTCTCGATGTGGAAGTTTTCTTTGATCTAAAAGTTTCAAATTGTCTTTTTCAAATTTTAAAGGCGGAAAGGGCATTTTTTCTCCTAAGCAATTCCCGTAAGGGATGGGATTCTGAATATCCGGCAAAAAAAATCGACCGCCGGGAAAATAACGTACGACAAAACGCCGCTTAAATAAACCACAAGGATAATCAGAAAGCCTATCGGTTCAAGTCTCATATAAAGACGCGCCAAAGTCAGGGGTAAAATCCCCGCTAAAATCCGGGAGCCATCAAGCGGCGGAATAGGGATCAAATTAAACATGGCCAGGCCCAGATTAAAATATGCTCCGTAAAGAATAAGCTCAAAACCCGAAATTTTCCAAAAAAAACTAAAAAGCGCGGCCAGAGCAATATTGGCAGCAGGACCGACCAGCGCCACCCAAACCATGTCCCGTTTGGGATTTCTCAACCGGCTGAAATCCACCGGCACGGGCTTCGCCATTCCAATGGCAAAACGGCCGTGGGTAGAAAGGTAAAGGAGACCGGGCAGAAGAATCGTCCAAAAAAGATCGATATGGCGGATAGGATTGAGTGTCAGCCGGCCCAAATTTTTCGCCGTGGGGTCCCCCAACCAGCCTGCCACAACGCCGTGACAAACTTCATGAATGACAACACTCATCACAAAAAAGAGAATCCAGAGGGCAATTTCAAGATAATGAGGCATATTAAAAAATACTTCCGGTTTCCTGGCTGATCACTTTTTTGGCAAAGAAAAAATACGCCAGAAAAATGGAGTTATGCATAACATGCAGCACCATGGAAGGAAGAAGCGTACGTCTTTTTTCATAAAGGTAAGCCATTCCGATACCCAAAATAAAAATCGGCCAGAAAGCAAAACTGTTTTGATGAATGAGAGCAAAAAAGGCCGAGCTTAGGACCATTCCCCAGCCCATTCCCCATTTCTTTTTAAAAAGTGTGTAACAAAAGCCGCGGAAAAATATTTCTTCAAAAATGGGCGCCACCACGCTGGCCAAAAACACGGAATAAAAGATAAGCCATGGGGACCTTTTATCTTCCTCGAGAAAAACCGTGACGAGCGGATGGGCCGGCGGCTCATAGTGAAAGAAATTTGCGACAGTCGTCAAAAAAATCAAAACGGCAAAAAAAATCGGCAACACCGCGACATATCCTCCAAGCCCCATCATCACTTCCTTGAACATTCTACCGCGGGGGACCCAAAGACCCAGGTCCCGCCAATCCCCGCCAGCGGAGTGAATAATGTGAACAATAAAGACCACACAAAAAATATCCGAAAGGGTGGTGTGCATTAAAAGATAAAAATTCATGGAAAGATCAGACAAAAGATACTGGCGAATGCCTAAAAAAATGAGGTTCAAGCCCAGGCTGGCTGAGGTCCATAGAAGAATGACTTTAAAGAGCATGGAAATCTGCCAATGGGTATTGTCCGGAGGACCTAAATGGCTGGTAAGATTGCGGCGCCAGGCAGGGTTAAAGAGCAGGAAAAAATTGATGGCCAAGCCGATGCTGAATGCGCCGGCAACAAAAAAACTGACGATTTTTAGGAATTGATTGAGCAGCGGACGTTTTTTAATAAAATAATGCCACGATCCCGCATGATCAATTTTCGATTGCACCTGTTTTTCTGCCTGGCGAAATTGATCCACCGCCGCAGAGGTATGCTCCTTGGCAGGTTCATTTTGCTTGGGCATTGCGAGAAACACACCGTAAGTGACAAGCAGAATCAGAAAAAGCAGAGAATATCCCTTTTCTTTTTTGAAAAAGCCAATCATATCCCGAATCATAAAGCGAAAACCTTTCTTGCGTTTTGCGTAGTACGGGCCGCCAAAGTTTCCAAATCCAAACCGTGAAGACCGGCGGCCACCTGGGCCGTTTCCATCATAAGGCTGGATTCATTGCGTTTGCCGCGCATGGATTGCGGTGGAAGAAAAGGTGCGTCGGTTTCAAGCAGCAACCGGTCGATTGGACATTCTTTACAAGCCTCGCGAAGTTCATCATTTTTCTTATAGGTCAATGGCCCCGCGAAGGAAATATAAAATCCGGCATCGACAAATTTTCTCATCGTGTCTGTGGTCGAAGAAAAACAATGCATGACTCCGCGGTAAGGAGGCGCCATTTCTTCTTTCAGAAGAACCATCAAATCCTCGTAGGCGTTACGACAATGGAGAATAAGCGGCTTTTTCACTTTTTGATGAATGGCGATGAATCGCCGCAACACCTCTTTTTGCTTTTCTTTGGGACTATGGTCCCGATAAAAATCCAGGCCCACTTCCCCCACGGCAATCATTTTAGGATGCTGCAAAATGGTTTCTAACTCTCCGAAGGCTTGCTCGGTAGCATCCTTGGCATCATGCGGATGAATTCCCCCGGAGCCGCGGATATTGGAATGGCTCTCGGCAAGCGCAAGCGATGCCTGCGAACTTTTCACATCCGTTCCCACATTGATGAAAAAATCAACTCCGGCGTCCTGGGCACGGCGTATGACCTCTTCACGGTCCTGATCAAAATCCGGAAAATGGAGATGAACATGCGTGTCGACAAATCCCATTATTTGATTTCCTCGAGGCGCGGGAAAAGTGCTTCGCCGCGTTCGATTTTTGTGCCCGATTTAAGGAATGTCCGTGCAAAATCTTTTTCTGTTTTGACTATCCACTCTTTGGGAAGTTGGGACCGTTCTAAAATTTTTGCTGCGGTCGCCGGCATGAATGCGAGCAGGATGACCGCAATATGAATCACCGCTTCCCCAAGAACTGCTAATGCTTGTGAAAGCCCTGCCTTTTTTGCCGGGTCTTTGGCCAAAACCCACGGCTTTTTCTCTTCCACAAATTGATTGGCCATAACGATGACGCTCCAAACAACCGCGAGAGCTTCGCGCGGATCATACGCTACCATAAGAGGAGTCACTTTCTCCCATAATTTGAACGATGCTGAAAGCAGCGGTTCTTTTTCTCCTGTTTTTTCTAAAGCCGGTATAGCGCCAGCAAAATATTTTTCGAGCATGGAAGTAAAACGAAACCACAAATTACCCAAATCATTGGCCAGATCGCTTGTATAACGCTCTGCCAGTAAATCTTCCGAAAAGGCCCCGTCATTACCAATCGTCACTTCGCGCATCAGAAAATAGCGTAAAGCATCCACGCTATATTTTTTGACAAGCTCAATGGGGTCTACCGCATTACCGCGCGATTTTGAGACTTTGGCGCCTTCCATAGTCCACCAGCCATGGGCCAAAACGAGTTTGGGCATTTCCACACCGCAAGCCTTCAGCATAATCGGCCAATAAACCGCATGCTGGCGCAAAATGTCTTTACCCACTACTTGAAGATCCGCCGGCCAAAGTGTGCGGAATTTTTTATCGTCCGCCATAAAACCCGCCGCACTGATGTAATTGATGAGCGCGTCAAACCAAACATACACCACATGATCTTTGGAATTGGGATAATCAATCCCCCAGGCAAGGCGGGCCCGGGGCCTTGTGATGCAAAGATCTTCGAGGGGCTCACGCAAAAATCCCAGGATTTCATTTTTGCGTATTTCGGGGCGGATAAAATCGTTTTCCTGAATGTACTTAATCAGCCAATCCTGATATTTGGAAAGTTTGAAAAAATAATTTTCTTCGCTTAATTCCTGAACATCGCGGCCGCAATCGGGGCATTTGCCTTCTTTGAGCTGAAGCTTGGTCCAGAAGGATTCGCAGGGCGTACAGTACCAGCCTTTATAACTCGCCTTGTAAATCTCCCCCTTGGCTTCCAGATCCTTCAAAATATTTTGAACGGATTTTTTATGCGCTTCATCGGTTGTACGGATAAAGTAATCGTATTGAATGCCGAGAGTTTCCCACAAACTTTTGAATTGCGGGACCATTTCATCCACATACGTTCTCGGATCTTTGCTTTGCTCGCGCGCGGCTTTTTCGATTTTGGTACCGTGCTCGTCCGTGCCGGTGAGAAAAAAGACGTCCTCGCCAAGAAAACGGCGGTAACGGGCAAAGGTGTCGCAGAGAACATTGGTGTACGCATGGCCAATATGCGGCTTGGCATTCACATAGTAAAGCGGTGTGGTGAGATAATATTTTTTTTCGGTCATGATTTGGAATCTTTAAGAGGAATCGTTTTTCTCAAACGCATAGCAAGGCGCGTTAAGGCCAGCTTTTGATTCGCATTCTCATCAAGCGCTTCTTTACCTTCGACCACATGCCCCACTGCGCTGACAAGCGCCGCGAGTTTTTGATAATCATCAGCAGAACGCTTGATGGAGCGCTCAAAATGATCGAGCAGTCCATCCAGCACATTTTGCAATTCCGCACGAGGCACAGCCTGATACTTTTCCAGAAAATCTTCCCATTTTCCTGCGCCCAGCGAAGCAATGATATCTTCCACGCGCACAGCGGTTTCTGATCCCCCGTCCTCTCCCGGCCGCAAACGTATTTCGAATGAACGCGATTGAACGGTTTCAAAAAGATGATTTTTATTTTCCACAAGCAAAATAAAAAGAGAATGCTCCGGCGGCTCTTCCAGAGTTTTGAGAAGCGCGTTTTGAGCCTCTGGCGTCAACCGGTCAGCCTCAGGGAAAATAAACACTTTCCATTTTCCTTCATAGGGTCTCAACGCCGCGCGGCTTTTGGTTTCCCGGATTTCCTCGATTTTGACGGATTTTGCTTCGGTGTCCTTACCGACCCACCAAATGTCCGGATGAGCATGACTCGCGATTTTGCGGCAGCTCACACAATCGCAGGATTCGAAAATTTTTCCGGCTTCACAATTGACTGCTTGAGCAAAAGCCAAGGCAATTTCTTCTTTTTGAGAAGACGCCGTTCCACTGAGCAAATAAGTGCTCGAAAGCCTTTTTTTCTCAATATGCACCTTAATCAATCGGCAGGCAAATTCCTGATTTTTATGAAAAGAAGCCATGAGTTCTCTTTAGAAAATACGCTGATCTAATTGCGATTGAATGATGCTGCTAACTTCTTCGATTGATTTAGCCGCATCTATTTTTATAAATCGTTTTTTTTGCTGCCTCGCTAACGTACGAAAACCGCGCCAGACACGGTGATGAAAAACCCAAGATTGATACTCCATACGGTCGTGACGTCCCCCGCGCTTCATCCCGTCTTTGGGATTAATGTCTAACAAAATAGTTAAATCCGGCTGTAAATCGGCGCGCACAAAAAGGCCGCTCACTTTTTTAATATTTTCTATCGACATCTTGCGTCCGTATCCCTGATAAGCAATGGTCGAGTCTTCGAACCGGTCGCAAATGACAATGTAACCCTTTTCCAATGCCGGCTCGATTTTTTCTCTTACGATTTGAGCCCGCGCCGCAAGATAAAGAAGCAGTTCTGTTTCTGGCTTCATTTCTTTGAAGGTTTTGTTGAGAATGATTTCACGAATGGCCTCGCTAACCCTTGTACCACCGGGCTCACGCAAGAGCAGCACTTTCTTGCCGTTAAGCCGAAGATACGCAGCCGCTCGCTTAATCTGCGTACTCTTCCCGCTCCCCTCCGCGCCTTCAAATGTGATGAAATAACCTTTTTTCATAATAGCTTTTTAACTCGAGCGCCTTCACGCAAGTCGTCAATAATATATCCTTTTTTTCTTGCTTCATTTCTCAAAGAGTCGGCGACATCATATTTTTTATTTTTCCGAGCTTCTTCTCTCGACTTCACAATTTCCTTTATCTCGTCCGAAAGCTCAAAGTGAAAACCGGAGAAAATCCCCAGCATATTATCGGTTTCATTTAAAAAAGCGTCCGCTTCTTTATATTCTTCGGCGCTTATTTTTTCCGGAGCAATCTTATTGGCCAATTTGATAAAAGCAAACATCTCCCCCAAAGCTTCGGAAGTATTCAAATCGTCAGCCAAAGCAGCGGTGAAATGCTCTCGAACTACTTTTACAAGTGTTCCAAGCTCTAGACTACTGACGTTATTATTTTCTTTCATGTAACCTAGGCCCATCTTAAGCCAAAAATCACGAAGCCGGTTCAAGGCTTCCTTAGCGGCGTCCAGCCCTTGCAAGGTAAAATTAAATTGCTGGCGGTAATGGACAAAAAGAAGCGAAAACCGAATCACAACCCCATCATATTTTTGTTTGCCTTCGTCATCTTTTATCGCGAGCAGGTCGCAAAGAGTATAGAAATTTTTGTCCTTTTTCGACATTTTTTTGCCATCGACAAGCAAATGCTTGGAATGAAGCCAGTAGCGCACGAAAGGTTTTCCGGTGGCGCCTTCGGATTGGGCGATTTCATTTTCATGATGCGGGAAAATCAAGTCCTCGCCTCCGGCATGAATATCAAAAGTTTCGCCGAGATACTTCATGCTCATGGCTGAGCATTCAATATGCCAGCCCGGACGCCCCTTCCCCCATGGCGAATCCCAGGAGGGCTCACCTTCTTTAGCTTTCTTCCATAACGCAAAATCGGAGATTTGCTCCCGGTCATATTCATCCACATCCACGCGCTCGCTCGCGCCGGCAATATTCATATCGAGTTTTTTCTTAGATAATTTTCCGTAGCCCGCAAAATCTGTTACCCGGTAATAAACAGAACCATCTTTGATGTAGGCCTTATTGTTTTTTATTAGCTTTTCAATCAGCTCAATCATGGCCGGGATTTCATCCGTGGCCTTCGGCTCTTTAGTAGGCGGCAAAATATTAAGCGTCTTTAAATCCTCACGAAAGGCCTTGGTGTAAAACTCGGTATATTCCTTTAAACTTTTTTTCTCACGAACCGCACCCGCAATCGTTTTGTCATCCACATCGGTGATATTCATCACATGATTCACTTTATAGCCTTTGAATTCCAGAAAACGGCGCAGCAAATCCTCAAACACAAACGTGCGGAAATTTCCGATATGGGCATAGTCATAAACCGTCGGTCCGCAGGTGTAAAGACTGACCCCTTTATCTTTAAGCGGTTTAAATTCTTCGGATTTTCCGGAAAGGGTATTAAAAAATTTAATCATGGGTCAGAGGTTTAACGCGCGCTCTAAACGTTTCTTTACGCCTTCAATACCAAAAACTGGGAATAGACGTTTGAGTTCCGGGCCATGCACTTTTCCGGTGATGGCAATACGCAGCGGCATGAAAAGATGTTTGCCTTTGGCTTTGACGCGCGGTTTGAGCGCTTGAATAAGATTTTCATATATGGCTTCACCCACATCCGTAATCGTCGGGAGAATTTCAAGCGCCGTTTTGCAGACTTCACGGCCTTCTTCGGATTGGATTAAGTCTTTGCTTTCGTAATGGAGGTTTTCATTTAAAATTTCGAGCCGGTCCGCAAGCTGGTCAAAACGCTCGATATTGTCTTTAAAAATAGGAAGGATTTTGTGAAGAATGCTCTCATCATGCTTTAAAAGTTTTTGTTCTTTTAAATAAGTCAGGGCAAAACGCGAGAAATCTTCATCGGAAAGCGCGCGCAAATGCTCGCCATTCACCCAATCCAGTTTATGCGGATCATAAATGGATGCCGATTTATTGACGCGCGCCAGATCAAACGCCTGCATGAGTTCTTCCCATTTAAAAATTTCGCGATTGTCGCCCGGTGCCCAGCCAAGAAGCGCAATGTAGTTGGCCAAACCATGCGGCAAATAACCTTTGCGGCGGAATTCCTTCACCGAAACGTCACCTAAGCGCTTGGAAAGAGGCTCGCCGCCAGGGCCATGAATCAAAGACAAGTGGCCGTATTGCGGCGGCTCAAATCCCATGGCCCGCAGAAGCAGAATATGTTTTGGCGTGTTGGATAAATGGTCTTCGCCGCGAATAACATGCGTAACTTGCATTAGCCCATCATCAATGCACACCGCAAGATGAAAGGTGGGCTGTCCATCCGCGCGTTGAATCACAAAATCCCCCACCATTTCGTCCAAATTAAACGAAACATCTCCGCGAATGAGGTCATGCATTTTAAGCTGGGGGTTTTCGATTTTAAAACGCACCGTGGGTTTGATGCCGCGCGCTTTACGACTTTCGATTTCTTCTTTGGAAAAATAACGTCCCCGGTTATCAAAACGCGGCGGACGACGTTCGAGCTTGGCCAAACGCTTTAACTCTTCGGTTTCTTCTTCCGTCACGTAACAATAATAGGCTTTCCCCTCGCTGATGAGCTTGTCGATGTGCTTTTGATAAATGGGAAGGCGCTCGGATTGAAGATAAGGACCGAAATCACCGCCCACCTCAGGCCCTTCATCCCAGCGAATCCCCATCCAAAGCATGTCTTCCATCAAACCCTGGCGGAATTCCGGCTTGGAACGTTCACGATCGGTATCTTCCACACGCAAAATAAATTTTCCATTTTGGCGTTTGACAAAAAGATAATTAAAAAGGGCGGTGCGAATATTTCCAAGATGAAGAAAACCCGTGGGAGAAGGAGCAAATCTGACGCGTATCATGGAGTAGAGCGCTCCATGGTGGCGATGGCCTCACAAGTGATGGCCAGGCCCTTGCCTTCCGGTCCCAAACCTTCGGCGGTCTTAGCTTTGATGGAAACTGCGTCTTCGGGAAGGCCTAAAATTTTAGCGATTCTTTTTTGAATGCGTTTTTTATGCGGACCGAGCTTCGGAGATTCAAGGACCGTGATCGTGTCCAAATGTTTGATAACCCACTTTTTTTCCTGCGCCCGCTTTAGAATTTTTTGAAGCATGACTTCGCTGCGAATCCCTTTGAATTTTTTATTTTTATCCGAAAACCAATCGCCGATATCGCCTTCGCCGATCACCCCCAAAATCGCGTCACAAACAGCATGGAGCAGCGCATCGCCGTCGGAATGTCCGAGCGGGCCTTTAGCTGAAGAAATGCGAATGCCGCCTAAATAGAATTTCCTTCCCGCCGTCAGCCGATGGGTATCACGCCCAAAACCCGTACGCGTTTCCGATTTTTGATGGCGGGTCAAATAAGCCTCGAGCAAATCAAAATCCTGGACTGTTGTCACCTTTGGGTTCCATCCGTCGTGAGTCACCAATTTGACGCGCCCTCCGATAGACTCCACTAGCGCGGCTTCATCAGTGGCCTGCATGGCATGAGGATTTTCGCGATAGGCCTTCATCAATAAATTACGGCGGACAAGCTGCGGCGTCTCGGCTTCGGCAAGACGGCTGCGATCAATGGTTCGATTCACCCAATTGTTCTCACCTATTTCCTTAATGGTCGGGACCACTTTTTGCGCCAGAATCGCAGCATCCGTATGCTTCGCGGAGGCCAGCAATTCATCGATGGACTCTTGCGACACAAGCGGCCTTGCGCCGTCATGGACCATGACCCAGGAATTTCCCGGTTGGGATTTTTCGAGTGCTTTCCACACCGATTCAGCGCGGGTTTTTCCTCCCGGAACAATTTTGCAGGAAACGGCAACTTCGTTTTTCAGAATTTTTTTGACGGCCGATTCAACGCCGCGCGGGACACTCAAAACAATTTCGCGGATCGACTTTACTTTCCGAAAAGCGCGCAGAGTATGGACAAGAAGCGGCTGCCCGCTGACAGGATAAAAAAGTTTGGAGGGAAAACTGCGCGGAGAATTGCCGAGACCTTTACGAAAACGTTCGCCGCTGCCGCCGGCGGCAATAATGAGGGTTGTGCGCATTCACGCGCTCCCTCCCCCATGTTCTTTGAACTCTGCCGACGCTGGCGCTGCCGGAATTGAGTTTTGAGTGGAACCTGGGCCGGTATTCGGATTTGCATTTTGATTAGAACGGAATGGCGGGCGAAAATTGCGGTCACGGTTTCCACGGTCCCGGTTGCCGCGATTGCGGTCAGGAGAATCCCCGCGATCATAATCGTCTCCGGGTTTTGCAAAAATCATACGGCCTGCCTGAGTTTGCAGAACGCTCGTAATCGTCACATTGAGCGTTTGTCCCATGCGTTTGCGGCCATTATCCACCACCACCATGGTGCCATCATCAAGATAAGCCACGCCCTGATCATGCTCTTTACCTTCTTTGAGGATTTTTACCTGCATCACCTCACCAGGCATCACAATCGGTTTTAAGGCATTGGCCAATTCATTGATATTGAGAACTTTGACTCCTTGAAGTTCAGCCACTTTATTCAAATTGAAATCATTGGTAAAAACTTTTGCATTCAAAACTTGGCCCATTTTTACGAGCTTGGCATCGACCGTGGAAAATTCGGGGAAATCCATTTCATTGATTTTGACTTGGACATTGGGGTTGGATTTCACGCGATTGAGCACATCAAGGCCGCGGCGGCCGCGATTTCTTTTAAGCGGGTCCGAAGAATCGGCGATAAGCTGCAGTTCTTTTAAAACGAAACGGGGCAAAACTAATTTGCCGGAAAGAAAATGAGTTTCGCAAATATCCGCAATACGGCCGTCGATAATGACGCTCGTATCCAGAAGGATCAACTCTTCCCCTGAGGCCTTGGTATCTAAAGTCACAAAGGGAATCATGAGGGTGAATTCGTCTTGGCCTCTCAACATTGTAATGACACCTAGGTAAGTGAAAACAATCGCCGTGGCAATTCCAAACTGTCTTTCGGTTTCTGGAGGAAGGTTGAAATTATGAATCACCATCATAAAAAGACGGTGAGTCAAAAGCCCAAGGGCGGCACCGAGCAGAACTGCGAGAATGTTGCGTACAGTGTATTTCTTAAAAAAGACGTCGATCAGAAGAACAAAACAACCGGCGAGAAGACCGAGCACTGCTCCTGCCCATGGAACTTGGGGCAAATTGAGGGACCCTAGCCAAAGCAGGGGCGAATAAAAGCCGAAAACGGCGCAAGAAGCGATAAAAAAAATACGGATTAACACAATCATGGCCTAAACTCCTTAATCTCAATACGTCATTCTGAAGCCGAAGGCCGAAGAATCTCGTCATGAGATCCTTCGCTCGGCGAAGCAGTCCTTTAGGATCGTTCAGGATGACGTTAGAATTTATAAAACGATTCATTAAAATATCCCAAGAAATTTACTTCGTTCATTATCACGTTTTAAAAGCCTCCAGGGATGCGCTTTGATTTCCTGCACAAGGGCGCGCATATCTTCATAGAGACCGTCTTCGGTTAAAAGTTTGCCGACTGTTCCTTCGCCCTGGTCCGCTTTTGCAAGAAGAGAATTCATCGATTCGCTGGAATCGTGAAAATTTTGAAAAGTTTCCTTAAGATTCGCCTCTTCAAAGCTTTCCCGCAAACTTTTAACTACGACTTCGAGATCCGCTCCGACATTTTCAACATGCTTAAGGAGATCTTCCATCGGAAGAGCATCAACCCCTTTAATCTCTGTTCCCGGCTTTAAAACCGCCGCATTGCCTGGCTGAGGGCTGATCTCAATATGGGGTTCACTCAAAATATGGGTCCCCCGGATCTCAAACGAGTAATTTTCCCTAATTTCGACCCCTTTTGCAATGAAAAGTTTTACCCGAACATGGGTTTTACCCTCTGTAGGGTCAAAAACCAGGGCCACGCTATTCACTTCTCCCACCCGGACCCCCGCCATGCGCACTGGGGCGCCTTTATCCAGGATATTGACATATTCGTAGGTCACTGTAAGAGCATACCCCGGCCTAAAAAGAAACGCCCCGCTAATAAAGAAAACGATCAAGGTGAGTATAATAAAGCCCAAAATCACGAACATCCCAACCTTCATTTCATCCCGCCCTTTTTTCATAACCACCTATCCTTTTTGGTCGGTAATCGGACCCTTTGCCGACCCGCTCACAAATTGCCGAATAATTGGATTATTAGTATTTTTAATTTCATCCGGAGTCCCGATGCCGATGATTTTTCCCTGATACAGCATGGCAATCCGGTTTCCCACTTTGTAGGCACTCGTCATATCATGAGTGACAACCACCGAAGTCACTTTTAAACGTTCCTGCATTCGTAAAATCAAATCGTTAATCACGTCCGCATTAATGGGATCAAGCCCTGTCGTAGGCTCATCATATAAAATAATTTTGGGTTCCGTGCAAATGGCCCGCGCCAAACCGACGCGTTTTCTCATTCCCCCTGAAAGTTCAGAAGGCATAAGGTCTTCAATTCCCCGAAGACCGACCAACCCCAGCTTTTCCCTCACCTTTTCTTCGATGTCATGACCTTTCACGTTAGTGTGTTCATAAAGCGAAAATCCGACATTTTCCCGTACGGTCAGGGAATCAAAAAGTGCCGCACTTTGAAAAAGCATGCCAAGATGCAGGCGGAATTGATCGAGATCATTGCCGGAAAGGGAAAAAACATCCGTGCCCTCAATCAAAACCTTTCCTTCATCCGGTTCTAAAATTCCTACAATGTGCTTTAAAAGGACGCTCTTACCGCAGCCGGAACGCCCAATAATGACGAGCGTCTCTCCATTCTGAATATCCAGGTCAAGCCCCTGCAAAACGTGGTTCATGCCGAACCATTTATGTAATCCTTGAATTTGAATCAAAGCCGCTCCGTTTAAAAGAAATAGAAAATTCCGGTGAACAGGGCGTCGGAAGCAATAATCACGATTAAGGCCGTAACGACCGCCAAAGTAGTGGCACGCCCCACGCCTTCGGCACCGCCTTCAGCATTAAATCCGTAATAACAGCCTACAATAGAAATAATACCTCCAAAGAAAAAAGCCTTAATAAGCCCAGTCACCACATCTTTGATCATCAAAACATCAGCACTGCGCTTGATGTATTGATGGGAGCTGATACCCAATTTAAAAACAGCAATCAAATATCCGCCCACCATCCCGATGAAATCCGCATAAATGGTAAGAATGAACAGCATAAAAAATGCGGCCACAAAACGCGGGACCACCAAATAACGGACGGGATTCACAGCCAGCGAACGCAATGCATCAATTTGCTCAGTGACCTTCATCGTGCCAAGTTCTGCAGCAATCGATGCTCCCACGCGGCCGGCCACAACCATTGCAGTCAAAACAGGTCCCAATTCGCGCGTCATAGAAAGAGCAACAAGGTCTGAGGTGTACTGTTCAGCGGCAAATAATTTTAATTGATAGGCGGATTGAAGGCCTAGGACCATTCCTGTAAAAAGCGCGGTTAAAAAAACAAGCGGCAGGGACATCAATCCGATTCGGTCCATTTGCTCGACGGTGGCCTGCCAGCGGATTTTGGAAGAAAAAAGCACCTGAAGGCTGTCTTTTAAAAGAAGGCTGATACCGCCTGCATGTTGCGCAAGGGAGAGGGAGAGACTTCCTGCCCGTCGCAGCCATCCACGAACGGATATCCACCGGCGCAGCGTATGAAAACGAGAATAGGGAGTTGCCATATCAATTAAAATTTTACTTTGGGGCCGACCACAACCCCGGGGTTATCTTCAGCGTTTTGAGACGGCTCATCCATAATCGATTTTTTCTTCTGCCCGACACTTTCAAGTGCAAATTCGGGAAGATTTTCCCACACATGTTCGATTTCAAGTCCTCCCTGGCTGGTGTGAGCTTGAATGCCTTTCCAAATAACAATTTTATCCGAAGTTTCGATGCGGATGCCATGAAACATATTTGGCAGCGCTAAATTTAAAGCTCCGGTTAAATAAAGCGTGGTTCTTCCTTTTAAAATTCTGGAATCATACAGCGCCAAATAAGGCGGAAAGCCGCGGAATTGAATAATGCCCCGGTCATAGAGCAATTTTCCGATTTTCCCGTCATGGACATTGAAATTCCCCACCACCTCGGGCCGGAAAATCGGCCCTTCGATATGCAATTTCCCTTCCAGTTTTCCGCCTAAATCTTTGGGAAGAGGTTTGCTGGCAAATTCTTTAACATGGCTTAAATCAAAACCATGGACTCGAAGGTCTGCCTTTCCGTCAGGAATAGCGGGCTGAAAGTTCAGCTCCGCATCCATTTGAAAAACATCACCCCAAAAACTCGTGAAATTTTTAACGGCATAGGGCACTATTTCGAAACTGCCGCTAAAATCCTGCCATGGAATGTATTCTAAAATAAAGTAGTCCGTGTTGAAACTGCCCCTAAATTTCCAATCATGTTCCTCCCAGCGCAGGGCCACGGGGTCGAGTTCGATTTCCATCTTTGTCGCCACATCCAAATTCCAAAATTTTACATGATTCAAATCCAGACGCAAATGAAAACTGAGTCCCTTCAGGTTGGATTCAACCGCAATAATTTGATTTTCTTTCCGAAACGAAAAATCATAAGCCCCTGACTCAAAATCCAATTTTCCCGAACCTTCATAACCTGTATTTGTTTTATAGGCGTCTGAAAAGAAATTCATGCCTTCGCGGCGGATTTTACCTTCCAGAATAATTTCCTGCTTTAAAAAGGGCTGCAAGGAAGCTTTGAAATTTTCTGCGGCTAAATCGCCTTCAAAATGGATAGCTCCTAAAAAATCTTTCTTTCCCACCTGCCAGTCCAATTCAAAAGCCGGCGCCGGCCCTAAATTCCATAACGCGCCGCTTAAATGGTTTTTCCAGCCTTTGATGGTCCCTTCTAAATTATCAAAAATGAATTTTCCATTTTCCAGCCTTACATTCCCATCGAGCCGGTCAAAAGGAAGCGCAACCACATCGCTGAAACTAATTCCTTCCATTTTCAAATCTAGATGGTGAGTTTTGTTAAAAACATCAATCACACCTGCCAATAAAAGATCGCCTTTAAGCAGCCCCGAAGCATGCGCTTTGAAAGACACGGAGATTTTCCCGTCACCCTCAGACTGTAAAGATCCTTGAATATCATTAAGCCGTAACTCGGTATGGAAAAGGCCAACCGGGATCCGGACTTCACCACCCTTAATTTTTAACGTGGAGGAACCCATTCCCCCGCTTTTGGCATCCAATCCTAATCGCTGGAATAAATCGTAGGGAAAAGAGGTTTGATCGAGAATGACCTTGGGGGCTTCCAAAACAATGACATTGGGAGTTTTGAAATTCTGAATAAGGAGTTGAAGAAAATTATAGCGGAAAACAACTTTTTCGATATGAACAAAATAAGGATGTTTTTCGGAGGATTTTTCAGAACCGACCACTAATTCCGTCAGAGAAATCTGATTGAATAAATGGGGGCGAATATTGCCGATTCGGACCCGGGTTTTAAAAAAATCCCCGACCCGGTTTTCCGCCAAGAGTTTGAAATCACCGCGGCTTACGCGGGAGGCCAGGACAAAATATCCTCCCGCTCCGGCTGCTATCAAAAAACAAAAGACTGCTGTAAGCGCAATCCGCCAGCGATAAGGCATTTTGATTAAGAGGCTTTTTCGAATTGAATGACTTCACCGCGCAATTCGGCACGGACTTTGTCCCCCTCCTGGAATTTTCCAGAAAGAATTTCCTCCGCCAGGACGTTTTCAACATAACGCTGAAGCGTACGTTTGAGGGGCCGCGCACCAAAAACGGGATCATATCCCTTGTCGATTAAAAATTTGACGACTTCAGGAGACAGAATAATCTCCATCTTCTTTTCCTTGAGGCGGTCCTTGACCTCTTGAAGCTCGATTTCGACAATTTGTTCCAAATCCTGACGAACGAGCGGATGGAAAACAATAATGTCATCCACGCGATTCAAAAACTCCGGGCGGAAAATCTTTCTCGTTTCATCCAAAAGTTTCCGTTTAATCGTCTCGTAATTTTGTTCGTCGGTTTCTTTTTTGAATCCCATCTCATTCTGCTTTTTGATCATTTCCGCCCCGACATTGGACGTCATAATGAGAATGGTATTGCGAAAATCAACTTTCCGCCCGTAGGCGTCCGTCAATCTTCCCTCTTCCATCAATTGAAGCAAGATATTAAAAACATCCGGATGCGCCTTTTCGATTTCATCAAGCAGCACGACCGAATAAGGCCGGCGCCGGACTTTTTCCGTAAGCTGGCCTCCTTCTTCATACCCCACATATCCCGGAGGAGCTCCGACTAAACGGGAAACATTAAATTTTTCACCGTATTCCGAGCAGTCCACCACCACCATGGCATCCTCATCGCCGAACATGAATCCGGCAAGAGCGCGCGCTAAAAGAGTTTTTCCCACACCGGTCGGCCCCAAGAAAATAAACGCTCCGATGGGACGGCGCGGATTTCTGAGTCCTGAACGGGCGCGGCGCACAGCATGAGAAATCGCGCGCACGGCTTCCAATTGGCCAATCACGCGCTTATGGAGCTCGTCTTCCATGCGCAGAAGCCGGGAGGTTTCTTTCTCTTCCAAACGAGCGAGCGGAACACCGGTCCATTTGGAAACAATATGGGAAATGTCCTCGGCCGTGACCTGGACTTCAACTTCGGACTTGGATTCTTTCCAGCTTTTTCTCACGCGAGCGAGTTCTTCTTTAGCGCGGCGTTCATCATCACGCAATTTGGCAGCCTTCTCAAAATCCTGCGCCTTAATTGAAGCTTCTTTTTCGCGTTTGAAAGATTCGATTTCGGTTTCAAGCTTTTTTAAATCTTTGGGAAGCGTGGTCACGGAAAGGCGGGCGCGCGAAGCTGCTTCGTCAATAAGATCGATGGCTTTGTCCGGTAAAAAACGGCCGCTGATATAGCGGTCCGAAAGTTTGGACGCAGCTTCAATCGCTTCATCTAAAATTTTTACACGGTGATGGGCTTCGTATTTATCTCTTAACCCTTTCAAAATCTGTATGGTCTCATCCACCGAAGGAGGATCCACCATAATAGTTTGAAAACGACGGGCCAAAGCGGCGTCTTTTTCAATGTATTTGCGGTATTCGTCAAGCGTGGTTGCACCAATGCACTGAATTTCGCCGCGCGCAAGCGCAGGCTTTAAAATATTCGAAGCGTCGATCGCACCTTCCGCACCCCCCGCACCAACCAGCGTGTGAAGTTCGTCAATAAAAATCATCACGTTTTCAGAACGGCGGATTTCATCCATCACGGCCTTGATACGTTCTTCGAATTGTCCGCGGTATTTAGTTCCGGCAACCATCAAGGCAAGATCCAGCACCACAATACGTTTATCGATAAGGATTTCGGGAACATCCCCGGAAATAATTCTTTGCGCGAGCCCTTCAACAATCGCGGTTTTGCCCACGCCGGCTTCTCCTAAAAGAACCGGATTATTTTTCGTACGGCGGGCAAGGATTTGAATCACACGCTCAACTTCGTTTTCACGCCCCACCACAGGGTCAAGTTTTCCTTCGCGCGCAAGCGCAGAAAGATCGCGGCCAAAAGCATCCAGCGCCGGCGTTTTGGTTTTTCCTTTTGCCGTACCGACTGCCGCTCCGCCTCCGCCGCCTGTTCCGCCCCCACCGCCGGATCCCGTGGGTGTGGACGATCCCAGAAGTTTAATGACTTCCGCGCGGACTTTATTGAGATCAAGCCCGATATTCATGAGCACATGGCTCGCAACCCCTTCGCCTTCTTTAATCAGACCCAGCAGAAGATGTTCGGTGCCAATGTAATTGTGACCGAGCCGGCGGGCTTCATCCATGGCCAGCTCAATTACTTTTTTAGCTTTGGGCGTAAAAGGAATATCGCCGGACACAATTGTGCTCGGCCCAAATTGCACAAGTTTTTCCACTTCAAGACGAATCGTATCGAGTGAAAGCCCGAGATTCTGCAAAACCGCAGCAGCCACACTTTCCCCTTCTTTGATCAGTCCGAGAAGAATATGTTCAGTCCCAATATAATCGTGATTAAAACGTTTCGCCTCTTCTTTGGCGAGGATAATGACTTTTCTGGCTCTTTCTGTGAAACGATCAAACATTACAGACCTCCCGGGTAATCGTCATTCTGAGGCCGAAGGCCGAAGAATCTCGGAACGAGATCCTTCGCTTCGCTCAGGACGACGCAATTTATAAGTTCACTTTAACAAGTTTTTCGCGAATCAAATCCGCACGGCGAATATCCCGGTCGGAAGAATTAAGCGGCTTGCCGATCAATTTTTGAAGATGCGCCGGTTGAATGAGTAAAAAAAGCGCGTTAATTTCCTGTGCCTTTAAATCCGATTTGATCAGTTCCATGTTAATTCCAAGCTGAAGAAGCGATAAAAGCTGAGTCGCTTCCTGCGAGGAAATCACACGGCTGGATTTGAGCGTTCCCACCGCCCGCCAAATTTGGTCCTCGAATTTAGCTTTGCGCTTTTGGCGCAGGTATTCGCGCGCCTCCCGCTCATGATCAATCACTTGGCGGATGACACGCTCCAGATTATCAATGATCTCCTCTTCGTTCTGGCCGAGAGTCATTTGATTGGAGAACTGGAAAAAATTTCCCACCGCCTGAGTCCCCTCTCCATAAAGCCCCCGGGCGGCTAAATTAAGTTTCGACAAAGCCTGCAAAACCTTGTGCACCTGTTTTGTCAGCACAAGGCTCGGAATGTGAAGCATGCACGAAGCGCGTAATCCTGTTCCCACATTGGTGGGACATGCCGTAAGATATCCTAATTCAGAGCTGAAAGAATAGTCCAAATTTTTTTCAAGCTCATCATCCACCTGCGTGACAATGCGCCAGGCTTCAATCAAATTAAAGCCGGTTTGAAAAGCTTGAAGCCTTATATGGTCCTCTTCCAGAATCATTAGGCTGACGACTTCATTGTGAGTAATGGCCACTGCCTTGTCGCCTTTTTCTCCGGCATGTTCACGGCTGATCAAATGCCGTTCCAAAAGAAACTGGCGGTCCAAATCCGTAAGGCTGTGATAGCGAAAATAAGAGGCGTCTTTTAAAAATGAACTTTTCTTTACGGCTTCTTCAACAGATTCGACAATGTCTTCCTGAAGTTCATTATTGAGTTTGCCAAGAAAAGGAAATCCGGAAAGATTCCGGGCAAGCCTTACGCGCGAACTGATGACAATGTCGCTGTTGGGCCCCGAAGAACGCAGCCATTCGGCCGTTTGTTTTAGAAAACGGTCCACATCACTCATTTTTAGGTTTTTTCCCTTTTTTTATTTTATCTTCAATATGCTTAATTTCATCGCGAAGCTTGGCAGCATCCTCAAATGCTTCCACCTGGACACTTTTGCGCAGCCGGTCTTGCAGTACCCTTAAATCGTGAACACTTCGCGCCGCGCGCGGGATCTTGGATGGCTTTTTGCCGACATGATGCGTAGAGCGCTGAATCCTTTTGATTAACGGAATCAGCATTTTCGAAAAAGCATCGTAACAAGTTGCGCAGCCGAGTCTTCCCGTTTTTCCGAACTCTTCATAGGTCATCCCGCAGCCGGAACAGCAAAGAGAAGACGCTTTCTTTTCACCCTGCTTGATTTGCTCACTCATGGCGCCCATGCTTCCAAGCAAATCATCCAAGCTAAAATGGGTTTTAAAATCCGTCCCCTTTTCCTGGGCACAGGTTTCGCACAAATGGACTTCCATCATTTGACTATTAACGATTTCGGTCAAATGAATGGTCGCTTCGTTAACCCCGCAAACATTACAGGTCATAACCTCTCTCGGTGCCTTTCATTATATCATGGCCGACAAGCCCGTCATTCTGAGGCCGAAGAAGCTCGCTAGATCCTTCGCTCGGCGAAGCAGTCCTTTAGGATCGCTCAGGATGACGAATACCTTACTCCGTCTTTTTGCGTAAGGGCCTGAAAAGCCTTACGTAAATCAGCCGTGACTCCGCCTGGTTTTCCAGTGCCGATGACCCGGCCGTCAATTTTGACCACGGGAATGACTTCGGCCGCTGTTCCGGTCAAAAACACCTCCTCCGCATTAAAAAGATCATGCCGGGTGAGAATTCTTTCTTCAAATTTGATTTTTTTGCTCTCCGCAATTTCGATAATGGCCTGGCGAGTAACCCCTTTGAGGGCGCCCAAGTAAGTGGGCGGCGTCAAGAGAAGCGCGTTTTTCACCATAAAAATATTATCGCCCGTACATTCCGCCACATACCCTTGATGATTCAGCATGAGGGCTTCAATGCAGCCGGAATTTTTCCCTTCGATTTTTGCCAGGATATTATTGAGATAATTCAGGCTTTTAATGGCCGGATTGACGGCTTCCGGAAGATTTCTCACCGTGGGGACTGTGATTAAATCCAAACCTTTTTTGTAAAGCGACTCCGGATAAAGCGTAATTTTGTCGGTGATAATAAAAATGGTGGCCCGTTTGCATTTGGCCGGATCAAGACCAAGATCACCGGTGCCGCGCGTCACCACCACCCGGATATAAGCATCGTTGAAGTGGTTTTTCCGGAGCGTTTCGATAATTGCTTTTTCCATTTCTTTTTTGCTGATTGGGATTTCAAGCATCAGCGTGTGCGCAGATTCCCACAGCCGGTCCAAATGCTCGGAGAGTTTGAAAACCAAACCATGGTAAGCGCGTATGCCTTCGAACACACCGTCGCCATAAAGAAGACCGTGATCGAACACTGAAATTTTGGCTTCGCTTTTCGGAAACCATTTGCCGTCGATATAAATTTGAAGTTCCATGATAGCTCCTATTGTATTTTTTCCATTTCCACAGGACGATCGCCGTTTTCCCGGAGAAGAATGCCTTCGTGAAGGCGAAAAGAATTGCCGTAAGTCCAGGCTAGACTTTCATCATGGGTCACAATCAAAAAGGACTGCCCTTCTTCACGATTCAAATCATTTAAAAGTGCGGTGACTTCCTCCGCCGTGGTTTCATCCAAATTACCGGTGGGTTCGTCACAAAAAACCACTGCGGGGCGGTTGACCAGCGCACGCGCAATGGCCGCCCGCTGCTGCTCGCCGCCAGAAAGCTCCGAAGGACGGTGATCCTGCCGGCTCAAAAGCTTAAAACGCCGCAGAATTTCGCGCACCCATTTGTCATCGCGTTTTCCGGCAATAAGAGACGGCAAAAGCACGTTCTCATAAAGCGTCAAATCCGGCAAAAGATGATAAAACTGAAACACAAAACCGACTCTTTGATTGCGCATGCGGGCGAGCGCTTGTTCATTCATTTGTGTAATATCCTGCCCTTCAAAAATAATTTTCCCCGACGTGGGATGGTCCAATCCGCCCAATAAATTCAAAAACGTAGATTTTCCAGAACCCGATTTGCCAAAAATAAGCGCTATTTGTCCCGGGAAAAGCGAAAAATGAATTCCTTTTAAGATCGGAAGGTCACGGCCCCCCGAAGCGTAATCCTTTTTCACGTCGACGGCGGTCAAAATGGCTTCTGAAGGCTTACTCATAGCGAATGGCCTCCACGGGATTTAGACGCGAAGCGCGATAGGCCGGATACAGTGCAGCTAAAATTGACGCCCCAAGGGCTAAGCCCACAATGGCGATAATGTCGGCCGCGTGAATTTCCGCCGGAAGTCCGTCAAAGAGATAAATATTGCTCGGAAAAAGTTCAAAGCCCGTCGTGTCTTTGATGAATTTCAAAATATCATTGCGATAAAAAAGCACGAGAAGTCCGATAGCTGTTCCCGAAAGGACCCCTAAAACTCCCACCGTCGTTCCCTGCAGGAGAAAAATCTTGCGGATGTTGGCCCGGGTTGCACCAATTGCCTGCAAAACCCCGATATCGCGCGTCTTTTCCAACACCACCATGACAAGCGTGGAAAAAATATTGAAGGCCGCCACGAGAATAATGAGGGCCAAGAAAATCATCTGCACTGATTTTTCCACGCGAAGAGCCTGAAAAAAATTAGGGTTCACGTCCTGCCATGACGAGATGACGTATTCGAGAGGAAATTTCCCGCGCAAAATCAAAGTCCATTTTAAAGCCTGATCGACATCCTGAAAGCGGACGCCGATGCCGCTCACACGCCCGCCAAGATGATACAACTCCTGCGCGCGTGGAAGGCTGATCATGGCGAAGGAGGTGTCGAAATCGCTCATTCCAAGATGAAAAACTCCTCCCACAATAAATGTTTTTGTTTCGGCCCGAATTCCGGCAATCGATCGAGCCCCGCTTTCAAAAGTAGGGGCGATGAGCGTCACGGTATCTCCCACGTGAACGCGTAAAATCATGGCAAGACTTTCTCCAATCAAGACTTTGCCCACAGGAACACGCACGGTTTTTTTGAAAAAGAAAAGCCAGCGTTTGCTTTTTTCTATCGTCGTGTCGGAAAGATCAAATTCTCCGCCCGTTAAATTTTTTTGGAAAATGGCCATATCTTCGTAACGGCTGTCCACGCCTTTCACAATGACCCCGGTGGCCGTCGCGTCGGATTGCAGCACCGCTTCAGCCGAAACATAGGGCGCGATGGTGCGCACTCCAGGCATATTCAAAGATTGGATTTTCGAAACTTCGCTTTGCCAATCCGTGACGCCTCCCCATTTTTCGATTTTAAGATGAGGATGGACACTGACCATGGTCGATTTAAGCTGGCTTTGAAATCCGGTAAAAACCGCCAGCACCACAATCAGCGCGGCAACACCCACGCAAACACCCGCGATGGAAATAAAAGTCGTGCGCGTGCGGTTCCTTAAATATCTTTTTGCGATAAAAAGTTCAAATCCCATTTATTTTTCTCCTTCGCCGGTATTTTTTTCCGGACGAAGCTGGGGAAATAAAATCACGTCCCGAATCGAATTCTGATTGGTCAGAAGCATCACCAGCCGGTCGATGCCGATTCCAAGACCGCCTGCGGGCGGCATGGCATATTCAAGCGCCGTCAAAAAATCCTCATCCAAAACCTTATGCTCACCAATCATGTCGCGCTGCGCCTCGAGGCGTTCGCGCTGAATGGCGGGATCATTAAGTTCGGAAAAAGCATTGGCAATCTCCATTTTGGCGATGAAAAGCTCGAACCGGTAAACCACATCCGGATTGTCCTCCTTGGCCTTGGCTAGAGGCGTCATCACAGTCGGATAATCAATCACAAACGTGGGGTCCCACAAATCCTCCTCCACAAAACGCCCAAAAATTTCATTAAGAATATCGACATCATCGATGTCCTTGGTTACTTCCACATGCAATTTTTTGGCCGCCTCACGAATCGGCGTTTTAAGAAAATCGATGCCGGTTTTTTCCTTCAAGCTGTCATAAAAAGAAATGCGCTTCCACGGACGTTTGAAATTGATCGTGCGTTCACCGTATGGAAGTTCCGTTTTTCCATAAAGGTTCGTCGCGAGTTCCGTAATGACCTCTTCGGTAATATCCATCATGTCATTGTAATCCGCATAAGACTGATAAAGTTCGAGCATGGTGAATTCCGGATTATGCCGAATGGAAATCCCCTCATTGCGGAAATTGCGGTTAATTTCATAAACTTTTTCAAAACCGCCGACAAGAAGGCGCTTCAGATAAAGCTCGGGGGCCACTCGCAAATAAAGATCTGTGTGAAGGGTGTTGTGATGCGTGACAAATGGTTTAGCGCGCGCACCACCGGGAATAGGCTGCATCATGGGCGTTTCAACTTCCATGAAACCGCGGCTGTCTAAAAATTGGCGGATTTGCTGAATAATTTGGCTGCGTTTTTTAAAATTGACACGGACCTCATCATTGACGATAAGATCGAGATAACGCTGGCGGTAACGGGTCTCTACGTCTTTGAGTCCATGCCATTTTTCTGGAAGTGTGCGGACAATTTTGGAAAGCAGCGTGAATTTGTCCACCCGCACGGATTTTTCTCCGGTTTTAGAAAGAAAAAGCCGGCCTTCAATCCCAATGATGTCCCCGAGAGAAAGGGAGGAAAATTTTTCGAAAGCCTCGTCACCCAAATCATCTTTTTTCCCATAAAGCTGAACGCGCGCGGTTTCGTCTTTGAGATCACAAAAACAGCTTTTACCCATCACGCGACGGGCCATCAGACGTCCGGCCAGTCGCACAGGGCGATCAACTTGAAATGGCTCGAGAACGGCAGCAATGGAATCGATGGGAAGGAAACGAGATCCATAATTTGAATTATGCGTCATCTGTTCATCATCCTAGCATCTGTCATTCTGAGGCCGTAGGCCGAAGAATCTCAGAACTGAGATCCTTCGCTCAACGAAGTAGCCCTTTAGGGTCGCTCAGGATGACGAATACAAACATTACATATTGCTGCTTAAAGACTTAGATAAAGTCCAAAGATTATATCGTAAGGCGAAGCGAAGGTCAATGAAGGGCAAAGATCACAAATTGCGGCTTGAACATTCCCGTCAGCTGAGGCATCATACGCCCTCAGAAAGGCGGTAACTCCCATGACAGAAACTTTGGCCAATCAGTACGTATGCCCCATGTGCGGCAGAACCATGGAACGCGATATTATTCTTTTTCTTAAGCACACGGACACCCACGTGATTGAGCGTATTCAACAGGCCAATCCAAAATGGGAAACAAAAGACGGGATTTGTGAGCCTTGCGTGGAATATTACCGGAGTCAAATCGCGGGCTCGGAGAGCAACATCGGCCCGGCGCAAAGACGCAGGCGTGTACGAATGGGGACGATCAGTCTTATTTTCAGCGTGGCCGCAGGGATTTATTTAGTCAGCCAAGGATTCTCCCGCCCTTTTCGCTTCGGTTTATTCGTTCCGTTTTTCTTTGGTATGTTCGGGCTGATTCAAGCGCGTGAGAAAACCTGCGCCGTTCTCGCCGAAATGGGAACATGCAATATGGATTTCGGAACCAAAAAACTTCAGGACACCGATATTATCAGCGCACTGAAAAAGAAAGGCCGCAAAATCCTTCTGCGTTCAGCCTTTTGGGCCGCCGTCCTTACTTCTTTGTTTTTAATCCCTTAGTCTTACCACTCCATTTTAAAAACATAATTTTTGTCGTCGATAAATTTGGTCCCGGCTGGCTGATTTTTCCTAAGAATTAATTTCAGAAACAATCAGTTCTGCGGCTTTGCGGGGATCCGGAGACTGGACAATGGGACGGCCGATCACGAGATAATCGGAGCCGGATTCAATCGCACACAGGGGCGTCATGACACGCCTTTGATCGTCCCGTGAACTTTCGCCTGGGCGAACACCCGGCGTGACAAGCGTGAATCCGGATGGAAATTCTTTTCGAAGCGCCGGAGTTTCTTCAGGTGAGCAAACCACACCGTCAAGGCCCGCAGATTTCACCAGGCGCGTAAGCGCCATCACTTCTTCTGAAAGCAATCGGGCAATACCGAGCTCTTTGGAAAGAACATCTTGATTATGGCTGGTCAGAATAGTCACGCCCAAAACCATGGGCTTTTTCTTTCCTTTTTTCGTGCATTCATCGACGGCCTGGCGCGTTTTTTTCATCATTTCAATTCCGCCGAGGGCATGCACATTGAACATATCGACTTCATGATCGCAAATCACGGCCGCGGTTTTTGCGACCGTTGTGGGAATATCGTGAAGTTTTAAATCCAAGAAAACTTTGCTGCCGAATTCGCGCACCAGTTCAACCGCTTTCCAGCCATGCGCTGTAAAAAATTCAAATCCGATTTTATAAAAACCGATAACCCCTTTGAGCTTCTGCAAGAGTTCGCGGGCAGAATTCAAATCCGTAAGATCAAGCGCCACAATCACCCGCGAGGCACTATCTTTTTTCGGCATTGAACGCCCTCCGCAATTCATCAATATGTTTGATTTTCTGCTTTTTGCAAAAAGCTGTAATCCCTTCCAGAATATCCAGCGTCGCACGCGGATTGACAAAACTCGCCGTCCCGATGGCAAGGAGATCGGCTCCGGCAATTAAAAATTCTACGGCGTCTTCGGCCGTCATAATTCCACCCGAAGCAATGATGGGCACTTTATAATATTTTTTCACTTCATAAACATAGCGCAGAGCTACCGGCTTGATCGCGGGTCCGCTCAAACCGCCGGTGACATTGGCAATGCGCGATCTTCTCTTATAAATATCAATCGCCATTCCTTTTAAGGTGTTGATCAAACTTAAGCCGTCAGCACCCGCAGAGATCACATCGCCGGCAATTTCCACCACATCCCCGAGCTCCGGCGAAAGCTTGGCAAAGAGCGGAAGATCGGTTTCTGAACGCACGGCTTTCAAAACATCAATCATGATTTCCCGCTTTTTCATGAACGAAGTTCCGCCTTCTTCAACATTGGGGCAGGAAAGATTGAGTTCAAGCGCTTTCACCACATCAGGATGTTGATGCAGGGCCTTCGTCAGCTCGCGGAAATCATCGAGCGATTCCCCTGCGATATTGACGATCAGCGGCGTATCGATTTCGGCAAAAAACGGGACTTTATTTTCGATAAAATCTTCCAGGCCTTTGTTCTGAAGTCCAATGGCATTGAGCATTCCGCCCGTCGTTTCGCAAATGCGCGGCATGGAATTGCCCTTGCGCGGACGGACCGTAATGGTTTTAGTGATCACTGCGCCAAGTTTTTCATAGTCCACATATTTGGAATATTCATCTTTAGTGCCGAAAGTCCCTGAAGCGACCGTGATCGGATTCCGGAACGTGAGATTTTTAATTCGCGTAGTTAAATCAATTTTCATATCTGACCTACCAACTTTTCAAACTTGAAAACGGGCCCGTGTGTGCAGGACGGGAGCCAGCCCTGGTCTGTTTTCACCATACAACCGAGGCAAGCCCCCACACCGCAGGCCATGGGCTTATCCAGCGAAGCCTCTCCTTCGATATCGCAGCGGCGCGCGATATCGAGCACTGCCTGCATCATAATTTCGGGACCGCAGGTCTGAATATAAAGATTTTCCGGCTTTTCTTTTTTGAGAATTTCTTCCAGAAGAGCCGTCACATAGCCTTTTTTGCCGTAACTGCCGTCATTGGTCGAATAAAATACCCGGCCTTTGACTTTGGCGAGTTCTTTTTTGGGCATCACTTCTTTTTTGGATTTGGTACCGATCAAAAAATAATCCACGGGATTTTTTTCGGCGAGGAAAATGAGCGGCGGAACACCCACGCCGCCCGCCACTAAAACTCGTTTTTTGCATTTAAGCGCCGCCGTAAAAGGTTTTCCCAAAGGCCCCATCACTTTAAGCGTATCGCCTTTCACGCGTGAGGCTAAAAGCGCCGTACCCCGCCCCAAAATTTCATAGAGAATTTCAATTTTGTCTCCGGTAATGCGGTAATAGCTGAAAGGGCGGCGCAGAAATGGGTCCAGGCTGGGCTGAATTTGAATATTGACGAATTGTCCTGGTAAAACACCGCGCGCGAGTTCACGCGAGCGAAAAGCCAATTTAAAATATTTCTCGTTGACCTTGCGGTTTTCAAGAATGGCAACAACTTGATCAATCATTTTATATCGGCCGTCATTCTGAGCCCCGAAGGGGCGAAGAATCTCGTTTGCGAGATCCTTCGGGCCTTTGGCCCTCAGGATGACGAACCTCCAAAAGCTTTTTATGATAATCCTGAATGGCACGCACTTCGAGACCGCGGCCGCGCACGGCTTCAAGCCCCATAGTCACCGCACGCGCAGCATTGATGGTGGTAATGCAAGGAATATTGAAAGACACCGCCAGCGAACGGATTTTGGCTTCATCGAGCATCGGCCCTTTACCGCTGGGTGTATTGACCACTAATTTCACGTCCCGGTTACGTATCAAATCGCCGACATTAGGCCGGCCTTCGGCGATTTTTAAAATAATCTGCGCCGGAATGCCATTTTCCTGAAGTACTCTCGCGGTTCCCCGCGTCGCCACCAAGGAATATCCCAAATCATGAAATTTTTTTGCAATCGGCACAATTTTACTTTTATCCGAGCTTTTCACGCTGATAAAAACTTTTCCGTCCAAAGGAATGTGCGCCGTCGCAGCGTCCTGGGATTTATAAAAGGCCTTGGGAAAATCATCGTCAATGCCCATCACCTCACCAGTAGATTTCATTTCGGGCGACAAAATAATGTCCACACCGGGAAATTTCACAAAGGGAAAAACTGATTCTTTCACTGTCACATAAGGCGGAATGATTTCTTCGGTAAAACCTAATTCCTTCAACGTTTTTCCTGTCATCACCTTGGCTGCAAGCTTGGCAAGCGGCACGCCAATCGTTTTACTCACAAAGGGGATTGTACGCGATGCACGCGGATTAACTTCTAAGCAGTAAATCACATTGTCTTTAATGGCATACTGAACATTCATCAATCCTATAATGCCCAACTCTTTAGCGATTTGTTTAGTTTTGGCGATTAATTCGTCCACCATTTCTTTCTTAAGAGAAAAGGGCGGAATCACAGAGGCGCTGTCTCCGGAATGAACGCCGGCTTCTTCAATATGCTCAAGCACCGCGCCCACCACGGCCGTTTCGCCGTCCGAAATCAAATCCACATCGACTTCAATCGCGTCTTCAAGGAATTTATCGATTAAAACCGGATGCTCATCGCTGGCCTCCACCGCACTGGCCATGTATTTGCGCAGAAAATCTTCATCATAAGCAATTTCCATAGCACGTCCTCCCAATACATAGGAAGGACGAACCACAACCGGATAAGTAATTTCTTTGGCCGCACGAACGGCTTCTTCTAAATTGTAGACAATTCCATTTCTTGGCTGTGCCAACTTAATTTTTTCGAGAAGTCTTTTGAATTTGTCTCGGTCTTCCGCAATGTCAATTGCCTCCGCGGAGGTCCCGAGAATTTTCACACCGGCCGCTTCAAGCTGTTTGGAAAGATTGAGCGGCGTCTGCCCTCCGAGCTGAACAATCACGCCCATCGGCTTTTCGCGTTCTACAATGCTCAGCACATCTTCCAAAGTCAGCGGTTCAAAATAAAGTTTGTCGGAAGTATCATAATCCGTGCTGACAGTTTCAGGATTGGAATTGACCATCAAAGTCTCGAATCCTAGTTCGCGGAGGGCAAATGCGGCGTGAACACAGCAATAATCAAATTCAATCCCCTGCCCGATACGGTTTGGACCGCCGCCTAAAATCATGATTTTCTTTTTCTGACTCGGAAAAGACTCGTCTTCCTCTTCATAAGTAGAATAAAAGTAGGGCGTGTACGCCTTGAATTCTGCGGCGCAGGTGTCGACCAGTTTAAAAACCGGCAGGACTTCTTCTTTGTGGCGGAAATCACGGATTTCATTTTCGGATTTTTCCCAAAGAAATGCGAGCTGGCGATCGGAGAACCCATAGCTTTTGGCCTTGCGCAAAATTTCTTTTTGTTTGGATAAATCTTTTGCGGCAGCGAGCAATTCTTTTTCCAAATTAATAATTTGCCGCATTTGTTCCAAAAACCAGGGATCAATATGGGTGATCCGGTAAATTTCATCCGTACTGACGCCGGCAAGATAAGCATATTTGATATAAAAAATCCGGTCTTCCTTAGGAATGGAAATATAATGGCGGATTTTGCGTTTGAGTTCTTCGTCTTTAGCGGCTTCTTGCCAGAATTTCGTATATTCTCCAACAGTTTTAAGCGGTACACCCAACACTTTGTCGCGGCCGTCAGCGCCGAGCCCAAAACGTTTAATTTCAAGCGAACGAATCCCTTTTTGAAAGGCCTCTTTAAACGTGCGGCCAATGGACATCGCCTCGCCCACGGATTTCATTTGTGTGGACAAGGTATTGTCCACACCTTCAAATTTTTCGAAGGCAAAACGCGGAATTTTCACCACGCAATAATCAATGGAAGGTTCAAAAGAGGCCGGCGTGTAGCGCGTAATATCATTGGGAATTTCATCAAGCGTGTAACCCACGGCAAGTTTGGCCGCAAACTTGGCAATGGGAAATCCCGTGGCTTTCGAGGCAAGTGCTGAGGAACGAGACACGCGCGGATTCATTTCGATGATGACCATCCGGCCGTTGACAGGGTTCACCGCAAATTGAATATTGGACCCGCCGGTTTCAACACCGATTTCAGAAATGATTTTACGGCCGGCATCGCGCATGCGTTGGTATTCTTTATCTGTAAGAGTTTGCGCAGGCGCGACCGTAATGGAATCTCCGGTGTGAATCCCCATCGGATCGAAATTTTCTATGGAACAAATCACCACATAATTGTCTCGAATATCGCGCATGACTTCGAGCTCGAATTCTTTCCAGCCAAGCACGGACTCTTCGATCAGGACTTCATGCACCATGCTGTATTCCAATCCCAGATTCGCCGTGCGCTCAAGCTCCTCACGATTAAAGCAAATGCCGCTGCCCGATCCCCCGAGCGTAAAACTCGGGCGCACCACAACCGGGTAGCCAATTTGATCGGCAATTTTCAAAGCTTCAGTCACAGAATAAGCAAAATCACTTTTCGGAAGGTCGAGACCGATTTTCTGCATGGCTTTTTTAAATTGCTCGCGGTTCTCGGCCTTTTTAATGGCTTCATATTTAGCGCCGATGAGTTCCACGCCGTATTTTTGAAAAACGCCTTTTTCAAACGCTTGGACCGTCAGATTCAGCGCGGTCTGCCCTCCCATGGTCGGCAAACAGGCCTGCGGCCTTTCTTTTTCAATCACTTTTTCGAGATATTCTACCAGCAGCGGTTCGATATAAATGCGCGGCGCAGTTTCCGGGTCCGTCATAATCGTAGCAGGATTGGAATTGATCAGCACAACTTCATAACCCTCTTCACGCAGCGCTTTGCAGGCCTGAGTGCCGGAATAATCGAATTCACAGCCCTGACCGATAATGATCGGGCCCGACCCGATAATGAGAATTTTTTTGATGTCGGTACGCTTAGGCATTTTTTTCTATCATCTCCCTGAATCTGGCGAACAAATAATCGCTGTCGTGAGGTCCCGGTGAATTTTCCGGATGATACTGCACCGAAAACACGGGATGTTTTTTATGCTGCATTCCTTCGAGCGTTTTATCATTTAAATTCACATGGGTCAGCTCAACTTCGTTTTTAGGCAAGGAATCGATATCCACCACAAAACCGTGATTCTGCGAAGTGACTTCGATTTTTTGTGTTTTTAAATCCATCACCGGATGATTGCCTCCCCGATGACCAAATTTGAGTTTGGAGGTAGTGCCGCCGAGGGCCTGACCCAGAATCTGATGGCCGAGGCAAATTCCAAAAATCGGCACTTTGCCGATAAGGTTACGCACGGTTTCGATTAAATAAGGCACCGCCGAAGGATCTCCAGGGCCGTTCGATAAAAAGATACCGTCGGGTTTACTTTTCAGGATTTCATCTTTTTTTGCTGAAGCGGGCACAACCTTGACATTAAATCCGTGCTGATTGAGTTTGCGCAAAATATTAAATTTAATTCCCGAATCAATCGCCACGATGTTAAAACGCTTTTCCAAGTCCGCACTTCCCCATTCATAGCCGGGCAATAGTGAATCTTTGAATTCATAAGGTTTGCGGCACGTCACTTCTTTAACAAGGTCAACACCAACAATGCTTGGCGAGTTTTTGGCTTTTTGAATGAGTTTCGTTTTGTCGCGCTCAAGCGTGGAAATAATCCCTTTTTTCGCGCCCTGATCGCGCAAATGCTTCACGAGTTTTCGCGTATCAATTCCTTCAATTCCGATTTTATTGTGTTTTTTAAGATAATCGCTCAACGTCATTTTCGCCCGGAAATTGCTCGTTACGGGACTCAACTCTTTGATCACAAACCCTTCCACCCATGGCTTGGAGGATTCCTCATCTTCAAAATTCACGCCGTAATTTCCAATATGAGGATAAGTCATGGTCACAATCTGCCCTTTATAAGAAGGATCGGTCAGAATTTCCTGATAACCGGAAAGGGACGTATTGAAAACCACTTCTCCGCAAGCTTCACCTTCCGCGCCGAAGGATTCTCCTTCAAAAAACAATCCGTCTTCTAAGGCTAGGTATGCTTTCATGAGTATTTCCATAACTTTCCGGCGCAAATGGTGGCCGCGACTTTACCTTTTAATTTTCGTTTCATAAAACAGGAGTTTCTGGATTTCGATGAAAAATCTTCCGCCGAAACGGCCCATTCCCGGTTCACGTCCACGAGCGTGAGATTGGCCTGGGCCCCTTTTTCAATCCGCCCAAACCCAGAATTGAGTTTTAGAATTTCCGCCGGGCGAAGCGACATAATCTGAGCAATTTTCACAAGCGGCCATTTCTTTTGATGATGAAGTTCCGTCAGCACAATCGCAAGCGCCGTCTCAAGACCGATCACCCCAAACGGGGCCTGATCAAATTCCAGCATTTTTTCTTCCTGAGTATGCGGCGCATGATCGGTTGAAACGCAATCAATGGTCCCATCATGAAGGCCTTCGCGAAGAGCTTCGACATCCGCAGCAGTCCGAAGCGGCGGATTCATTTTAGTGTTGGTATTGTACCCTTCTACCGCGTCATCCGTAAGCGTCAAATGATGCGGCGTCACTTCCGCGGTCACGGAAAGTTTTTCCGCTTTCGCACGGCGCACCAATTCGACGGATCGTGCGGTGGAAAGATGGCACAGATGAAGTTTTGCGCCCGTAAGTCGCACAAGTTCAATATCGCGGGACACCGCCACTTCTTCACTGGCCGACGGAATTCCGCGCATTCCGAATTGTGTGGAATTGAACCCTTCATTCATAACACCTTTGGCCGCAAGTTTTTTGTCTTCGCAGTGGCTCATGACGATTAAATCCAGCATTGAGGCATATTCCATGGCGCGGCGCATCAGAAGCGAATCCTCCACCCAATCGCCGTCATCGGTCACGGCCACAATTCCGGCGTTCTGCAAATCTGCCATTTCCGAAAGTTCTTTTCCCTCGCGGCCTTTGCTGATCGTGCCGGAAGGAAAAATATGATACGGGACTTCTTTGGCTTTGCGGATGATATTGTCGATGACGCTTTGATGATCGCACGGCGGATTCGTGTTGGGCATAGAAACCGAGGCGACAAATCCCCCGCGAAGCGCGGCCTGGGCTCCGCTGGCAATGGTTTCTTTGGCTTCAAATCCCGGCTCACGAAAATGAGTGTGCAAATCAATCAGTCCCGGAAAAAGATGCAGGCCTTTGGCCTCAACAATTTCCGCATCGGGGATGGAAAGATTGCTTCCGATGTCCGCGATTTTTCCGCTTTTAATATGAAGGTCGATCACGTCCTCTTTTTGACTGACAGGATCAACTCGCTTTGCTTGGCGGATTAAAATATTAATCATGACGCCGCTCCTTCTTTGGATTCCATTTCTTTGACTTCCACCGGAGCTCCGGTGAGTAGGTACAGAACCGCCATTCTTACGGCCAGCCCGTGCGTTACCTGATCGAGAATCACCGACGAGGAGCCATCTACCACTTCGCTGGTAATTTCAATACCGCGATTGACCGGACCAGGATGCATAATGGTCACATCGGGTTTGGCGGCCTTCAAAATTTCTCGATTGATTTGATAAGCCGTGGCATATTCCCGAATGCTCGGGAAAAAAGATTCGCTCTGGCGTTCAAGCTGAATTCTAAGAAGATTAATAACATCCGCATCTTTCACCGCTTCTTTTAAACTTGTCGTCACACGCACGCCCATTTTTTCCACTTGGGCCGGCAGCAGAGTTTTAGGCGCGCACACGGTCACTTTCGCGCCCATTTTCGTAAGCCCCCAAATATTGGAGCGAGTGACACGGCTGTGGAGAATGTCGCCCACAAAACTCACTTTGACTCCTTCAAGCTTTCCCTTTTTTTCCAAAATGGTGAACATATCAAGCAGCGCCTGTGTGGGATGTTCATTCAATCCATCGCCCGCGTTAACAACGCCTGCCTTGAGATGATGCGCCATCCGGTGCGGAGCTCCTGACGAAGGATGCCTCATCACTACAAGATCCACTTTAAGCGCCTCAATATTACGAATCGTATCCTTGAGGCTTTCTCCTTTGACCACGCTCGATGTGGCGGCAGCAATGTGAATGGAGTCCGCACTCAGCCTTTTGGCGGCAAGTTCAAAAGAAATGCGGGTGCGCGTGCTGGGTTCGAAAAAAAGATTGGCCACGGTTTTTCCGCGCAGGGCCGGCACTTTTTTCACCGGGCGCAGGGAAATTTCCTGAAAGGCTTTGGCCGTTTTAAGGATGAG